>NZ_JAMXRZ010000057.1 GCF_024124375.1 Klenkia sp. PcliD-1-E
CGCGGACCCGGCGGCGGCGGGCCAGCGCCGGCACGGTCAGCACCGGTCCGGCGTGCGCGCGGGCGGCGGGGCTGGTGGCCACCGGGGCACCGACGCGGCGCAGGTCGCGCAGCAGCTCGGGGTCCCCGTCCAGCAGGTCCCACGGGCCGGGCGTGCCGCGGCGGTCGGTGACGGCGTGCAGCGCGGAGGCGTCGTAGAGCCCGACCTGCCCGTCGAGGGCGTACTCCGCCCGCTCCCCGCGCAGCGCGCCGAGCGTCCAGTCAGCCAGCTCGGCGGGGTCGCGGCGGACCAGCCGGCGGGCGACCGGGGTGGAGCCGAGCTCCTGGTCGACGCCGTAGCGGGCGACGACCCCGCCCGGGCGGCCGGCGAGGGTGCGCTCCAGCTGCTCCAGGCAGTCGGGGGCGAGCACGGTGTCGGCGTCGACGACGGCGACCAGGTCGGCACCGGTGCGGAAGCGGCGCCAGCCCGTGGTCAGCGCGCCCGCACGTCCGTCGGGGTTCTCCACGGTGCGCAGGACGGTGACGCCGGCGAACCCGCGGGCGATCTCCTCGGTGTCGTCGAGGCAGTCGTCGGCGAGCACCACGACGCGGTCGGGGACCCGGGTCTGCGCCTGCAGCGAGCGCAGGCACGCGGCGATCGTGCGCTCGGCGTCCTGGGCGGGGACGAGCACCAGCAACCGTGCGGTGGACGGCGCGGCCGGCTGCGCACGGTGCCGACCCAGCCGGGTGAGCAGGCGGGGGCGGGGCGGCAGCACCCGGCCCTGGACCAGCGGCCGGGTCGTGGAGACCTGGTGCTTGCCGGGCATGCGGGGGTGCTCGCTCTCTGCAGGACCTGTGCGGGGACCCGGACGACGCTAGGTGACCCTGCGTGGTCACGGCATCCCTCGATCGGTGCTGCTGCGGCCCCGGACGGGTGACGGGCGGTGCGCCGACCACGCTGGGTGATCAGGCACCGAAGACGGACCAGCACAGGGCGTCGCGCCGTGCCTGGTCGTCCAGCACCAGGTCCCGGACGGCGGCGGGCAACAGGGTGCGCTGCGCGTCGCGCTCCCGGCGTCCTGCGTCCGGGCCCCCGGCGGCGCGGACCGCCTTGATCGCGTACGCGGCGGCGCCCAGGTCGTGCTCGGCGACGTGCGCCACGACCGCGGCCTGGCCGGCGGCGTAGGCAGCGAACCGGGCGGCGCCCCGCAGGTCGCGGGCGGCCCCCATCGCGTGCCCGCCGGCGGCGCGGGTGGCCATCATCGGCAGGTCGCCGCGGGTCCAGGCGCGGACGGCGGCCAGTGCGTCGGACGGCCGGGTGTCGTCGGGGCGCTCGGCCGCGAACAGCGGCAGCACCCGCTCGGCGCACGCGGCCGCCCACAGCGCGAGCAGGTGGTGGTGCTCGTCGGTGAGCGTCCCGCCGCGGCGCACCGTGACCATCCGGGGGTCGCGCACCGGCGGCAGGATCACCGGCCCATCGTGCACCCGCGACTGTGCAGTTCCCGGGTCCGGAGCGCCCCGGGGACCCCGCCAACTGCACACTCGCCGTCCGGCGGCGCCCCCGTAGGCTCGAGGGCGCGGGCCTCTAGCTCAACTGGCAGAGCAGCGGACTTTTAATCCGCGGGTTGTGGGTTCGATCCCCACGGGGCCCACCTCGTGCAGCACGGTCAGCTCGGGTCGGCTGCGGTGTCCCCCCGGCTGAGGCAGCAGCCGAGCCGTGGTGATCACGACGCCGACGGCGTGGGCTATTGACATTCGATAGGTTTCGATCGATGGTCGATGCATGCCTCGTCTGCGGGTGGTCCCGCTGCTCCGCGTCTTCCTGGTCGCCCTGTTCGGGGTCGTGCTGGTGCTGCAGCTGTTCTCCTTCCCCGGGCAGTTCGCCTCCATGGCCCGGGTCGATGCCGAGCTCGCCTGGCTGCGCTGGCCGCTGACCCTGGTCGCCGGCGGCACCCTGCTCGGGTTCGAGGTCGTGCTGGTCGCGACCTGGAAGCTGCTCGGCATGGTCGAGCGCGACGCGATCTTCACCACCGACGCGCTGCGCTGGGTGGACGTCGTCGTGCGCGCGACGGCGTGCGGGGGAGCGGTGTTCGCCGCCGGGTTCCTGCTCGTCGGCATCAACGCCACCGACCCGGGCCTGCCGCTGCTGCTGTTCGTCGTGCTGCTGGGCATCGTCGTCGTCGAGCTGGTCGTGCTGGTGCTGCGGTCGCTGCTGCGCCAGGCCACCGAGCTGCGCAGCGACCTCGAGCAGGTCATCTGATGCCGATCGTCGTGCGCATCGACGTGCTGCTGGCCGAGCGCCGGATGGGCGTGGGCGAGTTCGCCGAGAAGGTCGGCCTGACCCCCGCCAACGTCGCGGTGCTGAAGAACGGCCGGGCCAAGGCCGTGCGGTTCAGCACCCTGGAGTCCATCTGCCGGGTGCTCGACTGCCAGCCCGGTGACCTGCTGCACTGGGTGGACGAGGACGCCGAGGTGGTCTCGTGACCGACGTCCTGGTGATCGGCGCGGGCCTGGCCGGGCTGCACACCGCCACTGGGCTGGCCCGCCGCGGCCACGCGGTGACCCTCGTGGACCGGCGCTCGCGGCTGGACGGAGCGGTGCGCACCACCGGCATCTTCGTGGCCCGCACGCTCGCCGACTTCCCGCTGCCGCAGGCCCACCTCGGCCCGCCGATCAGCCGGGTGGTGCTGCACCCGCCCTCGGGTCGCCGTGCGGTCGTGCTGGACAGCCCCCGCACCGAGTACCGGGTCGGGGACATGGCCGGCCTGTACCTGGCCGCCGCGCGGGACGCCGTCGAGGCCGGTGTCCGCATCTCGCTGGCCACCCGGTTCCTGGGCCGGGACGGCGACGGCTGGCGGCTGGCCGGCCCGGGCGGCGAGCGCACCGTGCGCGCCCGGTTCCTGGTCGGGGCCGACGGCGCCCGCTCCCGGGTGGCCGCGGAGCTCGGCCTGGACCGCAACCGGCACCTGCTGGTGGGTGCCGAGGTGGTGTTCGCCGTCCCCCGGCACGACCGCCCGCCGGCCTTCCACTGCGTGCTCGACCCGGTGCTCGCCCCGGGCTACCTGGCCTGGGTGGTCGACGACGGCGAGCACGTGCACGTCGGCACCGCGGGCTACCCCGACCGCTACCCGCAGGGCCTCACCGCCGCGCTGCGCAGCGTCGCCGCCACCGCACCGGGCCTGCACCACACCGTGCCCGCGGACGCCGAGCGCCGCGGCGGGCCCATCCCGGTCGGCGGTCTGCTGCGCCGGATCAGCTCGCCCGAGGGCCTGCTGGTCGGTGACGCGTCCGGCGCGGTCTCCCCGCTCACCGCCGGCGGCCTGGACCCCTGCCTGCGCCAGGCGGCGCAGGCCGTCGACGTCCTGGACACCGCTCTGCGCGCCGGCACGACCCCGGTCGGCTACGACGGCGCGGCGCTGCGGCGGACCTTCCGGGGCCGGATCGCCCTGCGGCGGGCGCTGGCCGCCGTCCGCTCACCCGGGCTGGTGGAGGCCGGGTTCCCGCTGCTGGCCACCCCGCCCGGGCGGGCGCTGGCGAGGGCCGTGCTGTTCGGGGACCGCTCGTTCCCCGACGCGGTCAGCGGCGACCGCGCAACCGGGGCGCCAGCACGATCCCCAGCAGCACCAGGGCGACGGCGAGGACGATGAGGTCCCCCCACGGCCAGATCGACCCGGTGTCACCGCGGGCCAGGCCGTAGACGGCGTAGGCGCCCACCAGCACCGGCACCGCCGTCCACCACACAGGGGTCTTGGGCTTGTCCTCGGCGGGCTCGGTCATGCCTGCACGGTAGTCAGCGCGACCGCCAGGCCCGGACCAGCTCCTGCTCCCGCTCGGCGGTCAGACCCGCGGTCAGGCCGCCGGACAGCGCGTGGTCCCAGGCCCACTGCACGGTGTCCCGGGCGGTCTCGGCCATCGGCCGGGAGGTCAGGCCGCCGCCCCGGTGCTCGTCCTCCCGGGGGGCGCTGCCGTCGGGGAACCACAGCGGTCGCCGGTCCACCGGCACGTCGTGCAGCTGGTCGTGCAGCCAGCCCTCATCGGCCCACACCAGCTCGACGTGCTCGGTGGTCGACCCGGCCCCGGTCTCGCAGGCCGCGATGACCTCCCCCAGGGTGTCCGGCCGCCCCGGCCCGACGGCGTCGTGCACACCGGTCGCGCCGTCGTCGAGCAGCTGCACCAGCCAGTCGGCGACGTCCCGCACGTCGGCGTACTCCACCCGGCGCGAGGGGTCGCCGGGCACGAGCACCGGGTCGGGCCGGGTCCCCTCGCGGGCGCGGGCCAACCGCAGCGGCCAGTAGCCGAACCGGTCGGAGGGGTCACGGGGACCGACGAGCGTGCCCACCCCCGCCAGCAGCACCCGGTCACCGAAGGCCCCGGCCAGCAGCTCCCCGGCCGCGGCCCGGTCGGCGAGCGCGGACACCGAGCAGTACGTGCCCACCCGGTCCCTCAGCACCTCGGCGGTGCGCCGGACCGCCGTCGGACCGGGCCGGGTGTCCACGGCGGTGTCCAGGACGGCGTCCCAGGTCCCCGAACCCAGCGCGGACAGGTCGCCGTCCCGGTCGCCGGTGAGCACCACGGCGTGCTCCACCGGGCTCTCCCCCGACCGGTCGAGCACGGTGACCTCGTGGCCGCGGCCCAGCGCGGCGGTGACGGCGTAGTGGCCCAGGAAGCCACCCCCGCCCAGGACCAGCAGGTGCACGGCGGCTCCCGTCGTCGATGGCGCGATCGGTCCCGCCGCCCTACCCCCGCCGTCGGGGGCCTCAACCCAGGGCGTCGGAGACCCGGTCCGCGGCGGTCACCAGCACCGGGCCGACCACCTCGTCGTCGACGGTCTGGTCCACGAAGATGACCGCCAGGGCGCCGGCCGCCGGGCCGTCGGGACGGCGGACCGGCGCGGCGACGGCCCGCATGCCCGGGATGACCTCGCCCAGGGACGACGCCCAGCCGCGCGCGCGGGCGGCCACCAGCTCGGGGCGGTCGTCGGCCGAGGGCGGTTCCGGGATGAGCAGGGCCTGGCCGGTGGCGCCCAGCTCGACCGGGTGCCGGTTGCCCGGCCGGAACGCCACGTGCGCGGGGGAGTCACGCGGTTCGACGGCGTTGACGGTGACCGCCTCCGCGCCGTCGCGGACCACGAGGAACGCGGTCATGCCCAGCTGCTGCACCAGCCGGGCCAGCTCCGGGGTGGCTGCGGCCTGCAGCGTGCGGCGCACCGCGCGGGACAACCCGACCACGCCCAGGCCCACGCCGTAGCTGCCCTCGGCGTCCCGCTCGACCAGCCGGTGCGCCTCCAGCGTGCGCAGCAGCCGGTAGGCCACCGACCGGTGCACGCCCACCGCGGCCGCGACGGTGGCGATGGACTGGGGGGTGCGGGTGGTGGCCAGGTGCTCCAGCACCCGGATGCCCCGGTCCAGCGTCTGGGACGCGGGCACCTCGACGTCGTCGACCACGTGCCTCCCTCCGTCCCCGATGGCGTATTCCAGCACGGCCGTCCAGGCGCGGGTGCCGGACCGGCGTGGTCTGATCTCCGGCATGGCTGACGACGAGGTCCTCCTGGAGGTGGACGGCGGCGTCGCCGTCGTCACCCTCAACGCCCCCGACCGGCGCAACGCGCTGACCCCCGCGATGGCCGCGGAGTTCATCGCGGTGCTCGAGGAGGTCGACGCCCGCGACGACGTCGGCGCGCTGGTGCTCACCGCCGTCGGCAGGAGCTTCTGCGCCGGCGGCGACGTGCAGACCCTGCTCGACGCGGGGAAGGACCCCGCCGCCGGCCCCGCCTGGGACGGGATGGGCGCGATCTACGACTCCTTCTACCGGCTGGGCCAGGTGCGGGTGCCGACCGTCGCCGCCGTCCGGGGGTCGGCCGTGGGCGCGGGCATGAACATGCTGCTGGCCGCCGACCTGCGGGTGGTCGCCGACGACGCCCGGCTGATCTGCGGCTTCCTCAAGCGCGGTCTGCACCCCGGCGGCGGGCACTTCGTCATCCTGTCCCGGCTCGTCGGCCGGGAGGCCGCGGCGGCGATGGCGCTGTTCGGGGAGGAGGTCAGCGGGACGCGGGCCGCCGAGCTGGGCCTGGCCTGGGCGGCGCTGCCCGCCGACGAGGTCGAGCCCCGGGCCCGCGAGTTCGCCGCGCGGGTGGCCGCCGACCCCGAGCTGGCCCGCGTCGCGGTGGCCAACTTCCGCAAGGAGACCGGCCCGCCGCACGTCACCTGGGAGGTCGCGACCCAGTTCGAGCGGCCGGCGCAGATGTGGTCGATGCGCCGGTCCGCCGACCGGGGCTAGCGGATCCCGCTCACCGGCGACCACTCGCCCGCGCACGCGGTCGCCGCCTCGACGTCGGCGAGCTCGTCGGGCCGTCGGGTGCCCCGCCGGCCCCACAGCGCCGCGACGCCGGTGACCAGCGCGCTGCCGCCACCCAGCAGGGCGACGACGGTGAACGACCCCGCCGACGGCAACCCGCTCGCGTCGGCGGACCCGGCCACGACGGTGATGATGAGGGCGCTGGCCAGCGCGCTGCCGACCGACCGGGTGATGGAGTTGACCCCGTTGGCCACGCCGGTCTCGCCGGCGTCGACCGCCTGCACCACCAGCGCGGGCAGCGCCGCGAACGCCACCGTCACCGCCAGCTGGGTCAGCAGCCCGACCAGCACCACCACCCACGGCAGCGACCGGGCCAGCGCGAACAGGACGAACCCGGCCAGCCCGGACGCCGCCCCGATCATCAGCGTGGTCTCCCCGCCGATCCGGGCGACCACCTGCCCGGCGAAGGGGGCCAGCACGATCCCGGCGACGCCGCCGGGCAGCAGGTAGACCACCGCCGCCTCCAGGGTGGACGCGCCGAAGCCGTACCCCGCCGCGGCCGGCACCTGCACGAACTGGGTGACCGCCAGGAACGAGGCGAACAGGCCGAACCCGGTCATCAGCCCGGCGACGTTGGGCACCAGCATCCGGCGGTCGGCCAGCAGCTGTGGCCGGACCAGCGGGTGGGTGCGGCGGCGCTGCAGCAGCACCCAGCCGACCAGCACGACGACCGCCCCGGCCAGGCAGCCCAGGGTGGCCGGGGACCCCCAGCCCCAGGTGTGGCCCTGCGACAGCGGCAGCAGGAGCAGCACCAGCCCGGCCCCCAGCAGCACCGCGCCCCACCAGTCCACCCCGCCGGTCGCGTTGGCCGGCCGGTCGGGCAGCGCCCACGCCGCCAGCGCCAGCGACACCAGCGCGATGGCCAGCCCCAGCCAGAACGGGTGGTGGTAGTCCCCGCCGTCGCGGGTCAGCAGACCGGTGACGACCAGGCCGATGACCCCGCCCACGGCCAGCGTGCTGGACACCACCGACATGGCCACGGTCAGCCGCTGCGCCGGCAGCTCCCGGCGCAGGATGGAGATCGACAGCGGGAACAGCCCGTACGAGGCGCCCTGCAGCACCCGGGCGACCAGCAGCACCGGCAGGGACGTCGTCAGCACCGCCAGCAGCGTGCCCGCGCTGATGACCACCAGGACGCCGAGCACCACCCGCCGCTCGCCCAGGGTGTCGCCGAGCCGGCCGATCACCGGTGTGAGCACGGCGGCGGCGAGCAGGTTCGCCGTCAGCACCCAGCCCGCCGCACCTGCCCCCACGCCGAGCTGCGCGCCGATGACCGGGAGCATGGGCACCACCAGCGACTGCAGCAACGACAGCGTCGTCACCGCCAGCGCCAGGGTGAGCACCAGCACCCCGGCGCGCGGGGCTTCGCGGGTCACGGGACCTCCTGGTCGACATCGGTAGCCTGACCCCCGCATGGGACCACGCCGTCCGGGACTGTGAGCACCGTTACCTCATCTTCACCTGGCTTCTGGGTGATGCGGGGTTCGGTTGCCGAAGATGCGGGCAGTGGACGTCACGGATGACGTACCGGCGGGTCCTCCGCCGGGTTCTCGAGAGGATGGGGACCAACCCGATGCTGCTGTGGCCGGTCGTGACCCTCGTGGGTTTCCTGCTGCTGACCGCCCTGGTGATCGCGATGGGGACGCAGTCGACGTCCCGCTACGAGACCGAGAAGCGCACCGCCGTCGCCCCCACCCCCCGCGGCCGGCACGCCGCCGCCGCGGAGTCCCTGTCGGCCTGACCCGTCAGAGCCAGGCCGGGTCGGCGTCCAGCGTCGTCCGGTCCAGGCTCGCCAGCAGGTCCAGCTGCGGCCCGGTCCGCGGCAGCTCGTAGCGCTGGAAGTACCGGGCCGCGGCCCGCTTGCCGGCGTAGAAGTCGCCCTCGCCGTCCCCGGCGGCGAGCACCTGCTCCAGCCACAGCCAGGCCACCACGACGTGGCCCACCGCCTCCAGGTAGACCGTGGCGTTGGCCAGGGTCACGTCCGGGTCCCCGGCCCCCCACAGGGTCTGGGTCACCGCGCCCACCCGGGCCACCGCGGCGTCGACGTCGGCGGCCAGGTCGGCCCACTCCGTGCCGGCTGCCCGCGCCGTCGTCGCCCCGATGGTCTCCGCCAGCAGGCGCAGGCCCTCGCCGCCGCCGGCCACGACCTTGCGGCCCAGCAGGTCCAGGCCCTGGATGCCCACCGTGCCCTCGTGGATGGGGTTCAGCCGGTTGTCCCGGTAGAACTGCTCGACCGGGAAGTCGCGGGTGTAGCCGTAGCCGCCGTGCACCTGGATGGCCAGGTCGTCGGCGGCCAGCCCCCACTGCGAGGGCCAGCTCTTCGCGATCGGGGTGAGCACCTCGAGCAGCGTGTGCGCCTGCTCGCGCTCGCCGGAGGTCTGCGCAGTCTGTTCTTCGTCCACCAGCTTCGCGCAGTACAGCCCCAGCGCCAGGCCACCCTCGACGTAGCTCTTGGCCGCCAGCAGCATCCGCTTGACGTCGCTGTGCTCCACGATGGCCACCGGCGGCGCCAGCGGGTCCTTGCCGGCGGGCGGCCGGCCCTGGGTGCGGGTGCGGGCGTAGTCGAGCGCGTGCAGGTAACCGGTGTAGCCCAGCGCCGTCGCGCCGAGCCCGACGCCCACCCGGGCCTCGTTCATCATGTGGAACATCGCGGCCAGTCCGCGGTTCTCCTCGCCGACCAGCCAACCGACGGCGCCGGGGCGCCCGCCCGGGGTGTGCACGCCCTCGCCGAAGGCGAGCAGCGTGTTCGTCGTCCCGCGGTAGCCCATCTTGTGGTTCAGCCCGGCCAGCACGACGTCGTTGCGCTCGCCGACGCCGTCCCCCTCGGGCAGGAACTTGGGGACGACGAACAGGCTGATCCCCTTCACGCCCGCCGGTCCGCCGGGGATCTTCGCCAGCACCAGGTGGACGATGTTCTCGCTGAGCTCGTGGTCGCCGCCGGAGATCCACATCTTGGTGCCGGTGAGCCGGTAGGAGCCGTCCTCCTGCGGCTGCGCCTTCGTGGTGATGTCGGCCAGGCTCGAGCCGGCCTGCGGCTCGGACAGCGCCATGGTGCCGAACCAGCGGCCCTCGGCCATCGGGCGGACGTAGGTCTCGACCTGCTCCGGGCTGCCGTGCGCGAGCAGCAGGTGCGCGTTGGCCATGGTGAGGAACGGGTAGGCCGAGCTGCCCACGTTCGCGGCCTGGAACCACACCGTCGCGGCCTTGCTCACCACCTGCGGCAGCTGCATGCCACCCAGCTCCTCGGGCAGCGTGCCCGCGGCCAACCCGGCCTCGCCGAACACCTTGAGCGCCGCGGCCACCTCGGGCACGAGCACGACCTTGCCGTCCACGACGTGCGGTTCGTGCTCGTCGGCGGCCCGGTTGTGCGGGGCGAAGTGCTCGACGGCGATCTCGGCGGCCAGGTCGAGGACGGCGTCGAACGTGCCGCGGTCGTGCGAGGAGAACCGCTCCCGCTTGGTCAGCTGCTCGACCTGCAGCCACTCGTGCAGCAGGAAGTCCAGGTCGCGACGGGACATCACCAGTGATGCGCGCATGGCCCGAGGCTAGGCCTGCAGGAAGCCCCGCAGCGCGTCGAGGGTCTGCTCCGGCGCCTCGTCGACGAGGAAGTGGCCGGCGTCCACCGGCCGGCCCGTGACCAGGTCGTCGCGGGCCGCGCGCTCGCGCCAGACCGCCAGCACGTCGTCGGGGCCGGTGCCCACCACGCTGCGCCCACCCCACAGCACCAGCAGCGGGCAGGTCACCCGGCGTCCGGCGGCGGCGTCGGCCGCGTCGTGCTCCAGGTCGACCGAGGCGCCGGCCCGGTAGTCCTCGAGCATCGCGTGCCGGGTGGCCGGGTCGGCGAAGCAGCGCTCGTACTCGGCCAGCTGCGCGGGGGAGTGCGCGTCCAGCGGCCCGCCCCAGCCGCCGAGCAGGCTGTGCAGGTAGCCGGTCGGGTCGCCGGCGATCAGGTTCTCCGGCAGCGGGGCGGGCTGCAGGTAGAAGAACCAGTGGTAGTAGGCCGTGGCGAGCCGTCGGTCGACGTGGTCGTAGACGTGCGCTGTCGGCAGCACGTCGAGGACGGCGGCGCGGGTGACCCGGTCGGCGTGGTCCAGGGCCAGCCGGTGGGTGACCCGGGCGCCGCGGTCGTGGCCCACCACCGCGTAGGCCTCGTGGCCCAGGTGCGCCATCAGTGCGGCGACGTCGGCGGCCATGGCGCGGAAGGAGTACGGGGCGTGGTCCGCGGCGTCCGCGGGCCTGCCGGAGTCGCCGTAGCCGCGCAGGTCGGGGACGACCAGCGTGTGGTCACGGGCCAGGTCGGGGGCGATCCCGGCCCACAGTGCGTGGGTCTGCGGGTAGCCGTGCAGCAGGAGCAGCGGCGGCCCCTCGCCCCCGGTGACGGCGTGCACCCGGGTGCCCCCGAGCGGGTGCTCCACGTCGAGGTCGAGCACGTCGAACCCGGGGAACGAGGGATCACCCATGGGGGAACCCTGGCCCATCGGCGCCGACCCCGCACATGATCATGGGGTTGTCGCCGCCGGACGCGCCGGTGGGCGGCGGTCCGGCGGCGACAACCCCATGATCGACGGGGCGGCCGGGAGGTCAGGCCTTCGGGCGACCGGCCGGTATCTGGTCGGCGGGCAGGTGGTCGGCGGGGATGCTGGCCAGCCCGGTGGGTCGGCCGTCGTCCCCCTCGTGCTTGCCGTGCTCGGCCCCGAGGTCCTCGTGCCTGCCCACCGGCTGGTCGGTCACGACGGCGTGCCGGCCGGTGTCGGTGGTGCTGTCGGTCGCGGCACTGGACGTGGGTGCTGCCGCGCCGGCGGCGTTCGCCGCGACGGTGGCCGGCTGCTCGGCGGGGGCGTCGGCGGTCGGCGCACCCTCCGCCGCACCCGCGGCCCGGGCCTGGACGCCGGACTGGTTGCGCAGGGGGACCTGCGGCAGCCAGAACAGCACGACCAGCCCGACGACCAGGACGATCGCGGCGAGCAGGAACACGAAGTCGATCGAGGTGGAGAACCCGTCCTTGAACGGGCGGGCGAGGAAGTCCGGCAGCTGCGAGATGAACGAGGTGTCCGAGAGGGCGCTGCCGCCCGCGGGCAGCTGCCCGCTCTGCACGGCCTGGGCGACCTGCGGGTCGCTGGCCGCGGCCGAGCTGATCGAGTTGCCGATGTCGGTGGGCAGCCGGGTGAACAGCACCGAGAGGAAGATCGCGGTGCCCAGGGTGCCGCCCATCTGGCGGAAGAAGGTCACCGAGGAGGTGGCCACGCCGATCTCGCGGGGGCTGACGGCGTTCTGCACGGCCAGGATGATCGGCTGGAAGTTGAAGCCCAGGCCGACGCCCATCGCGACCATGAAGGGCACCATGAGCCAGTAGTTGGTGTCCGCGCCGACGACGAAGGACAGCGAGGTCAGCGCCGCGATCATCAGCACCAGGCCGATGAGCGGGAACTTCTTGTACTTGCCGGTCTTGCCGATCACGATGCCAGAGCTCATCGCGCCGGTCATGATGCCCAGCACGAGCGGGATCATCTGCAGGCCGGCCTCGGTGGCCGAGGAGCCGTGCACGATCTGCAGGTACTGCGGCAGCAGCAGCAGACCGCCGAACATGCCCATGCCGACGACGACCGAGCTGACCGCGCTGACGGAGAACGTCCGGTTCTTGAACATCCGCAGCGGCAGCAGCGCGTCGTCGCGGTAGGCCCGCTCGGCCAGCACGAAGGCGACGAAGCCGACCGCGCCGATGACGTAGCAGACGACGGCGCTGGTCGAGGCCCAGCCCCAGGTGCGGCCCTGCTCGGCGACGATCAGCAGCGGCACCAGGAAGGCGATGAGGGTCAGCGCGCCGGGGTAGTCGATGCGCCGGCTCTGCCGGGTGTGCGGCAGGTGCAGGTTCTTGAAGACCACGGCCAGGGCGAGGATGCCCAGCGGGACGTTGACCCAGAAGATCCAGCGCCAGCCGTCCAGGCCCAGGATCGAGTCCTGCCCGGCCAGGGCGCCACCGATGACCGGGCCGAGCACCGAGGAGGTGCCGAAGACGGCCATGAAGTAGCCCTGGTACTTCGAGCGCTCCCGGGGCGGCACGATGTCGGCGATGATCGCCAGCGCCAGCGACATCAGGCCACCGGCGCCGATGCCCTGCACGGCCCGCCACGCGGCGAGCTCGTACATCGAGGTGGAGATGCCGCACAGCGCGGAGCCGATGACGAACACCGCGATGGCGAACAGGAAGAACGGTCGCCGGCCGTAGATGTCCGACAGCTTCCCGTAGAGCGGGGTGGCGATCGTGGAGGTGATGAGGAAGGCCGTGGTGGCCCAGGCCTGCAGGTCGTAGCCCTGCAGGTCGTCGGCGATGGTGCGGATGGCCGTGGAGACGACGGTCTGGTCCAGCGCGGCCAGGAACATGCCGAGCAGCAGGCCGATGAGGATGGTGATGATCTGGCGGTGGGTGAAGGTGCCGTCGGCACCGGGTGCGGCGGCCGCAGCCCGGGCGCCGGCGGAGGGCTCCGCGCGGTCGGTGGTCTGGGTCATCGGTCCTTCTCGGGGGTGGGGCGGGACAGGGTGGCGGCGACGCCCGGGAGCGCGTCGGCGAGGTCGCCGACGAAGCGCTCCAGGAGGTCGCCGAAGGTGGTGAGGTCCTCGTCGGACCAGTCGGCGGTCACCGACTCGAACAGCGCCTCGCGCTCGCGGTGCATCGCGGCGACGACGTCCTCGCCGGCCGGGGTGATCACCAGCTGGCTGGCGCGGCCGTCGTGGGCGTCGGCGACCCGCTGGACGAGACCGGCGTCGACCAGGACGGTGACGTGCCGGCTGACCGTGGAGGGGTCGGCGTGGACCATCTCGGCCAGGGCGCTCTGCCGCTGGGGCCCGAGGCGCACCAGCGGGAACAGCAGCACGTGGGCGGCCCGCTCGCGGGAGTCGCCACCGGCGGTCACGGCGGTCTTGAGCGCGTGGATGACCCGCATGAGGCGGGCCATCTGGTCGGACACGGTGTGCACGTCCCCGCGCCGGTCGCCCGGGCCGGGCGCGCGCGGGGCGGGGGCCAGGAGGGAGTCGGGCACGAACGCTCCGGGGGAGGGGAGGGACCGTCCCGCGGTGGCGGGACGGTTGGACGGTACAACTCGTTGCTGGGTACATGCAATTCGTTGCGGCGTGCATGTTGATGTGATGTGCGCAACTGGTCGTCGTCCGCACCGGCAACCGGGTGGCGGGAGGGTGCGACCCTGGAGGGCGTGCCTGCCGAGACCGACGACCTCCGGTCCCGGCTGCCCGCGCTGACCCTCGACGACGAGCACCGGCTGCGCCGGCGGCTGGACCAGCTGCGCGGGGTGCGCGACCCCGCCGCCCGCGCCCGCAAGCGCGAGCAGCTCGCCGCCGACGTCGTGCGGGCCGAGGCCCGCATCGCCGCCCGCGCGGCCGCCGTCCCGGCCGTGACCTACCCCGAGCAGCTGCCGGTCAGCGGACGTCGGGACGACATCGCCGCCGCGATCCGGGACCACCAGGTCGTGGTGGTGGCCGGCGAGACCGGGTCGGGCAAGACCACCCAGCTGCCCAAGGTCCTGCTCGAGCTGGGCCGCGGCGTGCGCGGCCGCATCGGGCACACCCAGCCGCGCCGGATCGCCGCCCGCACGGTCGCCGAGCGGATCGCCGAGGAGCTGGGCTCGCCGCTGGGCGAGGTGGTCGGCTACAAGGTGCGGTTCACCGACCAGGTCAGCGACACGAGCCTGGTCAAGCTGATGACCGACGGCGTGCTGCTGGCCGAGGTGCAGCGCGACCGGCTGCTGCGCCAGTACGACACGATCGTCGTCGACGAGGCGCACGAGCGGTCGCTGAACATCGACTTCCTGCTGGGCTACCTGGCCCAGCTGCTGCCCCGCCGCCCCGACCTCAAGGTCGTCATCACCTCGGCGACCATCGACGTCGACCGCATCGCCAAGCACTTCGGCGACGCCCCGGTGGTCGAGGTCAGCGGGCGGACCTACCCGGTCGAGGTGCGCTACCGGCCGGTCGTGGACCCCGACGACGCGGAGGCGGACCCCGACCGCGACCAGGTGACGGCGATCGTGGACGCCTGCCGCGAGCTGGTCGCCGAGGGCCCGGGCGACGTCCTGGTGTTCCTGGCCGGCGAGCGGGACATCCGCGACACCGCCGACGCGCTCGGGGACGCCGCCCTGCAGGCGGAGGTGCTGCCGCTCTACTCCCGGCTGTCGGCCGCCGACCAGCACAAGGTCTTCCAGCCGCACACGGGCCGGCGGATCGTGCTGGCCACCAACGTCGCCGAGACGTCGCTGACCGTCCCCGGCATCCGCTACGTCGTCGACCCCGGCACCGCCCGGATCAGCCGGTACTCCGCGCGCACCAAGGTGCAGCGGCTGCCGATCGAGGACATCAGCCAGGCCTCGGCCCGGCAGCGCTCGGGCCGCTGCGGCCGGACCTCGGACGGCATCGCGATCCGGCTGTACAGCGAGGAGGACTTCGAGAGCCGGCCGGAGTTCACCGACCCGGAGATCCTGCGGACGTCGCTGGCCTCGGTGCTGCTGCAGATGGCCTCCCTCGGCCTCGGTGCGGTGGAGGACTTCCCGTTCCTGGACCCGCCGGACCGCCGCGCGGTGGCCGACGGGTACGCCCTGCTCGACGAGCTGGGGGCGCTGCGCGACGGCCGGCTCACCGAGACCGGCCGGGCGCTGGCCGCGCTGCCGCTGGACCCCCGGCTGGCCCGCATGGTGGTGGAGGCCGACCGGCGCGGGGTGCTGGAGGAGGTGCTGGTCATCGCCGCGGGGCTCACCGTGCAGGACGTGCGGGAGCGCCCCGCCGACGCGCAGGCCGCCGCCGACCAGCTGCACGCCCGGTTCGCCGCGGAGGACTCGGACTTCCTCTCGATCCTGAACCTCTGGCGCTACCTGGTGGACCGCCAGTCCGAGCTGAGCGGCAACCAGTTCCGCCGCACCGTGAAGCGTGAGTACCTGCACTGGCTGCGCATCCGGGAGTGGCAGGACCTGCACGGCCAGCTGCGCGGCACCGCCCGCCGGCTCGGGATGACCACCGGCGACCTGGCGGCCGAGCCCGACGAGCGCGGCGTGCACGCGGCGCTGCTGTCGGGCCTGCTCTCCCAGGTCGGCCTGCAGCAGGACCTGGGCAAGGACGCCTCTCCGGGGGACAAGCGGCGCGGCTCGCGGGAGTACCTGGGCGCCCGCGGCGCGAAGTTCGTCATCGCACCCGGCTCGGTGCTCACCCGCAAGCCGCCGCGGTGGGTGGTCGCCGGCGAGCTGGTGGAGACCAGCCGGCTGTTCGCCCGGACCGTGGCCCGGGTCGATCCCGACACGATCGAGCGGCTGGCCGACCACCTGGTCAAGCGGCAGTACTCCGAGCCCCGGTGGGACGCCAAGCGCGGGTCGGTCGTGGCCACCGAGCGGGTCACCCTCTACGGCATCCCGCTCGTGGTGGGCCGGCGCGTGCAGTACGGCTCGATCGACCCGGTGCTCAGCCGCGAGCTGTTCATCCGGCACGCCCTCGTCGAGGGCCAGTGGCACACCAACCACCGGTTCTGGGCGCACAACCAGGGGGTGCTGGCCCAGGTCGCCGAGCTCGAGGAGCGGGCCCGGCGCCGGGACCTGCGGGTGGACGACGAGACGGTCTTCGAGCTCTACGACGCCCGCATCGGCGCCGAGGTCGTCTCCACCCGGCACTTCGACACCTGGTGGAAGCAGGCCCGCCGGCAGGACCCGCACCTGCTCGACCTCACCCCGGAGATGGTCACCGACGCCGCGGTCGCCGAGGAGGTGCGGGCCGGGGACTTCCCCGACGAGGTGCACCTGACGCACGGCCTGGTGCTGCCGCTGTCCTACGCCTTCGACCCCGGCGCCGAGGACGACGGCGTGACCGTGGACGTCCCGCTGGGCGTGCTGGACACCGTGGCGGCGGAGACCTCGGGCGCGTCGCTGGCCTGGACGGTCCCCGGGCAGCGCGAGGAGCTGGTGACGGCGCTGCTGCGCGGGCTGCCCAAGCAGCTGCGCCGCGGCCTGGTGCCGATCCCGGACCGGGTGCGCGAGGTGCTGCCGCACATCGACCCCACCGAGCCCCTGCTGCCGGCCCTGGAGCGGGAGATCCGCCGCGCGGTGGCCGTGCAGGTGCCCCCCGACGCGTGGTCGCCGTCGTCGGTGCCCGACCACCTGCGGGCCACCTTCCGGGTGCTCGACGACCGCGACCGGACCCTCGCCACCGGCAAGGACCTCGACGCGCTGCGGGCGCAGGTGGCGGGGGAGTCGCGCAGGGCGCTGGCCCGCGCCTCGGCCGACGTCTCCCGCACCGGCCTGACCACCTGGACGCTCGGCACGCTGCCGGGGACGGTGCAGGTCGACCGGCAGGGCCACCTGGTGACCGCCTACCCGGCCCTGGTCGACGAGGGCGCCACGGTCGGCGTGCGGGTGGTGCCGACGGCGGCCGAGGCCTCGCGGCTGAGCTGGGCCGGGGCGCGCCGGCTGCTGCTGCTCGCCGTGGGGTCACCGGCGGCGAAGGTGGTCAAGTCGCTGCCGCCCCGCAGCCGGCTGGCCCTGCAGTTCAACCCGGACGGCGAGATCCCCGACCTGGTCGCCGACTGCGTGGACGCCGCCGCCGACGAGCTGGTCGCGCTGCACGGCGGCCCACCGCGCACCCAGGAGGCCTTCGACGCACTGGTCGAGGCCTCGCGCACCCAGTTGCACACGCTGACCGCCGAGGTGGTGCGCCGGGTGGAGGCGGTGCTGACCCAGGCCCGCGAGACCGCGATCGCGATCGGCGCCGCACCCGGCCGGGGCGTGCCCGCCGTCGCGGTGGCCGACCTGCGGGCCCAGATGACCGGGCTGCTGCACCGCGGCTTCGTCGCCGCGACCGGGCGCCGGCGGCTCCCCGACGTCGTCCGCTACCTGAGGGCGATGGCGGTGCGGCTGGAGAAGCTGCCGGCCAACGCCGCCCGCGACGCGCTGGGGCAGGCCCAGGTCGAGGCCGTGTGGGCCGAGTACCTGGAGGTCCGCGGTCGCGTGCCCGCGGTCGGTGGCCCGGACGACCCGGTGGTGCGGATCCGCTGGATGGTCGAGGAACTGCGGGTCAGCCTGTTCGCCCAGGCGGTCGGCACGCCCCGTCCGGTCAGCGAGCAGCGCATCCACAAGGCGATCGACGCCCTCGGCTGACCCCCGCCCCGTTGATCATCGTCATCCGCAGCTCAGACGCGCCGACGCCCGCCGTGTCCTGCCTGCACCAGACGATGATCATCCCGGGGGTGGGTGCATGAGGGCAGCCGAGGCCGTCGCGGCGGCCGCGGACGCCGTCCTCGATCGATGGTCGGGCGACCCGGCTCTCCGCGGGGCGTTCCTCGCCGGCTCGGTCACCGACCTCGAGCCGGACGACGAGGTGCCTGCGACCTCCGACATCGACGTCACCGTGGTGCTCGTCGGGACGACGGGTGGACGACGCAAGGTCCGCATCGGCGAGCTGGTCGTGGAGACCACCCTGCTGGACGTCGCCGAGCTCGCAGACGAGGAGCGGGTGGCCCGCACGCACTGGCTGGCGCCGTCCTTCCGCGGCGGGTTCGTGCTCGCCGACCCGACAGGCGCGCCGCGGCGGCTCGAGGACCGCATCGCACCGGGGTTCACCGCGCCGGACGCCGTCCTGGGCCGGGTGGACGACGTGCTGCAGCTGGTGCGGCACCGCCTGGCTACCGCCGGACCGGCCGACTCGTGGGCTGCCGCCGTCCTCGGGTGGGTGTTCCCGATCAGCCTGCCCACCCAGGCGCCGCTGGTGGCTGCCCTGCGCACCCCGACGGTCCGCCGCAGGTACGCCGCCGCGCGGGAGGTGCTCGACGCCGGCACCCACGAGTGGCTGACCGGGCTGCTGGTACCGCACGACCCCGGGCCCGCTGCGGTGCGTGCGGCCCTCGGCGACCTGGCCGCCGCGTGGCCGGCGGACGGGGTCGACGATGCGGACCTGCCCTTCGCCGCAGACCTCTCGGCGTGGGCGCGCGCAGTGGCGCTGCGCGGCGGCGCGGAGCTGGTGGACGCCGGTCTGCACCGCGAGGCGGTCTTCTGGACGGTCGTCTCGGCGGCCCGGTGCGCGGTGGCGCTCGGGCGGGGGGACGGCGCACCGTTCGCCGACCTGGCCGCCGGGTTGACCGGTGTCCGGGACTCCGCGGACCTGGCGGCGCGACGCGATCGCTGCCTCGCCGGGCTCCCGGCGCTTCGCCAGGCGTGCGTCGACCTGATCAGCCGCTAGCAGGGTGCGCGCAGTGGGCATTCCGGTCGCGGAATGCCCAGTGGGCGCACCATGCCCGGCTCTGTCGGGCGGTTTGCGGTGAGGCGTCGGCGGGGAGGGTCCGGCAGGACGTCCACCGACGAAGGAGCCGCACCGCGATGAGCGAGACCAGCAACGAGACGCACACCGCCGGCGAGGGGGTCAGCGACCGCGAGATGGTCGAGGCCGTCGCCGAGCAGACCGACAGCGCCTCGGTCAACGCGCAGCACGCCGGCAAGGACTGGGACGGCGACCCGTCCGAGGCCCCCGACCCGACCGAGTGACCCTCAGGCCCGCGCCGCCTCCGGCAGGACGACGGCGCGGGCCGCGCCCCACCCCGCCCAGGCCATCGGCACCAGCAGCACGAGCAGCAGCCCGACCGACCACGACCACCCACCCGTGAGGTCGTGCAGCGCGCCCAGCGCTACCGGCCCGGTCGAGGCCACCAGGTAGCCCAGGCACTGCGCCACCCCGCCCATCCGGGCCGCGGTCAGCGGGGTCGCGCTGCGCAGCACCACCAGCGTCAGCCCCAGCGCGAACCCGCCGCCCTGCGCCACCCCGAACAGCGAGACCCACACCACGGCGCCGGCGCCCGGCGACAGCAGCAGGCCGCCCAGCCCCAGGACGTAGCAGGCCAGCACCACCCCGACCAGCGACCGCTGCCCCCGCCGCGCACCTGCAGCCGCCCGGCCAGCGTCGGGCCCAGGAACGCGCCGACCGCGCCGGTCACCGTGGCCACCGCCAGCAGCAGCCCGGCCTCGGCCGCCGGGAGGCCGGCGTCCACCAGCAGCGTGGGCAGCCACGCGCTCAAGCCGTAGAACTGGGTGCTCTGCATGCCCAGGAACAGCGTCACCCGCCACGCCAGCCCGTGCCGCAGCAGCCCCCACGACGGGCCCGGCGCCCCCACCCGCGCGACCCGGCCGGTCCCGGCCACCGGCAGCCACACCGCCAGCGCGAGGACGGCGAGCAACCCCCAGACCGCCAGCGCCCCGCGCCAGTCCCACCCCAGCGCCGCGCCGATCGGCACCGTGAGCCCGGCGGCCAGCGCGGCACCGACGTTGAGCGCGGCGGAGTACACGCCCATCACCAGGCCGGGCTCGGCGAACTCCCGCTTGACGTAGGCGGGCACCAGCACGTTGGCCACCGCGATCGCGCCCCCGGCCACGACGGTGCCGGCGTAGAGGGCGACCACCGGCGGCAGCAGGCGCAGCGCCGTCCCCGCGGCCAGCAGCACCAGCGACGCCGCGACCGCCGTCCCCAGGCCGACCCGCCGGGCCAGCTGCGGCGCCACCGGTGCGAAGACGCCGAAGCACAGCACCGGCAGCGCGGTCAGCAGGCCGGCCAGGGCGCTGGACAGACCGGTGTCGGCCCGCAGCTGGCCCAGCACCGGCGCCACGCCCACCACGGCCGGCCGCTGGTTGAGCGCCACGACGACGACCGCGACCACCACCAGCAGCAGGCGTCCCCGGGTCGCCTGCGCCGCCTGCACGAGGGCCAGTCGACCACGGGAGTGGCACCGGGTGCCGACCAGGGTGGT
This sequence comes from Klenkia sp. PcliD-1-E, assembly GCF_024124375.1. Taxonomy (GTDB): domain Bacteria; phylum Actinomycetota; class Actinomycetes; order Mycobacteriales; family Geodermatophilaceae; genus Klenkia. The sequence goes on from NZ_JAMXRZ010000057.1 coordinate 20,107, forward strand.
CCCGCTCACACGCACCGTGCGAGAGTGACGCCGAGCACCCCGTCCGCGGGGCGCGTTCCACCCGTCGTCTGAGCTACGGAAGCGAGCGCATGAGCATCCTCGGCACCCGGGTCGTCCGCACGGAGGACCCCCTGTTCCTGACCCGTGGGGCGGTCTACACCGACGACCTCACCGACGAGCGCCTCACCGGCGCCCTGCACGCGACGTTCGTCCGCTCGAACGTCGCGCACGGCACCGTCACCTCGGTCGACGTGTCCGCGGCGAAGGAGGCCCCGGGCGTGGTGGCCGTGTACACCGCCGAGGACCTCGGCGACCTGCAGCCGGTACCCCCGCCGCTGCCCTTCCTGGACGCCGGCTTCTCCCGGCCGTGGCTGGTCCCGGTCGGCGGCCGCGTGCACTTCGTGGGCGACCTGGTCGCCGTCGTCCTCACCGAGGAGCGCTACCAGGGCGAGGACGCCGCCGAGCAGGTCGTGGTCGACATCGACCCGCTGCCGGCCGTCGTCACCACCAAGGCCGCCGCCACCGACGAGACGGTGCTCTTCCCCGAGGTCGGCACGAACAAGGTGGCCGCGTTCGGCGAGCCCGCCCCCGAGGACTTCTTCGCCGACTGCGAGGTGGTCGTCCGCCGGGAGATCGTCAACCAGCGCGTCGCCGCGGCACCCCTGGAGACCCGCGCCGCCTCCGCCGCGTGGGGCGAGGACGGCCGGGTCACCATCTGGTGCACCAACCAGGGCGCGCAGCAGGCCAAGGGCCAGATCGCCGGCTGGCTGGGCCTGGACCCCGCACTGGTCCACCTGGTCACCCCCGACGTCGGGGGTGGGTTCGGCGCCAAGATCGGGGCCGACCAGGAGTACGCGTTCGTCGCGTGGCTGGCGCAGAGGTCCGGCCGGCCGGTCCGCTGGACCGAGAGCCGCTCGGAGAACATGACCGGCATGCTCCAGGGCCGCGCCCAGGACCAGGTCGTCACCATCGGCGGCACCCGCGACGGCAAGGTCACCGCCTACAGCCTCGAGGTCACCCAGGACTGCGGCGCCTACCCGCGCATCGGCACCGTGCTGCCCACTTTGACGATGCTCATGGCCGCCGCGGTCTACGACATCCCCAAGGTGCACGCACAGGCCACCTGCTACGCCACCAACGGCACCTCGATCGGCGCCTACCGCGGCGCCGGCCGGCCCGAGGCCACCGCGGCGATCGAGCGGGCGATGGACCTGTTCGCCGCCGAGATCGGCATGGACCCCGCCGAGGTGCGCCGGGTCAACTTCATCCCGACCTTCACCGAGCCGGTCACCACCTCCTCGGGCGCCACCTACGACAGCGGCGACTACGAGGCCGCGCTCGACCGCGTGCTCGCGGCCGCCGGCTACGCCGAGCTCCGGGCCGAGCAGGCCCGTCGACGTGAGCGCGGCGACGTCCGGCAGCTGGGCATCGGCGTCTCGGCCTACGTCGAGATCACCGGCGCCGACTCCGGCCACGGGACCTCGGAGAACGCCGAGCTGGAGGTCCACGCCGACGGGACGGCGACCGTGCTCACCGGCACCTCGCCGCACGGCCAGGGCCACGCCACCACCTGGGCGATGCTGGCCAGCGAGCAGCTGGGCATCCCGGTCGAGAAGATCACCGTGCTGCACGGCGACACCGACCGGATCCCCGACGGCGGCGGCACCATGGGCTCGCGTTCCCTCCAGCAGGGCGGCGCGGCGGTGCACCAGGCCGCCGTCGAGCTGGTCGAGGTGGCCCGCAAGCGCGCCGCCGAGCTGCTGGAGGCCAACCCCGACGACCTCGAGGTCGACCTCGCCAACGCCGGCCTGTCGGTCAGGGGCACGCCCGGTGTGGGCGTCACCTGGGCCCAGCTGGCCGCCGACGAGCAGCTGATCGTGCAGACCACCTTCACCGCCAACGCGCCGACCTTCCCGTTCGGTGCGCACGTCGCCGTCGTGGAGACCGACGTGGAGTCGGGCAAGGCCGTGGTCACCCGGCTGGTCACCGTCGACGACGCCGGCACGATCATCAACCCGCTGCTGGCCGAGGGGCAGCGGCACGGCGGCATCGCGCAGGGCGTCGGCCAGGCGCTGCTGGAGGAGATCCTCTACGACGAGGACGGCAACCCGCAGACCTCGACGTTCGCCGACTACCCGTTCGTCTCGGCCACCGAGCTGCCCAGCTTCGAGCTGGTCGAGATGGCCACGCCCACCCCGATGAACCCGCTCGGCGCCAAGGGCATCGGCGAGGCCGGGACCATCGGCTCCACCCCGGCGGTGCAGTCCGCCGTCGTCGACTCGGTCGCCCACCTCGGCGTCCGGCACGTCGACATGCCCGCCACCTCCATGCGCGTCTGGCGCGCGATCCGCGAAGCCCAGAAGGGGAGCACCAACTGATGCAGGTCTCGATGACCGTCAACGGGCAGCAGCGGACCGACGAGGTCGAGCCGCGCACCCTGCTGGCCCACCACCTCCGCGACAACCTCGGGTTGACCGCGACCAACATCGGCTGCGACTCGACGTCCTGCGGTGCGTGCACCGTGATCGTCGACGGGCTGACCGTGAAGAGCTGCACGGTGCTCGCGCTGCAGGCCGAGGGCTCCGAGGTGACCACCCTGGAGGGGCTGGCCGGCCCGGACGGCGAGCTGCACCCCGTGCAGGCCGCGTTCCGGTCCGAGCACGGCCTGCAGTGCGGGTTCTGCACCTCGGGCATGGTCATGGCCGCCGTGGGCGTGCTGGCCGACAACCCGAACCCCACGGACCGGGAGGTCCGCGAGGGCATCGAGGGCAACCTCTGCCGGTGCACCGGCTACCACAACATCGTGCGGGCAGTGCTCAAGGCCGCCGAGTCCGGTCCGGCCGCCGGCCAGGTCCCCACGGCCAAGCAGGAGGTGACCGCGTGATCCCGTCGCCGTTCGAGTACGTGCGGGTGTCGACGGTCGACGAGGCCGTGGCCGCCCTGGCCGAGCACGGCGAGGACGCCAAGGTCCTCGCCGGCGGGCACTCGCTGCTGCCGATCATGAAGCTGCGGCTGGCCGTGCCGTCGGTGCTGATCGACATCTCCGGGGTGCAGGAGCTGTCCTACGTGCGGGTCGAGGGCGACGAGGTGGCGATCGGTGCCACCACCCGGCACCACGAGCTGGAGAAGTCCGAGGTCGCGCAGGTCGAGGTGCCGCTGCTGCCGCACGTGGCCTCGCGGGTCGGTGACCGGCAGGTCCGGCACAAGGGCACCCTCGGCGGCACGGTCGCGCACTGCGACCCGGCGTCGGACCTGCCCACGGCGCTGCTGGCGCTCGGCGCGACCGTGGTGGTGCAGGGCCCGTCGGGCCGGCGCTCCATCCCGATCACCGAGTTCTTCCTCGGGTTCTTCGAGACCGCGATGGCCGACGGTGAGCTCGTGGTCGAGCTGCGGGTGCCGCGCACCGGCGACGGCGGCTGGGGCTACGAGAAGTTCACCCGCCGGGAGAACGACTGGCCGATCGTGGCCGCCGCCGCGGTGCACCTGCCCGACGGCTCGACCGGGGTGGCGCTGGCGAACATGGGCGGCGTCGTCCTGCGGGCCTCGGCCGTGGAGGCCGCGCTGGCCGAGGGGAAGAGCATCGAGGAGGCCGCGGAGCTCGCCGCCGAGGGCACCTCGCCGTCCTCGGACATGCACGCCGACGCCGAGTACCGCTCGCACCTGGCCCGCCTGCTCACCCAGCGCGCCCTCAAGGTCGCCTCCGGCGAGACCGGGGCCAGCACCGCGGAGTCCACTGCGGCGTAGCCCACCGCCCTGACGGGTCCATCCGCGACGACGCCCCTTGCTCCGCGCCACGGCACGGAGCAAGGGGCGTTCGCGCGGGTCAACCTTCGGTGGGGCTCACAGCATGCCGGCGCCGACCGTGGCGTTGGTGGCCTCGTCGACCAGGATGAACCGGCCGGTCGCCCGGTTGCGGGCGTAGTCGTCGACGAACAGCGGCTGCGTGGTGCGCAGGGTGACCCGGCCGATGTCGTTGAGGCCCAGCTGGCCGGCCTCGACGTCGTGGTCGAGGGTGTTGACGTCCAGCCGGTGGTGCACGGACCTCACGATCGCCCGCACCGACCGCGTGGTGTGCTTGAGCACCAGCTTGCGGCGGTCGCGCAGCGGCTCGTCGGTCATCCAGCAGACCACCGCCTCCAGGTCCTGGGTGACGGTCGGGGTGTCGCCGACCGGGCAGAGCAGGTCACCCCGGGAGACGTCGACGTCGTCGGCCAGCCGCAGGGTGACCGCCATCGGCGCGAACGCCTCCTCCAGCGGGCCGGCCGGGCCGTCGATCGCGGCCACCGTCGTGGTCCGCCCGCTCGGCAGCACCTGCACGGCGTCCCCCACCCGGACGACGCCGCTGGCCACGCTCCCGGCGTACCCCCGGTAGTCCCGGTGCGCCTCGGACTGCGGCCGGATCACGTACTGGACGGGGAACCGGAACGCGGTGCGCACCAGCTCGCTGCCCACCTCGACCTCCTCGAGGTGGTGCAGCAGCGAGGGCCCGTCGTACCAGGGCATCCGCTGCGAGGCGGTCACCACGTTGTCCCCGGCCAGCGCCGAGATCGGGACGACGGTGACGTCGGGGACGCCCAGCCGGTCGGCGAAGGCGGTGGCCTCGTCGCGGATCGCGGTGAACACCTCGGCCGACCAGCCGACGAGGTCCATTTTGTTCACCGCGACCACCAGGTGCGGGACCCGCAGCAGCGCGGCCAGGAACGCGTGCCGGCGGGACTGCTCCAGCACGCCCTTGCGTGCGTCCACCAGCACGATCGCGAGGTCGGCGGTGGAGGCGCCGGTGACCATGTTGCGGGTGTACTGCACGTGCCCGGGGGTGTCGGCCAGGACGAACGTGCGGCGCGGGGTGGTGAAGTACCGGTAGGCGACGTCGATGGTGATGCCCTGCTCCCGCTCGGCGCGCAGGCCGTCGGTGAGCAGCGACAGGTCGACGTGGTCGCCGCGCGAGGCCCGCGCGATGGCCTCGTACTGGTCCTCGAACACGGCCTTGGAGTCGTACAGCAGCCGGCCGATGAGGGTGGACTTGCCGTCGTCGACCGAGCCCGCGGTGGCGATCCGCAGGATGTCCTTGCGGGCGGCGGCGATCTCCGTGGCAGCGGCCTCGAGCGTCGTCATCAGAAGTAGCCCTCCTTCTTGCGGTCCTCCATCGCGGCGTCGCTGACCTTGTCGTCGCCCCGGGTGGCGCCGCGCTCGGTCAGCCGGGTCACCGCGATCTCGGCGATGACCTCCTCGACGGTGGTCGCCGTCGAGCGGACCGCCGCGGTCAGGTTCGCGTCGCCGACGGTGCGGTAGCGCACGGACTCGCGGACCACCGTCTCGCCCGGCCGCGGGGTGATGAACTCGTTGACCGCGTAGAGCATGCCGCCGCGGTCGACCACCTCGCGCGGGCTCGCCAGGTACAGCGACGGGATGGCGATCCCCTCCTGCGCGATGTAGCTCCAGATGTCGAGCTCGGTCCAGTTCGACAGCGGGAACACGCGGATCGACTCACCGAGGTGGATCCGGCCGTTGTAGAGGTCCCAGAGCTCGGGCCGCTGGTTCTTGGGGTCCCACTGGCCGAACTCGTCGCGGAAGCTGAACACCCGCTCCTTGGCCCGCGCCTTGTCCTCGTCCCGGCGCGCGCCGCCGAACAGCGCGGTGAAGCCGTGCTGCTCCACCGCGTCCAGCAGGACCGGGGTCTGGATGCGGTTGCGCGACCCGCCCCGCTCCTCGCGCACGGTGCCCGCGGCGATGGCGTCGGGCACCGAGGCCACGACCAGCTCGACGCCCAGCTCGGCGACGCGGCGGTCGCGGAAGGCGAGCACCTCGGGGAAGTTCAGCCCGGTGTCGACGTGCATGACCGGGAACGGGATGCGGGCCGGCGCGAAGGCCTTGCGGGCCAGCTCCAGCATGACGATGGAGTCCTTGCCGCCGCTGAACAGCAGCACCGGCCGCTCCAGCTCGGCGGCCACCTCGCGGATGACGTGCACGGACTCGGCCTCGAGCGTCTGCAGCTGGGTCAGGTGCAGGTCGGCGGTGGTGATCACGCGCGGGTGCTCCGGGGATCGGGGACGGGGTCTGGACCCTCCCAACCACATCGACGTGGTGGGGATTCCGGCGACCAGTGTCCGGTACGCCCCTCAGCGCACGGCAGCCAGCACCCGGTCGGCCAGTTCGGGGCGGCAGACCACCAGGTCCGGCAGCCACGTGTCGGGGGCGTTGTAGACCAGCGGCGACCCGTCCAGCCGCGACGTCCACAGCCCGGCGGCGCGGGCGACGGCCACGGGTGCGGCGGAGTCCCACTGGAACATCCCCCCGGCGTGCACGTAGGCGTCGGCCTCCCCGCGCACCACGGCCAGCGTCTTGTAGCCGGCCGACCCCAGCGGCACCAGGACGGCGTCCAGCGCGGCGGCCGCGGCCCGCGCCACCTCGGGCGGCCGGGAGCGGGACACCGCGACCCGCAGCCGGTCGGCCGCCGGGGGGACGACCGGGGCGGGGTCGGTGCTGAGCACCTCGCCAAGCGCGGGCAGCCCCACCGCCCCGGCGGGCAGGTCGTCCGCCGCCCGCTCCCACAGCGCGACGTGCACCGCCCAGTCGTGCCGGCCGCCGGCCCGGGACTCCTTCGTGCCGTCCAGCGGGTCGACGACCCACACCCGGTCGGCGGCCAGCCGCGCCGGGTCGTCGGCGGCCCCCGCCATCGACACGATCCGGGCTCGCGGTCGCA
>NZ_JAMXRZ010000058.1 GCF_024124375.1 Klenkia sp. PcliD-1-E
CGTCGAGGGCCACGACGCAGGTCCAGGCAGCGACGACCGCGGGGAACAGCGCCAGCCCGACCGCCACCGCGCCCAGCCACACCGCGCCGGCGCCCAGCGCGGCGACCGACCGGTCCACGGCCCCGGCGCGGGCAGCGCGCAGCGTGCCGACCCCGCGCAGCAGCGCGAGGACCCCGACGCCGGCCAGCATCACGCGGACACCGGTGTCGGCGACGAGCACGCCGACCACCGCGAGCGCCACCAGCACGGCGCCCTGCAGGGCCGTCCACGGCCAGGACCGGCGGGCCTGCTCGGGAGCCGGGACAGGGGTGGAGGTGGCAGCGCTCGTCACCGGACCAGTGTCCCCCATCCGCCCGGCGGAACCGGTTCGGCTGTGCCACCCTCGCCGCACGGGGTGCACACAGCAACGACACGACGTCCGGAGGACTCCCCATGAGCGCCCACGAGACCGCCGCCCGCGTGAGCAGGTCGGACGCGTTGGAGAACGTCGCCCGGGTAGGGCTGGTCGCCTACGGCGTGGTCCACCTGCTGATCGCCTGGCTGGCCCTGCAGCTGGCCTGGGGCGGGGGCAGCGGCTCGGCCGACCAGTCCGGCGCGCTGGCCACGCTGGCCCAGGAGCCGTTCGGCACGCCGTTGCTGTGGGTGCTCGGCCTCGGGCTGATCGCCCTGGCGCTGTGGCAGCTGGGTGAGCTGCTGCGCTTCTACGGCGGGCTGTCCGGGTCGGGCGACGCGAAGAAGCACGCCGTCGAGGGGGTCGTGAAGAGCGTCGCCAAGGCCGTGGTCTACACCGCCCTGGCGGTCAGCGCCCTGCGCTTCGCCACGGGTGGGGGGTCCTCGTCCTCGGGCCAGCAGCAGCAGGCGACGTCCGGGGTGTTCGGCCTGCCGGGTGGCCGCTTCCTCGTCGGCGTGGCCGGCCTGGTGGTGATCGGCGTCGGCGTCTACCAGGTGGTCAAGGGCGCGAAGAAGAAGTTCCTGAAGGAGATCGACACGTCCTCGGCGTCCCCGGGGCAGCTGCGCGTGGTCGAGCGGCTGGGCCAGGTGGGCTACGTGGCGAAGGGGGCGGCGTTCGTCGTCGGCGGCGGGCTGCTGGCCTACGCGGCGATCACGTTCGACCCGTCGAAGGCGACCGGGCTGGACGGCGCCATGCACACGATCCTGCAGGCGCCCTTCGGGCAGGTGCTGCTCACGCTGGTGGCGCTGGGCATCGCGGCGTTCGGGGTCTTCTGCTTCTTCCGCGCGCGCTACCCGCAGCGCACCTGAGTGGTCACGCTGCCCCCTGCCGTCACCCGGGCGCTGGACCGGGTGGTCGGCCGCATCCCCGACAGCTGGTTGGAGCGCGCGCACGCGGCGGCCGACCGCGCCCGGGAGGTCACCGACCACCCGTGGCTGGAGCGGCTGGCCCAGGTCGGTCTCGTCGCCTACGGCCTGGTGCACCTGTTGATCGGGTGGCTGGCGTTCACCGTCGCCTGGCGGATCGACCCGGCCGCCGATGACGCCGACCAGGCCGGGGCGCTGCAGATGGTGTCGGATTCCCCCGGCGGGCTGGTGCTGCTGTGGGTGATCGGTCTGGGGCTGCTGTCGCTGGCCGTGTGGCAGGCCGGTGAGGTGCTGCGGTGGTGGACCGGGCTGCTGCACCCCGACCGCCGGCTGCACGCGGGGTTCGTCTGCGCCAAGTGCCTGGCGAAGGCCGTGGTCTACGGCGCGCTGGCGGTGGTGGCGCTGGTGTTCGCCGTCGGGGCGCGCTACGACGCCACCGAGAGCACCCAGGACCTCACCGACGAGCTGCTGGACGTCCCCGGCGGCGCGGCGCTGCTGGTCCTCGGCGGTCTGGTCGTGGTGGGCGTGGGGTGCTACCTGGCCTGGCGCGGCTGGACGGCCGGGTTCATGAAGGACATCGACCTGGCCGCCGCGCCCGACCGGTACGAACCGGTGATCGGGTCGCTGGGCCGGGTCGGCTACCTGGCCAAGTCGGTGGCGTTCGCCGTCGCCGGGGGGCTGGTCGTCTTCGCCGCGCTCACCAAGGACATCTCGACGGCGACCGGCCTGGACGGCGCACTGAACACGATCGGCGCCGCACCGGCCGGCCAGTGGCTGCTCACCGCGGTGGCGGTCGGCTTCGCCGCGTTCGGCGTCTACGCCCTGGCCCGCGCCCGCTACCCCGACCGCGACCCGGCCACCTGATCCCGTCCTCCCCCGGCACCGCTCACCGAGCGCCGCGACCAGTCGCCCCGCGGGAACCCGATCGGCGCGCGGCGATCCGGTCACCCCGATGCCATCCGGTCACCGCACGCCGCGACCGCATCCTGCGGGGTGACCGAGCGGCCACCCTCACCCGCCGGCGGGGCGCCGCAGGCTCCGCAGCGCGGACGGCACCGCGGTACCGATCCCCACCCGGAGGAACCGACCGAGACCGGCGACCGGGCCGTGCAGCTCGGCGTCGGCCCGGTTCAGCCGTACCCAGACGAGGGCCGCAAGCGCGAACCAGGTGAGCGCCAGCAGCACGTCGACGCCGTTCGCGGGAGCCGTCGTCCCGGGCCCCAGGTCACCCCGGGCGGCCTGCACGAGCACCCAGACGTTCAGCGCCCAGCCTGCGGCCACGGCGAGCACGTACCCGACGGCGAGCGCCGGCGGGAACACCAGATGTGCGTTCTCGGCCAGCACGTGCTCGTCCCGTAGCCGATGGAACACGACCGCCAGCACCACGGCGACGACGACCTGGGCGACCGCCGACCACACGTCCCCGCCCGGCGCCACGCCGTCGATCATGACGGGTCACACGATGCGTGGGCCGATGAGGATCTCGGTGTCGTCGGGGCGGTAGGTGCGCCATCGGCCCCCGGGATCGCGCTCGACGCGGAAACCGTGGTGGACCTGGGTGTGGTGGGGTTCGCACAGCAGCGCGGAGTTGGCCAGCGAGGTCTCGCCGCCGTGCGCCCAGTGCACCAGGTGGTGCACCTCGGCCCAGTGGTGCGGCGCCCCGCACCCGGCGAACACGCACTCCTTGTCCCTGGCCACCACGGCCCGGCGCAGGGCAGGGGTGACCACGCGATGGGTACGGCCCACGTCCAACGGTGTGCCGTCGGGCCCCATGACGATGCGCGTGACCGCCGAGTCGCAGGCCAACCAGCGGGCCCGTGCGGCGGAGATGACGGCCCCGAAACCCATCGTGGCGGTCGCCGGACCGGTGCCGTCCGTGACGAGGTCGTCGGCGGCGATGGTGACCACGACGTGCGGCTTCACCGTCCGCAGCACCGGCAGCTCGCCTCCGGCCAGGGCGTTGTCGGCCAGCTGCACCAGGGCGCCACCCTGCCGCTGGGCCCGGGTGCGCCGGTCCCCCTCGGGGCGGTCGGCCTGCACGGTGGACTCGATGGCGGTCTTCACCTTCTCCCCGCCGACGGCGTCGAGCTCGAAGTGCCCGGTCACGGTGCCGTCCGCGTGGGTGGTCATCGTCAACGACCGCTGCTCCACGGGGTCAGGCTCCACACCGTCGGGCTCCAGCGCCTCCAGGAACGCGTTCACCGCCGTGACCAGCGCCTTGTGCGACGACACGGTGGCCACCTCGGCCCACACCCGGTCGAACAACCGCAGGTCGATGCCCTGCTCCTCGGCCGCAGCCCGCTGCCGGTCACCGACCGCGGACGCCACGACGTCCATCTGCGCGGCGGTCACCGACCCCTCGGCGAACCGCTGGGCCAGGAGCGGGAAGTGCTCCACGACCCGGCCCACCCGCACCATCCGCGACGCATCTGCCGCCGAGATCCGCTGGTGCCCGATCAACCAGGACCGCACCGAGGACAACCCGTCGTGCTCCACCGCCTGGGTGAGTTCGGCGTGCCGCACCACGCCCGCGATCTGGGCATCGAGTCGGTTGCGCTCCACGACCAGCCCGGCCAGCAGCTCCAGCACGTCGGAAGCAGGCAGCCGGTGCAGGTCCTCGACCTCGTCCAGATCCAGGGGAGCATCCAGAACGGTCATCGCCACACCTCCCGCCCGTTCGATCACGTGTTCGAAGCGTACCGCCACCCGAGGCGAAAGGCCAGGTCAGATGCGTGATTCGGCAACCGCGGAGCGTGCCGGTCAGGACGGCGGCCCGCCAGGCCGGCGGGCCACCCGGTGCGCCCGGGCGAAGGATGCGGCAGCCATGGCGAGGACGGCCGGCGTCCACCACGGGACACCGGCCACGACAGCGGCGACCGCGAGCAGGCAGGCCGTCCCCAGGCAGAGCCAGGCCAGGAACAGCGTCGTGTGCAGCTCGCGGAGGTGAAGCGCCGTCGGCGTCCTTTCCCGGCCCCGGGCAGACGCATCCACCCGGGCTCGGAACCGGCGGGCCCAGCGGTCGACCGGTGCACCCATGTCGTGACAGTGCCACCGGTCGGGCAGGGTCGGGGCCATGAGCGACCGGACCGCGACCCCGCACGGGTTCGGTCGGTTCTGGACCGCCTCGACCGTCACCGGGTTGGGCGCGTACGCGACCACCGTCGCCATCGGCGTGCTGGTGGAGGTCGAGCTCGGCGGGACGGCGCTGGACCTGGGCTGGGTGAACGCCGCCCGGTGGGCGCCCTACCTGCTGGTCGGCCTGGTCGCCGGGGTGCTCGCCGACCGGGTCCGCCGCCGTCCGCTGCTGGCCGGCGCCGACCTCGCCCGGGCCGCGGTGCTCGGCGTCGTCCCGCTGCTGGCCGCGCTCGGCGTCCTCACCCTGCCCGTGTTGACCGCACTGGTCGGCGCGTTCGGTCTGGCGTCGGTCGTGGGCGACGCCGCCCAGCAGTCCTTCCTCCCCCGTCTCGTCGGTACGGCCGGGCTGGGCCGCGCCAACACCTGGCTGCAGCAGGGCGACGCCGCCGCCCAGGGCGTCGGTCCGCTGGTCGGCGGCGCGCTCGCCGCCGCCGGGGCGCCGCTCGCGCTGCTGGTCGGCGCCGTCGGCCACCTGGTCTCCGCGGGCCTCGTGCTCGCCACGCCGCTGCACGACCCGCGGCCGGCCCGGGCGCCCCGGCGGGCCATGCTCGCCGAGCTCCGGGAGGGCGTGCGGTGGGTCTACCGGCACCCCACGCTGCGGCCGCTCGCGCTCGGCACCCACGTCTGGTTCGTGGCCAACGCCGCGATCGGCACCGTCACGGTGACCTACCTGCTCACCGTCCTCGACGTCGGCGCGTTCGGCCTCGGCACCGCGACGGCGGCCGCCGGCGCGGGCACCCTGCTCGGCACCTCGGCCGCCGACCGGGTCGGACGGCGGACGGGCGGGCCGGGCACCGTCGTCGGCGGGCGGCTCGTCGAGGCAGCCGGGGTGCTGCTGCTCGTCGTCCTGCCGCAGCTGCCCGGCCCGGCGCTGCTCGGGGTGGTGGTCGCCCAGCTGCTGTTCGGGTTCGGCATGGGCGTCGAGGGGCCCTTCGAGATGTCGCACCGGCAGGCCGTCACCCCCGACCGGCTGCAGGGCCGCACCAACGCGACCATGCGCTCGCTGAACCGGGCCGCGGTCATCGTGGGCGCCCCGGCCGGCGGCGCGCTGGCGCTGGCCACCTCCCCGCGGGTCGCGCTGGTCGCCGCCGCGGCGGTCATCGCCGTGTCCTCCCTGGCGCTCGCCCGGTCAGGGTTCCGGCACGCTGACGAGCTGCCCGCCGCCCGGCCGGGAAAAGGGTTGCACCAGGCCGGATGATCGGGACGTGCACTGCTCCCCCGCGAGGCCGTGGTCCCGCCGCTGACGGCGGCGCACCCGGACCTCCCGCAGGACCCCTGCCCGCCGTCCCGGCCACCGCCGGGCGGCCGCCCGTGCTGCCCGGCTCCAGGACGACCTCCGGAGCAGACGCATGCCCACCACCCCCACCCCGACCGCCCAGCTGCGCGCCGAGCACGTCTCGGTCACCCGGGGCGGGCGGCCCCTCCTGCGCGACCTCTCCCTCACCCTGACCACCCGCTCGCGGCTGGCCGTCGTGGGCGAGAACGGCCGGGGCAAGACCACCCTGCTGCACGTCCTCGCCGGGCTGCTGGCCCCCGACGAGGGCGCGGTGCACCGCGCCGGCACCCTCGGCCTCGCCCGGCAGGACATGCCGGTCGCCCCCGGCGCGACCGTCGGTGACCTGACCACCGCAGCCGCGGCTGCCTCCGTCCGGGCCCTGCGCGACCTCGACCGGGCCACCGCCGAGCTCGCCGACGGGGTGGACGGCGCCGCGGACCGCTACGCCGACGCCCTGGACCGGGCCACCCGCCTCGACGCCTGGGACGCCGGACGGCGGCTCGACGTCGCCCTCGAAGCCCTCGGCGCCTGCACCGACCGGGGGCGCGCGCTCGCCACGCTGTCGGTGGGCCAGCGGTACCGGGTCCGGCTGGCCTGCCTGCTCGGTGCGCACCACGACCTGCTGCTGCTCGACGAACCCACCAACCACCTCGACGCGGCGGGCCTGGACTTCCTCACCGACCGGCTGCGCGACGCCCCCGGCGGCTGGGTGCTGGTCAGCCACGACCGGGCGCTCCTGGCCGACACCGCGACGTCCTTCCTCGACCTCGACCCGAGCCGCGACGGCACCGCCGGGCTGCGCGTCGGCGGCTACGCCGACTGGCAGGAGGGACGACGCCGCGAGCGGGAGGCCTGGGCGCAGGCGCACGCCGACCAGGTGGCCGGGCAGCAGCGGCTGGCCGCCGCCGTCGACCGGGCCCGCGGCCGGCTGTCCACCGGCTGGCGCCCGGACAAGGGCACCGGCAAGCACCAGCGGCAGTCGCACGCCCCCGGTGTCGTGCAGGCGCTGCGCCGCGACCAGGAGGCGCTCGCCGCGCACCGCGTCACCGCGCCTCCCCCGCCGGTACCGCTGCGGTTCCCCGACCTCGCGCCCCGGCCCGGGTCACCGCTGCTCACCGTCGAGAGGGTGGTCGTCGCCGGGCGGGTGCGCCGGCCGGTGGACCTGGCGCTCGCCGCGGCTGACCGGCTGGTGGTCAGCGGTGGCAACGGGGCCGGCAAGTCCACGCTGCTCGCCGTCCTCGCCGGCCGGCTGGACCCGACGTCGGGACGGGTGGACCGGCACGAGGGCGTCCGGGTCGGGGTGCTCGCGCAGGAGTCCGACCAGCTGCCCGCCGACGCCACCGTGCACCAGCTGCTGGACGGCGCCCCGGCCGCCGGCCTGCTGGATGCGGAAGCGCTGCGCACCCCGGCCGGGCGGCTGTCAGAGGGACAACGCCGACGGCTCGACCTGGCCGTCGTCCTGGGCGCGCGGCCGGACCTGCTGCTGCTCGACGAGCCGACCAACCACCTGTCGGCGGCGCTGGTCGACGAGCTCACCGCCGCGCTGCGCGGCACGGGGGCCGCCGTCGTCGTCGCCACCCACGACCGTCAGTTGCTGCGCGACCTCGCCGACTGGCCGCGGTTGGCGCTGGGCTGACCCCACCCACGACGACGGCCGGCCACCCCGAGGGGTGACCGGCCGTCGCCGGGGTGCTCAGGGCGTCAGAGCTCGACGTCCTCGTAGCAGGGGCCGGTGAACTCGTAGCCCTGCGCGGTCGAGCCCTCGAGGTCGGCCTCGGCGACGGTGATGCCGGTCGAGGCGTTCGGGTCGGGGCTGGACAGCTGGGTCACCCGGACGGCGGCGGAGTCCGCGCCGTCCGCGTAGTCCCCGGAGCCCTCGGGCAGCATGCCCTCGTAGTCCACCGAGGACAGGCCCGATGCGGCCTCGTAGAGGCCCTGACGGGTCAGGTCACCGTTCTCCGCCGCCGCCTCGAGCGCGGCCTTCAGCGGGTAGGACCACACCCAGCCCGAGGTGAAGAACTCGTTCGGGCTGGTGCCCGACGCCTCGGCCGCGGCGCGCATCGCCTCGTGGCCGGGGGTGTCGGCGTCGAACGGGGCCCACGGGCCGAGCAGCTGGTAGGACGCCTGCAGCGCCGGCGCGGCCGGGCTCTGCAGCAGCGCGACGTTCCAGGTCGGCGAGGAGCCGAGGAAGCGGCCGGTGAAGCCCTGCGCCACCGACTGGCCGACGATCGTGGCCATGTCGGCCGGGCCGGTCGAGATGATCACGACGTCGGGCTGCTGGTCGCGGATCGCGGCGATGGCCGAGGCCTGGTTGTCGGTGCCGGCGGTGGTCTCCACGTTGGTGAACTCGATGCCGTTGGCGTCGGCGGCCACCTTGGCGCCGGCCGCGGCGTCGCCGCCGTAGTCACCGGCGTAGTGCACCGCCATGACCGACTCGGCGCCGTTGTTCTCCACCGCGTAGTCGACGCCGTTCATGGCCTCGGCGCAGTAGGTCGGGCCGGACTCCAGGATGGCGTCCTGGAACAGGTAGAGCGAGGTCCACCCGGCCGGGGCGGCGACGATGTTCTCGGCCTCCAGGTCCTCGACGATGGCCGCGGTGGGGGGCGAGCCGAGGGTCTGGGCCAGGGCCAGGATGTCGGGCTTGATCTCCTGGTAGACCTGGTTGGTGACCTGCGGGTTGTACTGGTTGTCCCGCACGTACTCGGTGACGTTGATGTCGTAGCCGCCGATGCCGCCGTCCTCGTTGACGCGCTGCCAGAACGCCTCCTGGCCGGCGACGATGACCGGACCGGCCGGGGCGAACGGGCCGACGGTGAGGTCGGACAGCGTGCCCAGGTAGATGCAGCCGTTGTCCGGGTTCACCGCCTCGGGGCACGGGTCGCTGGTGACACCGACATCGGTGGCGATGCCGCCGTCACTGCTGCCGCCGCCGTCGGCCGGGTCCTCCCCGCCGCCGCGGCAGCCCGCGGCGAAGACCGCGAGGCCGGCCAGACCGGCCGCCGCGACCCGCCGTCGCGTCCGTGTGCTGCTCATCAGTGGTGCTCCCTCCATGCCGGCGATCGCCGGTTCGGGCGACCCACCCGGCGTCGTCGCCGGGCGGGAGATCTAGTAGGAGAAGGGCCAGGCCTTCCAGTAGTTGCGGATCCGGATCCACAGGCCGAACAGGCCGCGGGGTTCCAGCAGCAGGAACGCGACGATCAGCAGGCCGTAGAGCAACGTCTCCACCTGGAAGACGTTGGGCGTCTGCGTCGCCGAGGAGGACAGGAACGGCAGGTACTCCGGCAGCTCGCGGGTGAGCCGGGGCAGCAGCGCGATGAAGAAGGCGCCCATGATCGACCCGGAGATCGTCGACACCCCGCCGATCAGCACCATCGCCACGAACTGCACCGACAGCAGCAGGCCGAAGCTGGAGGGGTCCAGGTACCCGGTGATGGAGAACAGCAGGGCACCGGCGCAGCCGGCGTAGAACCCGCTGATCACGAACGCCCGCCGCTTGACCTTGCGGACGTCGACCCCGGTCACCTCCGCGGCGATGTCGCGGTCGCGGACGGCGGCGAAACTGCGGCCCATCGCCGAGCGGGCGATGTTGCGGCCCAGCAGCGCGAACACGCACAGCAGCACGAACATCAGCAGGTACAGCTGCTGGTCGGCGCTGAACACCTCGGTGCGTCGGGACAGGTCCACCCCGAACAGCACCGGGTCCGCGGCCGGGCGGCCCACCCCGATGCCGCCGGTGACGGCGTCCCACTCGTTCCAGATGTGGGTGCCCAGGAAGACCAGGCCCAGGGTCACGATCGCCAGGTAGAGCCCGCGCAGCCGGCTGGCCAGCGGCGCCACGACGAACCCGACGAGTGCGGCGACCAGGCCGCCGGCCAGCAACCACACCGGCAGGAACGTGATGCCGAACCCGTACAGCCGGTCGTCGTCGGGGTCCCCGGAGACGACCGCGGCGGTGTAGGCGCCGATGCCGATGAAGAACGCGTGCCCCAGGCTGACCTGCCCGGCGTACCCGGTGACCAGGTTCAGCCCGATCGCGCCGATGGCCAGCACGCAGCCGGTGGCCAGCAGCCGCAGCAGGTCGTCCTCGAGCAGGAACGGCAGGAACACCCCGACCGCCAGCAGCACCAGGACGGCGACCTTCTTGGCGCCGGTGTTGAGCAGCGCCATGTCCTGGCCGTAGGAGGTGTAGAGCATCGGCCGGCCCAGCGGCCGGCGTCCCTTCGCCTCGGCCGGCTCCGAGGACTTCGACGGTTCTCGGACGGCGGTCACACGCGTTCCACCTCTCGGGTGCCGAACAGCCCGTAGGGGCGCACGAGCAGGACGACCAGCAGCAGCACGTACGGCGAGACCAGCGAGAAGTTCTGGCCGAGGAAGGGCAGGTACTCGCCCTGGTAGGTGGCGAAGAAGCTCTCGACCAGCCCGACCAGCAGGCCGCCGACGACGGCACCGCCGATGGAGTCCAGGCCGCCGATGATGATCGCCGGCAGCGCCTTGAGCGCGATCACCCACGTCGACTGGTCGACCCCGCCGCCGGCACCCACGAAGGCCCCGGCGACCGCCGCGATCCCGGCGGCCATCGCCCAGGCCAGCGCGGTCATCGACCCGACCGGCACGCCCTGGACCAGTGCGGTCTCCTGGTCCAGCGAGGAGGCCCGCATCGCCAGCCCGTAGCGGCTGTACCGGAAGAAGGCGAACAGCCCGGCCCCGACGACCAGCAGGACGACGGCCATGGCGATGTAGCGCTCCTGCACCGGCAGGCCCAGCACGTCGACGGTGGACAGGCCCCACGGGTCGCCGACGTTGCGCACGTCGGGCCCGATGAAGACGTTGACCACGACCCGGATGGCGATGTCCAGGCCCAGGGTGATGATCGCGACGACGAACACCGGCCGGCCGATCATCGGCCGGATCGTGGTCCGCTCCAGGCCCCACCCGAGCATGCCGATGGCGACCGCGGCGAGCGGGACGGCGAGGTAGAACCCGACCGGGCCGGCCAGGTAGCTGACCAGCACCGCGCCGGCCAGCATCAGCGCCGGCTGGGCGAAGCTGATCACCTTCGAGGACTTGTAGATGATCACGAAGCTGACGGCCAGGAGCGCGTAGACCGAGCCGAAGCCCAGCCCGCGCACCGTGGTCAGCAGGACGTCCCTCACGAGCGGGCTCCCTTGCTGTACATCGACTCGACGAGGGGGGCGTAGCGCTCGGCCAGTGCCGACCGGCGCACCTTCTGGGTGGCGGTGAGCTCGCCGTCCTCGTGGTCGAGGAGCTTGGGCAGCAGCCGGAAGGTCTTGATCTGCTCGACCGGGTTCAGGCCGGCGTTGACGCCGTCGACGATGCCCTGCACCAGCTCGCGCACCTCCACCCGTTCGGTGAGGTCCCGGTAGGTGGTGAAGGCGATCCGCTGCTTCTGCGCCCAGTCCCCGACCGTGTCGGGCTCGATGCCGATCAGCGCGGTCAGGAACGGGCGCCGGTCGCCGATGACCACGCACTCCTTGACCAGGGGCGAGACCTTGACGGCGTTCTCGATCTCCGACGGCGCGACGTTCTTGCCGCCGGCGGTGATCATGATGTCCTTCATCCGGTCGGTGATCCGCAGCCGGCCGTCCTCGAGCACCCCGACGTCGCCGGTGTGCAGCCAGCCGTCGGCGTCCACCGCCTCGGCGGTGGCGTCGGGCCGGTTCCAGTAGCCGGCGAAGGTCGCCGGCCCGCGGGTGAGCACCTCGCCGGTGGTCTCGTCGATGCGCAGCTCGACCGAGTCGTGCGGCTCCCCCACCGTGCCCAGCCGGATCCGGCCGGGCCGGTTGGCGGTGGCCGAGGCGGTGTTCTCGGTCATCCCGTAGACCTCGTGGACCGGGACGCCGATGCCCATGAAGAACCGGAGCACGTCGACCGAGACCGGCGCCGCCCCGCAGCCGGCCCAGCGCACCCGGCGCAGCCCGAGCCGGTCGCGCAGCGCGCGGACCACCAGCACCCAGGCGATGCCGTGCAGCACCCGGCTACCTGCGGTGTGCTTGCCGCCGTTGGCCTCCATCGCCGTCGCGACCTTCGCCGAGAGCGCCAGCCCCAGGTTGCCGGCGTTGCGCTTGAGCGTGCTGGCCGCCGACTGCTTGACCTGCACCGTGGCCAGCAGCTTCTCCCAGATCCGCGGGACGGCGAAGAAGAAGGTCGGCTGGATCTCCCGCAGGTTCTCCGGGACGGTGTCGATGGACTCGGCGAAGTTGACCTGGATGCCGGTGGCGGCGTTGTTCCAGGTGGTGAAGATCCGCTCCGCGACGTGGCACAGCGGCAGGTAGGACAGGGACAGGTCCTTGGGGCCGGCGGGCGGGTCCAGCAGCCCGGCCGGGCCGGTGAGGGCGGCGACGGTGGCCTCGACGTTGCCGACGGTGAGCATGGCGCCCTTGGGCGCCCCCGTCGTCCCCGACGTGTAGATCAGCGTCATCAGGTCGCCGGTCCGGGTCTGCGCCATCGCCTGCTCGACCGCGCCCGGGTGCGCGGCGCGGTGCGCGCGGCCCCGGGCCAGCAGGTCCTCCCAGAACAGCAACCGGCCGTCGGTGTAGCGACCGCGGATGCCGCGGGGCTCGAGGTAGACCAGGTGCTCCAGGGCGGGCAGCTCGGCGGAGACCTCCAGCGCCTTGTCCAGCTGCTCCTGGTCCTCGGCGACCAGCAGCCGCGCGCCGGAGTCGCGCAGCACGTGCACGACCTCGGCCGGCGGGTTGGTCGGGTAGAGCCCGACGGTCACCGCGCCGACGGCGACCGCGGCGAGGTCGGCGACCAGCCACTCCTGGCGGTTCTCCGACTGGATGGCCACCCGGTCGCCGCGGGCGATGCCCAGGTCGAGGTAGGCGTGCGCGACGTCCAGGACGTCGTCCCAGTACTGCGACCAGGACGTCTCGCGCCACAGGCCCTTCTCCTTGGACCGCATCGCCACCCCGGTGGGGGTGTCGCGGGCGCGGTCGCGGACCCGGGTGACCACCGTGGTGGTCGCGGTGCCCTGCGTGCTCGGCTCGGTCGTGGTGGTCATGCCGGCGTCCCCTCGGTCTTCTTCTTGCGCCGGCCACCGGTGTCGTGGTCCTCGCCCAGGTAGGCCTTGATCACGTCCGGGTGCCGCTGGACCTCGGCCGGGGTGCCGGTGGTGATCGGGACGCCGAAGTCGACGGCCATGATCCGGTCGGCCAGGTCCATGACCAGGCCCATGTCGTGCTCGACCATCAGGATCGAGATGCCCAGCTCGTCGCGGATGTCGAGGATGAAGCGGGCCATGTCCTCGACCTCCTCGAGGTTCATCCCGGCCACCGGCTCGTCGAGCAGCAGCAGCGTGGGCTCCATGGCCAGCGCCCGGCCCAGCTCCACCCGCTTCTGCACGCCGTAGGGCAGCAGGCCGACCGGGAAGCGCCGGTAGGACTCCAGCTCCAGGAAGTCGACGATCTCCTCGACGGCGGCGCGGTCGGCCAGCTCGCTCTTCCTGGCCGGGCCCAGCCAGGCCATCGCGGCGAACATGCCGTACCGCACCCGGTGCGCGCGGCCGAGCATCAGGTTGTCGACGACGGTGAGGTTCTCGAACAGCTCGATGTTCTGGAACGTCCGCGCCATGCCCAGGGCGGCGATCTTGTTGGGCCGCCGGCCGAGGATGTCCTCGCCCCGGAAGCGGACCGAGCCCTCCTGCGGCCGGTAGACCCCCGACAGCACGTTGAACACCGAGGTCTTGCCGGCGCCGTTGGGGCCGATGATGGCGAACAGCTCGCGCTCGCCGACGGTGAAGGTCGCCCCGTTGATCGCGGTGACGCCCTTGAACCGCAGGGTGACGCCCTCGACCTCGAGGACCGGTGCCGACGCCGCGTGCGTCACGAGAGCCACCTCTTCCGCCGCTTGTAGTGCTTGACGTCGCGGAAGCTGCGCTCGCCCTCGCCACCCAGGCCCAGGTAGAACTCCTGGATGTCGGAGTCGTCGAGCAGCTCCTGCGCGGGCTTGTCCATCACGACCCGGCCGTTCTCCAGCACGTAGCCGTGGTCGGAGATCGACAGCGCCATGGAGGCGTTCTGCTCCACCAGCAGCACCGTCGTCCCCTGCTCGTTGATCTGGCTGATCAGGTCGCGGATGCTGCCGACCAGCTGCGGCGCGAGGCCCAGGCTGGGCTCGTCGAGCAGCAGGTAGCGCGGGGAGCTCATCATCGCCCGGCCCATCGCGAGCATCTGCTGCTCGCCACCGGAGAGGTAGCCCGCGGCCTGCGTGCGCCGCTCCAGCAGCCGGGGGAACAGGTCGTAGACCCGCTCCAGGTTGGCCGCCCGGTCCCGGGGGCGGGTGTGCGCGCCGACGCGGAGGTTCTCCTCGACGGAGAACTCGCCGAACACCCGCCGACCCTCCAGCACCTGGCTGATGCCGCGCGCCACGACCTGCTGGGGGTCCAGGTGGTCGATCCGCTCGCCGTCGAGGGTGATCTGGCCGCGGGTGACCGCGCCGTGGTGGATGTCCAGGAGGCCGGACAGCGCCCGGAGCAGGGTCGTCTTGCCGGCGCCGTTGGCACCCAGGAGGCCCACGATCGTCCCGTCGGGCACCTCGAGGCTCACCCCCCGGAGCACCAGCACGACGTCGTCGTAGACGACCTCGAGGTTGCTGACTGCGAGCACGTGCCGCCCTTCGTCGCTGGAGGTTGCACCGGTCAACGTCCGTGAGCCAGATCACGGACATCGCGTGATCCGGGACACTAGGTGCCAGCTGTGGGGCGGGGAAGAGCGTTGAGGCGTTCCGGCATCCGGAGGGGTGTTTCGTTATGCGCCCGTGATCGAAGGGGCCCGGCGTTCGGTTCAGCCGAACACGGACAGCCCGCGGGCGGCCGTCAGCACCCGGTCCAGGGCGGCCGCGCAGCCCTCGTGCAGGGCGACCAGGTGTGCGAACCCGTGCGGCACCCCGGGCAGGTCGAGCGCGGTCACCGGCACCCCCGCGCCGGCGAGCGCCGCCGCGTAGGCCCGGCCGGAGTCGCGCAGCGCGTCCAGCTCGGCGGTGACCAGCAGCGCCGGCGGCAGCCCGGCCAGGTCCGCGGCCTCCAGCGGGCTGATCCGCGGGTCGGTGAGCGGCACCCCGCGCGGGAGGTAGCTGCGCGTGTAGAAGCCCATGTCCGACAGCGACAGGAACGGGCTGGTGCCCCACGCGTCCACCGAGGGCCAGTCGGCGCCCGCGGCCACCGACGGGTAGAGCAGCAGCTGGGCCGCCGGCTGGGGGCCACCGGCCGCGCGCAGCTGCTGGCAGGCAACCGCGGCGAGGTTGCCGCCACCGCTGTCCCCGGCCACCACCACCCGGTCGGGGTCGGCGGCCTCCGCGAGCGCCCAGCGGACGGCCGCGACGGCGTCCTCGACCGCGGCCGGGAACGGGTGCTCGGGTGCCCGCCGGAACTCCACGGCGAGGACGACGGCGGACAGGCCGGCCGCCAGCCGCGCAGCCAGCCCGCCGTAGGAGGCCGCCGTCCCCAGCGTCCAGCCCCCGCCGTGCAGGAACACCACCGTCGCCCCGCCCGCGCCGGGCGGGGCGTACCGGTCGGCGGCCAGCCCGCCGCCCAGGTCGACCCGCGACACCGGGACGTCGGGGGCGCCGGCCAGGCCGCGGGCGAGCAGCCGGTCGAACCGCTCCCGGGCCGCCTCCAGCCCGACCTCCCGGGCCGGCGGGGACAGCAGCGGGCCGAGCTGGTCGGCCAGGGTGGTCAGGTCCGGGGGCAGCGTCGCCATCCTGCGCATCCTGCCGGGTCCGGGGGCCGGTCAGGTCCCGAAGCCCGCCCGGTGCAGCAGCCGGTCCACCCCACCGCCACCGGCGGCCAGCACGCCCAGCGACCGGCCCGACGCCTCGGCCGACGCCCGGGCCTCCAGCAGCGGGCGCAGACCGGGGACGGCGAGGAAGGGCACCGCGGTCAGGTCGACGACCAGCGCGCACACCCCGGGCCCGGCCAGCGCACCGCTCAGCGCGGTGCGCAGCTCGTCGGCGCTGAGCGTGTCGACCTCCCCGGCCACGGTCACGCGCACGACGCCGTCCACCGGGTCGGTGACGACGATGCGGAGGGGCGGGGAGGACAGGGCTGCCGACATGGGCACTCGTCTCGGGGCGACGGGGACGGGCCGGCGACCGTGGTCTCGACCGCCACGCGGCAAGTTACGGGACGGCGACGTTCCGTGTCCAGTGGTGCGCGACCGATCAGCCCCACACCTGGGCGGCGACCTGCACCACGAGCTCGAGCTTGGCGACCTGGTCCTCCCGGGTCAGCGCGTTGCCCTCGACCGTGGAGGAGAACCCGCACTGCGGGGAGAGCGCCAGCTGCTCCAGCGGCACGTACCGGGCCGCCTCGTCGATGCGCCGCTTGAGGTCGTCGGCGCTCTCCAGCTCGGGCCGCTTGGTGGTGACCAGGCCCAGGACGACGCGCTTGCCCGGCGGCACGAAGCGCAGCGGCTCGAACCCGCCGGAGCGCTCGTCGTCGAACTCCAGGAAGAAACCGTCGACCTCCAGGCCGCCGAACAGCGCCTCGGCGACGAAGTCGTAGCTGCCCTCGGCCGCCCAGGAGGAGCGGAAGTTGCCGCGGCACAGGTGGGTGGTGACCGTGAGGTCGTCGGGCCGGCCGGCGAGGGCGGCGTTGATCTGGGCGATGTAGCGCTCGTGCTGGTGCTCGGCGTCCCGGCCCTGGGTGGCCAGCTGGGCCCGCTGGGCGGGGTCGTTGAGGTAGGCCAGCGACGTGTCGTCCAGCTGCAGGTACCGGCAGCCCTGCGCGGCGATGCCCTGCACCTGCTGGCGGTAGGCCGCCGAGAGGGCGTCCCAGAACGAGTCCTCGTCGGGGTAGACCGCCGGGTCCACGGCCGCAGCGCCGCCGCGGTAGTGGACCATCGACGGCGAGGGGATGGTCAGCTTGGCCGTCTGCTCCGGCTGCACCGCGCCCTGCAGGTGGGCGAAGTCGTCGGCGAAGACCGGCTCGTCGATCGACAGCGGGCCGGTGACCCGCAGCCCGGCCGGGGTGAAGTCCAGCGAGCCGTCGGCGTTGCGGAAGTGGACGGTGATGTTCTCCTGCACCTTCTCGATGCCGCCGATCGAGTGGATGAAGTCCATGTGCCACGAGGCCCGGCGGAACTCCCCGTCGGTGGCGGTGTGCAGCCCGACGTCGGCCTGCAGGCGCACCACCTCGTCGATGGCCTCGTCCTCGACCGCGCGCAGCCCCGCGGCGTCCAGCTCGCCGGCCGCGAACCGGGCGCGGGCCTCCAGCAGGTGCGGTGGGCGGAGCAGGCTGCCGACGTGGTCGGCGCGGAACGGTGGGCCGTCCGGGGTGGGGGCGTTCATCCCCCGATCCTGGCCCACCGCGCCGGGTACCGCCCGGCGCACAGGCACCGCGCGGATACTCCACGGCATGAGCAAGCGCGTGCAGGTCGGTGCCCTGGTCTGGGTGCTGGCCACCGTCGGGGCGTTCTTCCTGGACCCGATCCTGGGCAGCGCGGTGCTGCTGTTCGGCGGTGTGCTGGTGGTGGTCGGGCACCTGGCCAGCCAGTGGGGCGAGGGCACCACGTTCGAGGAGCGGGAGATGGCCCGCGCCCGGCGTCGCAAGTCCAAGTACGAGGCGAACGCCGGCAAGCGGGCCAAGGACCGCGAGCGGTGGGAGGCCGGCAAGGCCCGCCGGGCCGCGCGCGAGGCCGCGAAGGGGCCGGGGAAAACCGGGTGACGTGCCGGCGGGTGCGCCCTACCGTCCCCGCCATGGGTTCCCTGCTGCTGTTCGGCTGAGCTCCTCCGCGATCCCGGCCAAACCCCTCGCCCGACCGACCGGGCAGCAGCACAGCCCTGCCCGGACCACCCCCGTCCGGAGGTCCCCATGACCCGTCCCCCCGCCGCCGACTCCACCCCCGGCTCCGCCGCCGGCACCGCCCGCGCGACCCTGCCCGAGGACCAGCGCGAGGGCTTCGACCGGCTCGCGCACGCCGTCACCGCCGGGTCCGGCAGGGCCCTCGGTGCCGTGCTGCGCGGTCAGCTGCCCGGTGTCGAGGGCGTGCGCTGGTTGCGTGCGGAGGGCCTGCCGCCCACCGCCCGGGCCGACGCGCTCACCCCCGGCCAGTGGCTGTCCCTGCACGCCACCTGGCTCCGCCTGGAGGACGTCCCGCGGGCCGGCCGGGCCCGGGCGGGGGGCGGCAAGCCCACCACCCGCGGGCACGCGGGCGCCCAGGCCGCACCCCGCTGGTTCTGACCCCCACCCCCCGCGGTTGATCATCGTCATCCGCAGCTCGGACCCCCGTCCACCCGCGCGTCCGGCCTGCGGATGGCGATGATCACCACCGGCGGAGATGTGTGCAACCTTCGGTCACATCCATCTGTTACCCGCGGGTAGGGTCCTCCGCATGTCTGTTGTCGAGGACCTCGGCACCGCCGCCGCGGGCACCTTCCGCTCCACCGACCCGGCCAACGGCGCGCTCGTCGCCGAGCTGCCGGTGCACACCCCCGACGACGTGGCCGCCGCCGTGGCCCGCGCCCGCGACGCCGCCACCACCTGGGCCGCGCTGGGCTTCGCCGGACGCCGCACCCGGCTGGCGGCCTACCGGGGCTACCTGGCCCGCCGGATGCACGAGCTCGCCGACCTGGTGCACCGGGAGAACGGCAAGCCGCACGCGGACGCGCTGCTGGAGATCACCCTCGCCGTCGACCACCTGGCCTGGGCCGGCGCGCACGCGAAGAGGACCCTCGGCCCCCGCAGCGTCAACCCCGGCCTGCTCGCCGCCAACCACCAGGCCGTGCTGGAGTACCAGCCGCTGGGCGTGGTCGGCGTCATCGGCCCGTGGAACTACCCCGTCTTCACCCCGATGGGCTCCATCGCCTACGCCCTCGCCGCCGGCAACGCCGTGGTGTTCAAGCCCAGCGAGTTCACCCCGGCGATCGGCCTGTGGCTCGCCGAGGCCTGGGCGGCCGCCGTCCCCGACGTGCCCGACGCCCTGCAGGTCGTCACCGGCCTCGGGGAGACCGGGGCGGCGCTGTGCCGCGCCGGCGTCGGCAAGCTCGCCTTCACCGGCTCCGCCGCGACCGGGAGGAAGGTCATGGCCGCCTGCGCCGAGACCCTCACCCCGGTGCTCATGGAGTGCGGCGGCAAGGACGCGATGATCGTGGACGACGACGCCGACGTGGCGGCCGCCGCGGACGCCGCCGTCTGGGGTGCGATGAGCAACGCGGGGCAGACCTGCATCGGCATCGAGCGGGTCTACGCCACCGCGGCCGTGCACGACGCCTTCGTCGCCGCGGTCACCGAGCGGGTGGCGGGCCTCCGCCCGGGGTCCGACGAGGCCGCCTCCTACGGCCCGATGACCATGCCCTCCCAGACCGACGTCGTCCGGCGGCACCTGGACGACGCCACCGCCACGGGCGGTCGCGCGGCCACCGGCGGCACGATCACCGACGGCTTCGTCGCCCCCACCGTCCTGCTCGGCGTCCCGGAGTCCTCGGCGGCGGTGCAGGAGGAGACCTTCGGTCCCACGATCACCATCACCGAGGTCGCCGACGCCGAGCAGGCCCTCGAGCTCGCCAACGGGACGACGCTGGGCCTGGGCGGGTCGGTGTTCACCGGCTCTGCGAAGCGCGGCATGGACCTCGCCCGCCGGATGCGCAGCGGCATGACCAGCATCAACTCGGTGATCACCTTCGCCAGCGTCCCGGCGCTGCCCTTCGGCGGTGTGGGCGACAGCGGGTTCGGGCGGATCCACGGCGAGGACGGGCTGCGCGAGTTCACCCGCGCCAAGGCCATCACCCGGCAGCGGTTCGCGCTGCCGGTGCCGCTGATGAGCTTCGCGCGGCCGGAGAAGGCGGCCGACGCCCTGGCCCGCGTCATGGGCCTGGTGCACGGACGCCACCGGTGATCGGCGGGTTCGACGTCGTCGTCGTCGGGGCGGGCAGTGCCGGCTGCGCCCTGGCCGCCCGGCTCACCGAGGACCCGTCGCTGCGGGTGCTGCTGCTGGAGGCCGGCGGCTCCGACCGCGTGCTCGAGGTGCAGATCCCGGCGGCGCTGTACAAGACCTTCCGCACCCGCCGCGACTGGAACTACACGACCGAGCCGCAGCCCGCCGCCGCCGACCGCCGGGTCTTCTGGCCGCGCGGGAAGATGCTCGGCGGCTGCAGCTCGAACAACGCGATGATCTACATCCGCGGTGCGGCCGCCGACTACGACGAGTGGGCGCAGCTCACCGGCGACCCCGGCTGGTCCTACACCTCGGTGCTCCCGGTCTTCCGACGGATGGAGGACAACGCCCGCGGTGCCGACGCCTTCCACGGCACCGGCGGCCCGCTGCGCGTGGAGGACCTGCGCTCCCCGCACCCGTGGAGCCGCGCCGTCGTCGAGTCCGCCGTCGCCGCCGGCTACCCGCGCAACCCCGACTTCAACGGCGTCCGGCAGGAGGGCGCCGGGCTCTACCAGGTCACCCAGCGCCGCGGGCGGCGATGGTCGGCTGCGGACGCCTACCTGCACCCCGCCGAGGGCCGGCCGAACCTGACCGTGCGCACCGGCTCGCACGTCACCCGCGTGCTGCTCGACGGCGACCGCGCCACCGGCATCGAGTACGTCGCCGACGGCCGGGTCGAGCAGGTGCACGCCGACCAGGTGGTGCTCTCGGCCGGCGCGGTCGGCAGCCCGCAGATCCTGCAGCTGTCCGGCATCGGCCCGGCCGACCACCTGCGCTCGGTCGGCGTCGACGTCGTGCACGACCTGCCCGGGGTGGGCGAGGGCCTGCAGGACCACCCGCTGGTCCCCACCATCTGGCACGTCCGGGAGGGCAGGTCGCTGTTCCGCGGCGAGTCGCCCTCGGGGTACGCGCAGTGGTTCGGCGCCCGGCGCGGGCCGCTGACCTCCAACCTCGCCGAGGCCGGCCTGTTCACCCGGTCCGACGACGCGCTGCCCGAGCCCGACCTGCAGTTCCACTTCCTGCCGGTGAAGTACTGGCAGCAGGCCCGGGTCGACCCCGACGTCGACGCCTTCACCGCCTGCGCCGTGCTGGTGCGGGTGGAGTCCCGGGGGTCGGTGCGGCTCCGTTCGGCCGACCCCACGTGGGCCCCGGCCATAGACGCCGGCTACCTCACCGACGACCGCGACCTCGAGGCCCTGGTCACCGGGGTGGAGAAGACCCGGGAGATCGCCGGGGTGGGCCCGCTGTCGCGGGTGCTGGCCGAGGAGTGGTCGCCCGGCGGCACGGTCTCCACCCGCGCGGACCTGCGGCAGGCGGTGCGCGACACCCTCGAGTCGCTGTACCACCCGGTGTCCTCCTGCCGGATGGGCACCGACGACCTCGCGGTGGTCGACCCGCAGCTGCGCGTGCACGGCATCGAGGGCCTGCGGGTGGTCGACGCCTCGGTGATGCCGACGCTGGTCCGCGGCAACACCAACGCACCGACGATCATGGTGGCCGAGCGTGCGTCGGACATCGTGCGCGCGGAGCTCGGCGCCGTCTCTGCGATGGCCTGACCTCCGCCCGGGTCGACCCGCGCGGGCGCCCGTTGCTCCGCGCCGCAGCACGGGTCGAGGGGCGCCGCGGTGGGTCGACCCGGGCCGGAGCAGCGCGTCGGAGACCCGGAGCAGCGCGTCAGAGACGCAGCGCCGTCCGCACGAGGTCGGCGACGGGGCGGGAGCGGCTGTGCGGCGGCCAGGCGATGACCGTGGTCACCCGCGGGGCGTCGCGGACCGGCACGGTGACCACGCCCTCGGGCAGCTGGGCGCGCACCGACTCCGGCAGCACCGTGTACGTGCGGCCCAGCTGCACCAGCTGCAGCAGCTGGGCGTGGTCGCGCACCTCGGGCCCCGGGCCGTCGGGCCGCCCGCCGGGTCCGGTCCACCGCGGTGCCGGCAGCCCGGGCAGGTCGTCGAGGTCGGCCAGGGACACGTCGGTGCGCCCGGTGAGCGCGTGCCCGGCGGGCAGGACGGCGACCTGGCCCTCCGTGCCGAGCTCCTCGGCGTCCAGGCCGGCGAGGGTGTCGAAGGGCAGGTGCAGCAGGGCGACGTCCGCCCGGCCGTCGCGCAGCACCGGCCCCTGCTCGCCGACCGCGCACAGCAGCACCTCCACCGGTGCCGACCCCGGCTCGGCGGCGTAGGCGTCCAGCAGCTTGGCCAGCAGCTCCGCCGACGCGCCGGCCTTCACCGCCAGCACCACGCCCGGGCGGTCCACCGCGCCGGCCCGGCGGGTGCGGCGCTCGGCGGCCTCGACCGCGGCCAGGGCGGCGCGGCCCTCGGCCAGCAGCACCTCCCCGGCCGGGGTGAGCGCGACCGACCGGCTGGAGCGGGTCAGCAGCGGGGTGCCCAGCCGCCGCTCGAGCTGCGCCACCGCCCGGGACAGCGGCGGCTGCGCCATGCCCAGGCGCTGAGCGGCCCGCCCGAAGTGCAGCTCCTCGGCGACCGCGACGAAGTACCGCAGCTCCCGGGTCTCCACGCCGACCGACGCTACGCCTGCACCGATACCTGGCGGGTATCGCCGGGCACCCGATCGGTGTTGGCCCGGCACGGCGAACCGGGACGACGCTGACGGGCATGACGACGACGGCGCTCGTGACGGGCGCGAACAAGGGCATCGGGTACGAGATCGCGGCCGGGCTGGGCCGACTGGGCTGGGCGGTGGGCGTGGGCGCCCGCGACGACACGCGGCGGGAGGAGGCCGTGGCCCGGCTGCGGGCCGAGGGGGTGGACGCCTTCGGCGTGCCGCTGGACGTCACCGACGACGCGAGCGTGGCCGCCGCCGCGGCCCTGCTCGAGGAACGCGGCGGGCTGGACGTGCTGGTCAACAACGCCGGCGTGACCGGCGGCGGCGAGCAGACGCCGAGCAGGGTCGACATGGACGCCGTCCGCACCGCCGTCGAGGTCAACGTGTGGGGCGTGATCCGGCTGACCAACGCGGTGCTGCCGATGCTGCGCCGCTCGCCGTCCCCGCGGATCGTGAACGTGTCCAGCGGGGTGGGGTCGCTGACCCGGCAGGCGGCCGACGACGGCAGCACCGGCCCGCTCTCGGCGGCCTACTCGCCGTCCAAGACCTACCTGAACGCGGTGACCCTGCAGTACGCGAAGGAGCTCGCGGACACGCCGATCCTGGTCAACATGATGTGCCCGGGCTTCGTGGCCACCGACCTCAACGGCCACCGCGGCACCCGCACCCCGGCCGAGGGTGCGCGGAGCGCGATCCGGCTGGCGACGCTGCCCGACGGCGGGCCGACCGGCACCTACTCCGACGACGACGGGCCCGTGCCCTGGTGACCACCGCTGCCGCGCGGCGTGGATCAGCTCCGACGAGCAGCGTGCATCCTCCCGTACCGATGTCGGTGGCGGAGGATGCACATCCGTCGTCCCAGCTGATCCACGCCGAGCGGAACCGGGCGGCGGACGGGAGCATGGGCAGTCCCCGACCCCTGGAGGCTCCCCGTGTGGCTGTTCCTGACCCGTCGCCTGCGCATGTGGCTGCTGCTGAGCGTCGGCGCGCCGCTGCTGGCCAAGCTGCTGCAGCGGGTCGGTGACTCGCTCGAGCGCCGGACGGGGCAGACCACGCTGACCAAGGCCCTGCGGCAGGGCGGGCAGTTCATCGACTCCCGTCGCCGGGGTGCCCGCCGGGAGGCCCGCCGCAGCGGCCGGCGCTGAACTACCCCCGCACGACCGCGTCGGCCGCGGCCGCCTCCTCCGCGACGGGGGCGGCGGCGGGCCGGCCCCGCCGGATCGCGATCGACAGGCCGGCAGCCACCAGGCACAGCAGCGCGGCGCCGTACCAGGCGCCGTCGTAGCTGCCCGTCACGTCGCGGACCACGCCGGCGGAGTACGCCGCGGCCGCCGACCCGAGCTGATGGCTGGCGAAGACCCAGCCGAACACCACGGGTGCGCGGGCGCCGAAGTGCTGGCGGCACAGGGCCAGCGTGGGCGGCACGGTGGCCACCCAGTCCAGGCCGTAGAAGACGATGAACGCGATCATCGAGGCCTGCAGGTCGCTGCCGAACAGCGGTGGCAGCAGGAACAGCGACAGCCCGCGCAGCGAGTAGTAGGCCAGCAGCAGCAACCGGGGGTCGACCCGGTCGGTGAGCCAGCCCGAGGCGATCGTGCCGGCGATGTCGAACAGCCCGACCAGCGCCAGCAGCGACGCCGCGGTGGTGACCGGCATGCCGTGGTCGTGCGCAGCCGGGATGAAGTGCGGCTGCACGAGCCCGTTGGTGGTCGCCCCGCAGATGGCGAACCCGGCGGCGAGCAGCCAGAACACCCGGGTGCGCGCGGCCAGCGCCAACCCCGCCAGCGCCGTGCGCGCCGCGTTGCCGGTGCTGCGCGGGGGCTCGTCGGCCGCCGTCCCGCCGTAGGGCACCGCGCCGACGTCGCTGGGCCGGTCGCGCAGCCACCAGGCCACCAGCGGGACGACGGCGAGCGCGGCCGCCGTCGTCCCCAGCGCCGCCGGGCGCCAGCCGTGCGCGGCCGAGATCGTCGCGACCACCGGCAGGAAGACCAGCTGCCCGGCCGCCCCGCCCGCGGTGAGGACGCCGGAGACCAGGCCACGGCGGGCGACGAACCACCGGCCGGTCACCGTGGCGACCAGCGACATCGCCATCGACCCGGTGCCCAGCCCCACCAGCAGGCCCCAGCACAGCACCAGCTGCCACGGCGCGGTCATGAACACCGTCAGCCCGGAGCCGACCGCGACCACCAGCAGCGCGCTGACCACCACCCGCCGGATGCCGAACCGCTCCATCAGCGCAGCGGCGAACGGGGCGGTCAGCCCGTACAGCGCCATGTTCAGCCCGACGGCGGCCGAGATGGTCGAGGTGGACCAGCCGAACTCGGCCTGCAGCGGCTCGATCAGCACGCCCGGCACGGCCCGGAACGCCGCCGCGCCGACGAGGGCCAGGAAGGTCACCGCGGCGACCCACCAGGCCGGGTGCAGGCGGCGCCGAGTCGCGGTGGTCACCGCGGGAGCATCCCCGCCGGGGTGCCCCTCAGTCCAGGACGGCGTGCCCGTGGTGCTCGTGCTCGGCACGGTCGGCGCGGTCGGCCCTGCGGTCGCGCAGCCAGTCCGGCACCGCGATGGCCAGGGCCCCGAGGGCCCCGAGCACCGCCACGCCCAGCGCGACCCCGGCCGCGGTCGGGTAGTCCTGCCCGGTTGCGCCGAGCACGACGTAGAACAGCCCCGGCAGGACGGCGGAGCCCAGCGCCGCACCGAAGCGCTGCGTGGTCTGCAGCCCTCCCCCGGCGGCCCCGGCCATCCGGACCGGCACGTCGCGCAGGGTCAGCGTGATGTTGGGGCTGATGACGAACCCGCCGCCCAGGCCCGCGAGGAACAGCGCCGGCAGCACCGCCCAGGTCAGGGTGCCGGGGTCCAGGGTGGCGACGAGGAACGCGGTCAGCAGCAGCCCGGCCGAGACCACCGACAGCCCGATGACGGTGAGCAGCCGGCCGAACCGGCTGACCAGCCGGCCGGCGACCGCGGCCGACCCGGCGGCGCCGATCGCGAAGGGCACCACCGACAGACCGGAGTGCAGCGGGGTCCAGCCCAGCCCGGTCTGGAAGTACAGCGCGAAGACCAGCCAGATGCCGCTGAACCCGATGAAGTAGACGGTGCCGACGGCGACCCCGGCCGCGTAGCCCCGGGTCCGGGTCAGCAGCCGGACGTCGAACACCGGCTCCCGACCGCGGGAGACCACCCGGCGCTCCCACCGCACGAAGGCCGCGATGACCGCCGCGCCGACCAGGAACAGCCACCACAGCCGGGCCAGACCACCGGACTCGGCCTGCACGAGCGGCAGCAGCACCGCGACCGCGCCCACCGCGAGCAGCAGCGTGCCGACGACGTCGATGTCGGTGGTGGTGCCCGAGGGCCGGCCCTTCGGGAGCAGCCGGGCGGCGAGCACCAGGGCGACCACGCCGATGGGCACGTTGACGAAGAAGATGGTGCGCCACCCGAGGTCCTCGCCGAACACGCCGATGAGCAGCCCGCCGACCACCGGGCCGGTGGCGGTGGACAGGCCGACCGTGGCGCCGAACAGGCCGAACGCCTTCCCGCGCTCGGCACCGCGGAACAGCTGCTGGATCAGCGCCGAGTTCTGCGGGGCGAGGAACCCGGCGGCCACGCCCTGCAGCAGGCGGGCGGCCACGAGCATCTCGATCGTCGGCGCGGCCCCGGCCATGGCGCTGGTGAGCACGAACGCGGCCAGCGCGACCAGGAAGATCCGGCGCCGGCCGAAGGCGTCGCCCAGCCGGCCCGCCGGGACCAGCACCAGCCCGAAGGTCAGCGCGTAGCCCGAGACCACCCACTGGACACCGGCCGGGGTGGTGCCCAGCGCGTCGCGCATCGAGGGCAGCGCGACCGAGACGATGCTGACGTCCAGCAGGGTCATGAACCCGGCCACGAGCGTCACCGACAGCGCGCGCCAGCGACGCGGGTCGGGCTCGTAGTCGTCCTGGGTCGACGCCGGTCGGCGGTCGGTCGCGGTCACGAGGCTCCGTCCTACCCGACGCGGACGCCGTCACTCCCGCACGTCCCTGTGTGACCACCGACTCCCCGCCGGGTGACCGGACGGCGGGCCGGGCGTGGCAGAGTGGGGATCACCGGCGCCGCCCCCCGCTCGTCCTGGAGCAGGTGGACCCGACGTCGGCGCAGAGGCAGCGCCACCTTGGCGCGCCGGCGACCCGACGTCCGACCGGACGGTGCGGCTCGAGGACGAGCCCCGCCCTGGCGACGAACGGTGGCCACCATTCCGGTGAGGACACCCGTGACCACGAACTCCCCCGACTCCCCCTCCGGCGCGCGACCCCGCCGCCGCGCGACCAGC
>NZ_JAMXRZ010000059.1 GCF_024124375.1 Klenkia sp. PcliD-1-E
GCCGCCTGCTGGTCGGCGACGTCGGCCAGCGTGCCGGCCAGCGGGTCCACCACCCGGCTGGTCCCCTGGGTGGCCGACCGGACCGCGCCGGGCAGGCCGGCCAGCCGGTCGGCCAGGTCGGCGGGGGCGGCGACGGCGTCCGGGGCGGCGCGCAGGGCGACCCGCTCCACCCCTGGCCCGGCGGCGAGCAGGGTGGCCGGGTCGACCAGGAAGGGCCCCGCGGCCGGCAGCCGCACCGAGCCGAAGACGCCGAACTCCAGGTCGGGCACCGTGCCGGCGCCGTCGAGCCGGTCCAGGTCCCACGCCCCCGCACGGGGCTGCACGAGCCCGACCACCTGCACGGTGACCGGCGCGGTGTCGGCGGCGCCCTCCAGCCCGGTGCTGGGCGCGAGCTCCACCGCATCGCCCACCTGCAGATCCAGCGCCTCGGCCGCGGCCACCGGCAACGCCGCGGGCCACGCCCCACCCGCGGGTGCACCGGGCCAGCTGCCGGCGACCAGGTCGGCCCGGGCGGTGAGGTCGTCGACGCCGGCCAACCAGCCCAGCCGCCGTCCGTCCGGCCCGGCGGGCAGGTCGCGCAGCGTCGAGGTGGTCCAGGTCCTGGTCCGGGGGTCCAGCGGGGCCAGCGCGGCGGCCAGCTCGGCGCCGGCGGCCGCGGCGTCGGCGGCCGGGTCGGCCGGCAGGTCGGTCAGCTCGACGTCGACCCGCAGGTCCTCCGCGGGGGTGCCGGCCAGCGCGGACTGCCGGGCCCGGTCGGCGCCCGCGGTGAGCAGCAGCGCGCAGCAGGCGAGCACGACCAGGCCGCCGACGAGCACGACGAGGACGACGCCGAGCAGCCCGCGCTGGGCCCGGCTCCGCGCGAGCAGCGTCACCCCTCGACCAGCTGCCCGTCGACGACGTGCACGACCCGGTCGGCCAGCGCCACCATCACCGGGTCGTGCGTGGACACCAGCGCGGCCACGCCCTCCGCCTCCACCACACCACGGACCAGCGCCATCACCGCCAGCCCGGTCTCCCGGTCCAGCTGACCGGTGGGCTCGTCGGCGACCAACAGCCGGGGCGAGGCGGCCAACGCCCGGGCCAGGGCCACCCGCTGCTGCTGGCCACCGGAGAGCTCGTCGGGTCGTTGGGTGGCGTGCGGGGTCAGCCCGACCAGGTCCAGCAACCGGGCCACCCGCTGCTCCCGCTCGGCGGCCGGGACCCGGCGCAGCCGCAGCGGGACGCCGACGTTCTCGGCCGCGGTGAGCACCGGCACCAGGCCGAAGGTCTGGAAGACCGAGGAGACGACGTCGCGGCGCAGGGCGACCAGGCCGTCGTCGTCCAGCGCGCCGACGTCGGTGCCGGCGACGTGCACGGTGCCGGTGTCGGGCCGGTCCAGGCCGCCGACCAGGTTGAGCAGCGTCGTCTTGCCCGAGCCGGAGCGCCCGACCAGCGCGACCAGCTCGCCGGGGGCGACGGTCAGCGAGACGCCGCGCAGCGCGTGCACCGCGGCGGCGCCGCGGCCGAACGTGCGGTGCACGTCTGCCACCTCGACCAGCGGGGTCACCGGGCGCCCGCGTCCCGGTGCACGGCGACGTGGTCGGCCTCCAGGGTGAGGCGCACCCGGCGGGTCAGGTCCAGCGCGGCGCGGTAGTCCGCGGGCAGCTGCAGCCGGCCGGCCCGGTCCAGCACCGCGAACTCCTCGGCGACCACCGGGGCACCGTCGTCGGTCGGCCGGCGCAGCACCTCGCTGGAGGTGCGGCCGTCGCGGATGGCCACGGTGCGCTCGACCTGGTCGGAGACGGTGGCGTCGTGGGTGACCACCACGACCGTGGTCCCCAGGTCCCGGTTGACCTGGCGCAGCGCCCCGTAGACCTGCTGGGAGCTGGTCGTGTCCAGCTCGCCGGTGGGCTCGTCGGCCAGCAGGACGGCGGGGGCGTTGGCGAGCGCGACGGCGATGGCGACCCGCTGCTGCTCCCCGCCCGAGCAGGCGGCGGGCCGGCGGTCGGCTACGTGCGGCACGCCGACCAGATCCAGCAGCTCGGCGACGCGGGCGGCCCGGCCACGGCGGGGTGCCCCGGCGAGGGCCAGCGGGAGGCCGACGTTCTCCGCGGCGGTCAGCCAGGGCACCAGGTTCTGCGACGCCTGCTGCCGCACCAGGCCCACGACCGAGCGGCGGTAGGTCACCCGGTCCGCCCGGGACAGCGCGGTCAGGTCCCAGTCGCCGACGACGACCCGGCCGGCCGTGGGGGCGTCGGACCCGGCCAGCACCGACAGCAGTGTGGACTTGCCCGACCCGGAGGCCCCCACGACGGCGAGCACCTCGCCGTCGTCGACCACCAGGTCCAGGCCCTGCAGCGCCTGCACCTCGACCGACCCGGACCGGTGGATGCGGACCAGCGACTCGCAGACCACGAGCGCCGACACCCGCGGGATGGTAGCTGTCCCACACCGGGCACCGGAACGGACCCGGCCGCAGTGGCATGCTGGTCCCGGTGACCCAGCCCAGCCTGTTCGACGACCTCGAGGCCGCCGCCGAGGTCCCCGTCGAGCACCCGCTGCTCGACGTCCGGCGGATCTGGGCCGAGCCCGCCGCCGCGGCCTCGCCGCGGGGCCGTCAGGTGCTGGCCCGGTTCCCGGCCGCGGAGGTCGTCGAGGTGGCCAGCCACTGGGCGGTGCCCGAGCTGCACGGCAACGCGGGCAACGTCGACCGCTGGGTGCGGGTCAAGACCGAGAACCTGGTGCTGGGGGTCAAGAAGTCGATCGCCACCCGGGAGAACGGCCGGTCGGCGAACTGGATCGCGCCGTCGACCGCGAACGGGTGCGCGATGGCCTGCGCCTACTGCTACGTGCCGCGCCGCAAGGGCTACGCCAACCCGATCACCGTCTTCACCAACATCGACCAGATCACCGCCCACCTGCGCCGGCACGTGGCGAAGCTGGGCCCCAAGCCCGAGCCCGACCAGTGCGACCCGGCCGCCTGGGTCTACGACATCGGCGAGAACGGCGACTGTTCCGTGGACGCCGTGGTCAGCGACAACGTGGCCGACCTGGTCGCCACCTTCGCCGAGCTGCCCACGGCCAAGGCGTCTTTCGCCACCAAGTGGGTCAACCGGTCACTGCTGGACCTGGACCCGCGCGGGCGCACCCGCATCCGGTTCTCCGTGATGCCCGACGTCGACGCCCGGCTGCTGGACATCCGCACCAGCCGGGTCGCGGACCGCATCGCCGCCGCCGACGACTTCGTCGCGGCCGGCTACGAGGTGCACCTGAACCTGTCCCCCGTCGTCCTGCGGGAGGGCTGGGAGGCCGACTGGACGGCGCTGCTGCAGCAGCTGTCCGACGTGCTGGCACCGGCGACCCGCGACCAGGCCGCCGCCGAGGTGATCATGCTGACGCACAACGAGGCGCTGCACGAGGTCAACCTGGGCTGGCACCCGCAGGCCGAGGCGGCGCTGTGGCGGCCGGACCTGCAGGAGCCCAAGGTCTCGCAGAACGGCCAGGTCAACGTCCGCTACCGCGCCGACGTGAAGCGGGCGGCGGTGGCCCGGCTGCGCGCGCTCGTCGCCCAGCACGCGCCCTGGCTGACGGTGCGCTACGCCTTCTAGAGCCCGAGCCGGTAGACCAGCAGGTCGATGCCGGGCAGCAGCGACCAGTCCCGCTCGGGCAGCCGGGTGAACCCCAGCCGCTCGTAGAGCCGGTGCGCGGCGTGCATCCGGGGGTCGGTGGACAGCACCACCGTGGTCTTCCCCGCCGCGGCGGCGCGCTGCAGGCACGCGCGGACCAGCGCCTCGCCGATGCCCCGTCCACGCACCGTCGCGTCGACCACCAGCATCCGGAACGCGGCCTCGTCGGGGCCCTCGGTGACCTCGCCGAACTCGCCGTCCAGCACCAGCGCGACGCTGCCCACGAGGACGCCGTCCAGCCGGGCCACCAGCAGCTCCGACTTCGCGGCCCGGCCGGCGACGTCGGCCAGCTGCACCTGGTACTCCGGGCCGGCCCAGCCCTGCGAGGTGTAGGTCGAGACGGTGAGGTCGGCGATGGCCGGCCAGTCGGTCTCCCGGGCGGGCTCCACGACGAGGGTCACGGGGCGCGACGGTAGACGGCGTTCCCCATCCGTCACTCGGGTCCCACTCCGGTGTGGCGAACGGACCGGTCCCGCCGTCGTCCCTAGGTTCGTGGGCACCCCGCAGGACCGGCCGCCGAAGCCCGGACCGACACCACCCCGCGCCCACCGCACCCCCGGAGAGCACCGTGATCCGTCTCAAGAAGTCCCCCTCCGACGTCGCCGTCACCTTCGCCCTCGAGGAGCAGGCCGTGCCCGGCCCGGTCTCCGTCGTCGGCGACTTCAACGGCTGGACGCCCGGCACCCACACGCTGAAGAAGCGCAGCAACGGCACCCGCAGCGTCGTGGTGAAGCTGCCCGCCGGCGAGCCCGTCCGCTTCCGCTACCTCGCCGACGGCGGTGTGTGGCTGGACGACCCGACCGCGCACGCCCACGACGAGCAGGGCTCGCTGCTGCACCTCTGAGCCCCGACGCACGACGGCCCCCACCCGGTTCGGGTGGGGGCCGTTCTGCGTGCGGCCGATCAGGCGGCGAGGGCCTGCTCTGCCTGCGCACGCTGCTTGCGGTCGTAGGCGCGACGCACCTTCGGGCCGCCGGTGGTCAGCTTGTACAGCTGCGCCACCTGCTGCGGGGCGTTCTTCGCGGTGGTCGCGGACATCCAGCCGTTGGGCAGCGACAGCCGGAAGACCTTGTGCCAGGCGCTGGCGACCTGCTTGGGCAGCGACGCGGTGTGGTAGCGCAGGCCGTACTCGTCGAAGATCGCCTTCACCTTCGGCGCGATCTCGGCGTAGCGG
Source organism: Klenkia sp. PcliD-1-E (assembly GCF_024124375.1). Lineage (GTDB taxonomy): Bacteria > Actinomycetota > Actinomycetes > Mycobacteriales > Geodermatophilaceae > Klenkia. The sequence continues at coordinate 4,840 of NZ_JAMXRZ010000059.1, forward strand.
TTGCTCGGCAGGTCCGGGAACAGGTGGTGCTCCACCTGGTGGGACAGGTTGCCGGTCATCACGTGCATGGCCTTGGAGCCGGAGATGTTGGCCGAGCCCAGCATCTGGCGCAGGTACCACTCACCGCGGGTCTCGCCCTCGATGGAGGTCTTCTCGTAGGTCTCGACGCCCTCGGGGAAGTGCCCGCACATGATCACCGAGTGCGACCACAGGTTGCGCACCAGGTTGGCCACGAAGTTGGCGGCCAGGGTCGGCACGAAGCTCGGGCCCGACAGCGCCGGGTGCACCAGGTAGTCCTTGGTGGCCTGCTTGCGGATCTTCTTCAGCACCTGCTTGGCGGCGGCCTTGAACGCCGGGTCGCTGCGCCGCTCCTTGGTGGCCAGGTTCTTGCCCAGCTCCAGGTCGTAGGCGGCGATGCCGTACTCGAAGAAGCACGCGTTGACGAAGTTCCACAGCGGCTGCGCCAGGTACAGCGGGATCCACTTCTGGTCCTCGTCGACCCGCATGATCCCGTAGCCGAGGTCGTTGTCCTTGCCGACGACGTTGGTGTACGTGTGGTGCAGCTCGTTGTGCGAGTGCTTCCACTGCTCGGCAGGGCTGGCCATGTCCCACTCCCACGTCGTGGAGTGGATCTTCGGGTCGCGCATCCAGTCCCACTGGCCGTGCAGGATGTTGTGGCCGATCTCCATGTTCTCGAGGATCTTGGCCACGCTCAGGCCCGCCGTCCCCAGGACCCAGGCCGGGGGGAACGTGCTCAGCAGCAGGACCGCGCGGCTGGCCAGCTCGATCTTGCGCTGGACGTCGATGACGCGGCGGATGTAGGCGGCGTCGTCGGCACCGCGGCTGTCGACGACCTCCTGCCGGATGGCGTCCAGCCGGCGGCCGATCTCCTCGATGTCCTCGGCGGACAGGTGCGCGACGGGGTTGTCGGCCTTCTTCTGCAGGACGGTCACGTTCGTCTCCTCGTCGTCGGGGGTCAGTGGTCGATGTCGCAGGCGCCGGCGGCGGCGCTGATGCAGGTCTGCACCAGCACGCCGTCACCGGGGGCGGCAACGGTGAGCTCGCCGTTGCGGATGTCGCGGACGGCGCCCTCCCGCAGCGGGAGGACGCAGCCGTAGCAGATGCCCATCCGGCAGCCGCTGGGCATGATCAGCCCGGCCTCCTCGGCGGCGTCCAGGATCGGCGTCGCGCCGTCGGACTCCACGGTGGTACCGGTCTGGTTGTAGGTGACCGCGCCGCCCTCGCCGGTGACGAGCACCCGCGGGCGGAACTGCTCGATCAGCAGCCGGTCGGCGATGCCCTCGGCGGCCCAGTGCTCCTCGAGGGCCTCGAGCAGGCCGGCCGGGCCGCAGGCCCACGTCGTCCGCTCGTGCAGGTCGGGGACGAGCTCGGCGAGCTCGGCGGGCTTGAGGAAGCCGTCGCGCTCGGTGTGCCGCTCGACCAGCCGCAGCCGGCCGGCGGCCGCCATGGCCCGCAGCTCGTCGCCGAAGACGACGTCCTCGGCGGTGGGGGCCGAGTGCACGAGGACGGCGTCGGGCAGCTCGTCGAGGTGGTTGCGCAGCATGCCCATGACCGGGGTGATGCCGGACCCGGCGGTGACGAACAGCGCCTTGGCCGGCCGGGCCTCGGGGAGGGTGAACTCACCGGTGGCCTGGTCGAGCTGGACGACGGTGCCCGGCTGCAGCTCGCGGACGACGTGGGTGCTGACCTTCCCGTCGGGGATGGCCTTCACGCAGATGCTGATCGTGCCGTCGGTGGCCGCGCGGTCGGAGGTCACCGAGTAGGCGCGCCACTGGCGGACGCCGTCGACGTCGACCCCGATGCGGATGTACTGGCCGGGGACGTGCTCGCGCCAGCCGCGACCGGGCTTGATGACCACGGTGACGGCGTCGGCGGTCTCGTGGCGCTTGGCCACGACCTTGCCGCGCAGGTCGGCCCCGCTGCGCAGGGGGGCGAACAGGTCCAGGTAGTCCCGGGGCAGCAACGGGGTGGTCGCCGCCTCCACGAGACGGGAGACCCGGTCGCGCAGGCCCAGGCGGGGTCCGGTCGAGGTCATGCAACTAACTGTGCCTGATCATCCGGGAGGAATCCTGTGCCGTGGACGTGAATCGGGGAGTATGTTTTCACTCTTCGCGAACAACGATGCCGGGAACCTCCGGAGCAGGGAGGACGTCCCGGTGACCAAGCCGACCACGCTGTCCGTGGACGTCGCCCGGTCCATCAGGAGGGGCCTGCCGAAGGTCGCCGAGGACACGGTCGCGGCCATCGTCGAGGAGGTACCGGCCTACGCCGGCGCCTACTCCGACGGCATGAGCGCCATCATCGACAACGCCGTGCAGCTGGCCCTGGGCGGGTTCCTGGAGCTGGCCACCACCCGCGGCGCAGCGGCCGCCGACACCCCCATCCAGCCCGCGCTCGACGCCTCCTACAAGCTCGGCCGGGGCGAGGCACGCGGCGGGCGATCGATGGACGCGCTGCTCGGCGCCTTCCGGGTCGGGGCCCGGGTGGCCTTCCGCGGGCTGGCGGAGGAGGCGGTGGCCGCCGGGCTGTCGGCGGCGCAGCTGGCCCGCTTCGCCGAGCTGGTGTTCGCCTACATCGACGCCCTGTCCGCGGCCAGCGTCTCGGGCCACGCCGAGGAGCTGCAGACCACCGGCCGGGCCCGGGCGCGGGAGCTGGACAAGCTGGGCCTCCGGTTGCTCGCCGGGGCGCCGCAGGACGAGCTGGTGGCCGCTGCCGAACGCGCCGGGTGGACCCCGCCGCGCACGCTCACCGCCGTCCTCGTGCCCGGGGGGCGGGTGCGCGGCGCGCTGGCCGTGCTGGACCCGGCCACCCTGCAGCCCGGGGACGACGAGCCCGCCGTCCTGCTGGTGCCCGACGTCGAGGGACCGGGGCGACCCGCGCTGCTGCGGGCGCTGGAGGGCCGCGAGGCCGTCGTCGGCCCGCCCCGGCCCTGGTGGGACGTCGCCGCCTCGCACCGCCGCGCGACCCGGGTGGCCGAGCTGGGCGGGGTGGGGGACGGCCCGGCGGTGGACACCCAGCAGCGGCTGTGCGAGCTGGTGCTGCACGCCGACGAGGACGCCCTCGCCGACCTGCGCGCCGCGGCGCTCGCCCCGTTGCAGGACCTGTCGGACAGCTCTCGGGAGAAGCTCACCGAGACGCTGCGCTCGTGGCTGCTGCACCACGGCCGCCGCGAGGCGGTGGCCGCAGAGCTGTTCGTGCACCCGCAGACCGTCCGCTACCGCATGGGTCAGCTGCGCGACCTCTACGGCGACCGGCTCGAGGACCCGCGCACGGTCCTGGAGCTGACCCTGGCCCTGGCCTAGGGGCTCTCGGGCAGCCGGGCCACGAGCAGGATGTGCGTGTCGGGCCAGTCGATCTGCTCGCCGGTGTCCGGGTCCAGCAGCTGGGCGACCGGGGCGAGCACGTTCTCCACCAGCCACTCGTTGCGCCAGGGCCCCGAGCGGGGGTCGACCTCGAAGCCCGCGTCGGTCACCAGCCGCGCCCAGCCGTCGCCGTCCAGGTCGCAGAACCGCTCGTGGGTCTCGCTGAGCCAGTTGTCGGTGTAGCTGCGCTTGGTCAGGAACTCCATGGCGTCGGCCAGGGAGAGCAGGACGTCGTCGCCGTCGGTGTCGACGGGGTAGGCGACGCCGGCGTTCGCCCGGAAGTCGACGGCGAACTGGTCGAACCGGGCCCGGGTGGAGAGGGCCTCGAGATGGGCCTGCGGGTCGGGCAGGGCGGCCAGGTCGACCGGGGCGTGCGCCGTCCCGTCGTCCGTGCGCAGCCGCAGCCGGACCCGCCGGTCCCCGCCGGCCGGGCCGCAGACGTCGGAGTTCACCCACACCCCGCCGGGCGCGGTGTGCCGGGCGATCTCGCGGGCCAGCCGCTGCAGGGCGGGGACGCCGTCGCCGTAGCTGGAGATCTCGTGGGTGAGCGCGAAGGTGGTCGTGGTGTCGACGGTGCCGGGCGGGAAGACCGGCCCGGTGAGCACGTTCGCCTGCACGAAGAACGTGTTCGGGTTGGCCGCGAACGCGCCCTGGGCCCTGCGGTGCTCGCACTCGTCGAACAGGTGCCGGGCGACCTCGACGCCGAAGAGGTCCGACTCGTGCAACGTCGGCTCGGCGGCGGCCAGCTCCAGCATCGCGCCGGTGGCGCAGCCGATGTCGACGATCCGGCCCGGGCGGACCCAGGGCCGGGCCTGGTCCCACTTGCGCTGCGCGGCGGACTCGAAGGCGGCGATGTAGGAGCGGTACTCCCGGGTCGCGGTGAGCCCGCCCTCGTCCCCGACGACGGGGTCGGTGCTGATGGTGGCGATGGCCTCGACCAGGCCGTAGCGGTCCAGCACCGAGACCGTCGCCGGGTGGGCCAGCTCCCGCCAGCGCTCGTCGCCGGCCACGAGCATCCCGAGCACGTCCCAGGGCCGGGCGGGCTCGCCGTCGGCGCCGGCCTCGACCGGGACGACGCGGTGGCCCAGGGCGCGGTACATCGCGGTGACGGCGGCGGTCGAACAGGCGACGACGGTGTCGGCCGGGGTCGGGGTGCGGCGTCCGCCGGTCTCGTGCGCGACCGTCTTGATGGTCAGCTCGGCGAACCGGTCGGTGGGCGCGACGTCGACGACCCCGACCACCAGGCTCTCGATGCCCTCGGCGAGGGCGAACCGCTCGATCGCGGCCTCCCGACGGGCGGCGGGGACGGGGTTGCGGCGGGTGCCGCGGTGGTTGGCCGACGTGACCGCCCACACGACGACGGCGTCCTCGGCCACCGCGACCGGCTCGCCCTCGGTGTCGGTGCACCCGCCGGCCAGCAGGGCGTGCAGGTAGTCGGCCTGGAACCGGGTCAGGACGTGGTGGCGACCGGGCAGCAGGACGGTGCGGAAGGGCGCGCTCACGGGTTGGATGGTGCCGTGCTCCGGGTGCAGAACCTCACGGTGTCCGCCGACGGCTACGGCTCGGGCGAGGGCCAGAGCCGGGAACGGCCGTTCGGCACGGCGGACCCCGGCGAGCTCATGTCGTGGTTCTTCCCGACCGCCTCCTTCCCCGGGCGCTCCGACGGCAGCGGCACCCGGGGGCTGGACGACCTGTTCGCGCGGGACTTCGCGCACGGCATCGGTGCCGAGATCATGGGCGCGAACAAGTTCTCGCCGCACCGCGGGCCGTGGACCGACCTGTCGTGGCAGGGGTGGTGGGGCGACGAGCCACCGTTCCGGACCCCGGTGTTCGTGTGGACCCACCACCTGCGGCCCTCCTTCACCCTCGGGGAGACCACGTTCCACTTCGTGTCCGGGACGCCGGACGAGGTGCTGGCGCAGGCGACCGAGGCGGCCGGGGGACTCGACGTCCGGCTGGGCGGGGGCGCGGCGTCGGTGCGGGCGTTCCTGGACGCGGGCCTGGTCGACACCCTGCACGTCGCGGTCGCGCCGGTGACCATCGGCGCCGGGTCCCGGCTGTGGACCTCGCCGTCCGAGCTGGAGGACCGCTACCAGCACGAGGAGGTGCCGAGCCCGACCGGCCGGGCCGTGCACCACCTCTTCTGGCGCTGAGCTACAGCAGGAGCTGCTCCAGCAGGTCGGGGGCCGACACCAGGGCGGTGCCGACGAGCGCGCACGGCACGGCGCAGGCCAGGACGGCGAGCAGCTGGCGGCGGGAGCGGGCGCCGAGGACCAGCACCACCACGATGCCGACCGCGGCGAGCAGCAGCACGGCGGGATCAGGTGAGTAGGTGATGGTCCGGCGCGCGGCGTCGGCGACCAGCAGCCCCGCCGCCGCGGCGGTGGCGAGGGTGCCGGGCAGGTCCGCGCGGCCGATGTGGGAGAACACCCACCCGAGCAGCGGGCCGGCGATGCAGGCGAGGACCAGCCACTGGGTCAGGACCGCCAGGTTCACCGAGTACGGCATGCCCGGGTACTCGACGGCGTACATGACGTCCTTGCCGACGTAGAACGCGGTGACGGCGGCGGCCAGTCCGGTCGTGGACGCGACGACGGCGGGGCGCCACGGCCGGCGGGCGGACACCAGGACCACGAGCAGGATCCAGAGGCCGAAGGTGTGCGACAGCTCCCTGTAGGTGTCGCCGTAGTACGCCCAGGCCGCGAACCCGCCGGTCAGCAATCCCCCGAGGGCGGCCCGCACGCCGAGCAGGGCGGTTCCGTCGCGGTCCTGCAGCTGCTCGGTCACAGGAGGCACCTCCGGTGCGGTCGGGTACCGCATCCTGCACCCTGCATGCGTCCCGCGGTGGGAGTCGGCGGGGCCGACCTGGCTCGAGCAGTTCCCCATCGGTGCAGCCGCTGCTCACGGGGCCCGAATTGTCGTACCCCCGTGGTGAAGTGCTGGTATGGCGTTGAAGGGGCGGTTCGCGGTCGCGGTGACGACCCGGTTCACCCCGGAGGGCTGGGTCGAACCGGATCTGCCCCCGATCCCCCCGGTGCCCCCGTTGACCGAGTCGGCGGCCCTGTTCGGGCTCGAGGGCGCCGCGCTGGACGACGAGCTGGCCTCGGTCCGGGCCAAGCGGTCCGAGCTGGCGGCCTACGAGGCCGGGCTGATCGAGCGCAAGGCCACCCTGGGTGCCCGGCACCGGCTGCCGTTGCTGCCGGGTGCCCGCACCGACGTCGGCGGCGGCGATGACCTGGGTGCGCAGGCCGACGATTATTTCCTGCCCGACGAGGTCGCCGTGCTGCTGCGCTGCAGCGTCGCCTCTGCCCGGCACCTGGTGGCTGACGCGCTGGTGCTGGTCCGTCAGCTGCCTGATGTCTGGGACGCCCTGGCCGATGGCCGCATCGACGAGTCCCGCGCCCGGGTCATCGTGCAGGAGCTGCGGTGGCAGGCCGCCGGGGTGGGCGGGCCGCACGCCGACGAGGACATCACCGCCCTGGCCGCCCGCGCCATCGGCCGGGCCGAGCGGGGCTGCCTATCCACCACCTTGCGCGGGCGGCTGCAGGCCGGGCTGGTCGCCGCCGACCCCGACGCCGCCGACGCACGCCGGGAGACGAGGGTGCGCGCCGGGGACGTCACCAGCACCCCCACCGGCGATGGCACCGTCGACCTGCACGCCACCGGCGTCCCCGCCGAACGCGCGGCGCTGATCCGGGCCCAGCTGACCGCCTACGCCCGCAAGCTCAAGGCCGACGGCGACCGGCGACCGCTGGGCGCGCTGCGTGTCGCGGTCATGGACGCCCTGCTCATCCGTCCCTGGGAGCGGCCCGACCCCGGGGTCGCCCACGTCACCATCACCGCCGACCTGCGCGACCCCGTCGACCCCGACCAGCTCACCGCCCTGCGCGACCTCGTCACCGCCGACGACCCCACCACCGACACCCAGGCGACCGGTGAGCAGCCGAACGGTGAGGAGGCCATCAGCACCGGCCATCCCGCCGAGGACGACGCCGGACCGACCGCTGGCAGCTCGACCGGCATCGCCGCCGACGAACCGGGCCACGCCAGCGCCGCCGCCACCGACAGACCTGCCGGGGATACACCGTCCCAGCCCGAGACGGCTGCCCCGGATCCATCGCACCCCGAGCCAGCTGCGCAGGACGCCTCTGCCCAGGACACCTCCCCCTCGGACCCCGTCGTGCACGGCAGCGGCCGGCACGACAGCGGCGGGGTGGGCGACGTCAACGGCTCCCCGGTCACCCCAGCCGCGGTGAGGGAATTGCAGCGCACCGTCGACGCCCTCGGGCTGACCGACCCCGCCGTTGGTGACCTCACCTTCGCCCTCACCGACCGCGGCCGGGTCCTCGCCGTCGCCTCACCGGCCGAGCTGGCCACCGCCGCCCGCACCGGCACCGGCCTCGGACCCCCACACCCGACCGACGGCTACACCCCCACCGCAGCCCAGTACCGCTACCTGCGAGCCCGCGACCGTCACTGCCGTTTCCCCGGCTGCCGCCGCCCCGCCGCCACCTGCGACGCCGACCACGTCGTCCCCTACGACCACCACGACCCCGCTACCGGCGGACCCAGCAGCGTCGACAACCTGGCCCTGCTCTGCCGGCACCACCACCGGCTCAAGACCCACGCCCCCGGCTGGGCCTTCACCCTCGACCCCGACGGCACCCTCGTGGTCACCACCCCCGGCGGCACCACCCTCACCACCCGGCCACCCGGCATCGACCACGTCCTCGACCTGATCAGCCCACCCTCACCACCTCACGACCCCGCCGCCGACCCGGCCCCCTTCTGAGTCGACGGAGGGGAGAGCGCCGGGCGCCGTTGAGCCGGCACCGCCGCTACGGTGCGCGGCATGGTGGACCTCGACCGCGCCACGCAGGTGTTCGGGTTCGACGGGGAGCACCGCCAGGAAGCCGACCAGTACCGCGAGCTCCTCGACCCCGGGCTGGTCCACGCCGACTTCAGCGATCCCGACCACGTCTTCCTCGTCACCGTCCGCCAGGTCCCCCGACAGCGTCTGCTCGACGAGCCCCGGGACGTGCTGCGGACTCCAGGGGGCCTGGTCATCCGGCTGCTTCAGGTGGAGGTGGCCAACCACGTCACCGTCACCGTGTCGGCCGCAGGGCCGGTCGCCGACGCAGCCGCCGCTGGCTACCGAGCCGCCCTCGACGCCTGGGAAGTTGCCCCCGGTGGCGAACCTCCGGCCTTCCCCGCCGAGGGTTTCTCCCCGTCGCAGGTCCAGCTGCGCGACGACGTCGGCACCCGCTACGCCTGGACCAGCGCGGAGACCGGCCACCCCGAGGACCCGTGGCGCTACGTCCTCCGCTCCCGCCCGACACCACCCCCGGACGCGCGGCGGCTGACCGTTCGGCTCGTCGACGGCGAGACGGTCCATCTGGACCTGCCGCCCTGGTCGGGGACCTGACCCGCACCGTCGCTGAGCGCCGGCTGAGCACGTGCGACCATCCGGCGGTGACGGACGGGGGTCGGGAACCGCTGCCCCGCGAGGTCAAGGTCCTCGCCGTCGTCGCGTTCGTGGTGGCCCTCGGGTTCGGCATCGTCGCCCCCGCCATCCCCATCTACGTCCGGTCCTTCGGCGTCGGCGGCACCGCGGTCGGGCTCGCGGTCAGCTCCTTCGCGTTCTTCCGGTTCGTCTCCGCTTTCGGCGGCGGCGCGCTGGTGGAGCGGTTCGGGGAACGGCTGGTCCTCACCGCGGGCCTGGTCGTCGTCGCGCTCACCACCGGCGCCGCGGGGCTGGTCGACCACTTCCCCGCGTTCCTCGCGCTGCGCTCGGCGGGCGGTGTCGGCAGCGCCATGTTCACCGTCGCCGCGCTCTCCCTGCTGCTGCGGGTCGCCCCGCCCGAGCACCGGGGCCGGTCGGCGGCCACCTTCCAGGGCGGGTTCATCCTCGGCGGCATCGTCGGCCCGGCCGCCGGCGGACTGCTGGCCGCCCTCTCCCCCCGCCTGCCGTTCCTGCTCTACGCCGGCTTCCTGCTGCTGGCCGGCGCCGTCGCCCTGGCCATGCTGCGCGCACCGGCCACGCAGACCCCGACCACGGACACGCCGCAGTCCGCTCCTCCGCTGCCGCTTGCCGCCGCCCTGCGCAACCGCGCCTACGTCGCCGCGCTGGCCGTCAACTTCGGAGTCGGGTGGATGCTGTTCGGCGTCCGCAACTCCCTCGTCCCGCTCTACGTCACCGAGGACCTCGGCCGCACCGTCGCCTGGGCCGGCGCCGGACTGCTGGTCGGCTCGGTCGCCCAGGCCGCCGGCCTGCTGCGCTCGGGCCGGCTGGTCGACGGGTGGGGGCGCCGCCCCTCGCTGGTGCTGGGCAGCGCGCTGACCACCGGCTCCGTCGCGCTGCTGGCCGGCCCGCCGAGCACCGCGGTCTTCCTGGTCTCCATGGCGGTCTTCGGTCTCGGGGCCTCCCTGCTCGCCAGCGCCCCCGCCGCCCTGGTCGCCGACGTCAGCCCGGCCCGCGGCGGCCGGGTGGTCGCGGTCTTCCAGATGGCCTCCGACCTCGGCGGCATCCTGGGCCCGCTGGCCGCCGGCGCGCTGACCGACGCGGTGGACTACCAGCTCGCCTTCGGCGTCACCGCCGCCGTCCTCGCCGCGGGTCTCGTGGCCGCTCTCGCCCTCCCCCGCCGTTGACCCTGCAGTTCGGCAACGCCACCACGCCGCTCCACGGCGCGCCGCCGTTGCCGTTCTGCATGGTCAACGTGGAGGTGGCGGCTCAGCGACCCGGGATCTGCAGGTCGTACTGGCGGATCTTGCGGTAGAGCGTCGCCCGGGAGATGCCCAGCTCCTCCGCCGCGTGCACCGCCGTCGCGCCCGGCACGGTCAGGCAGCGGAGGATCTCGTCCCGCTCCAGCTGCTCCAGGCGGCTCAGCGCCCGCCCGCCCGACGTCAGCACCGACGGCGGCAGGTGCGCGAGGTCGACGACGTCGGTGCGGCCGGCCGCCTCCCGGACGACGGCGCGCAGCTCGCGCACGTTCTCCGGCCACCGGTGCCCCTCCAGCGCCCGCACCGCGCGCGGGGTGAACTGCACGTCGCGGTGCCGGAGCTCGCGGGCGAAGGACCGGGCCAACGGGACGACGTCCTCCGGGCGGTGCCGCAGCGGCGGCACCTCCACGACGGCGTCGACGAGCCCGGCCAGCCGGTCGGGCAGCCCGTCGAAGGACCCGGCGGTGAGCACCAGGGGCGGCACCGCGCCGGGCCGTACCGCACCCGCCAGCTGGTCGGCCGCCCACGCCGGCAACGTGTCCGCACCCGCCACCACGACGCAGGTGTCCGGCGCGGCCAGCGCCGGCACCCACAGGGCCAGCCACGCGTCGACGTCCGCGGCCCCGGGCGGGCGGGCCACCAGCACCCGCTCCCGCCGGGCCAGGGCGTGGCGGGACAGCGCGGCCACCGCCGACTTCCCGGTCCCCGGCTCCCCCACCACCGTGACCAGCCGGCCGGCCCGCACCGCGTCCCGGGCGGCACCGACCGCACCCGTCCAGGCCCGGGAGGAGGCGACGTCGCCGGCGGCCAGCCGGTCGGTGACCACGTGGAAGACCTCCCCGCGCGGTTGCGGCCGGGCCAGCGCTCCGCCGGCGCGGGACTGCATCAGCGCCGCGGTGTTGCCCGCGGCCGACTGCGCCAGGGCGAGCAGCAGGTCGGAGTGCCCGGTCGACCAGGTGGTCATGTTGATGCTGCCGAGCAGGTCCCCCGACCGCGGGTCCAGCACCGGCACCGCCGCGCAGGTGTAGCGCCGCAGCGGGGCCACGAAGTGCTCGCCCGACCGCACCAGGGACGGCGCCCGGTCGGCCAGCGCCAGGGCCAGCCCGTTGGTCCCCGCCGTCCGCTCGCCGAAGTAGAAGCCCGGGGCCAGGTGAACCCGGTCCAGCGACCGGACCATGTCGCCGTCGACCGACCAGCGGGCCAGCACCAGTCCCTCGTGGTCGGTCATCATCAGCCCGACCGGCTCGGTGCCCAGGGTGTCGTGCAGTGCACCGAGGACCTCGGCGCCGCAACGGAAGAACAGCGACCCGGTGTCGACGTCGCCGGTGAAGACCGGCTCGACCTCCTCCGGCGAGACGCCGTAGCGCTCGCTGCGCGCCCACGAGGCGCGCACCCGGGGACGGACAGCGTCCAGATCGTGGTCCACGCGCACCCCCCGGGTCAGTGGCGCCCAACCTACCTGCAGTGACCCGCGTCTCAAAGTGAGACACATGGCCAGGTCAGCACCCCGCCACCCCGACCTAGCGTCGGCCCCGAGCGTGACCCAGCTCCCACCGCAGGAGGAACCGTGTACAGCAAGGACGGCAACGACTACTTCGTCGTGGACGCGCACATCGCGCTCTGGGACGCCCGCCCCGAGAACCAGCTCAACGTCCAGGGCAAGCAGTTCATCGACTGCTTCTACGACTACCACCGCAACCTGTCCCCGGAGTCCGAGGTCTGGGGCTACGAGGAGTACCTCTACCAGGGCGGCGAGCGGCTGATGCGCGACGTCTTCGCCGACGGCATCGTCGACCACGCGATCTTCCAGCCGGCCCGGCTCGGCGAGTTCTACAGGAACGGCTTCGGCCAGACCGAGGAGGCCTTCGCCCTCGCCCAGGCCCACCCGGACAAGCTGACCTACAACCACTACTGGGACCCCCGCGACGGCGAGGCCGGGCTGGACAAGCTCCGGGAGAACGCCGAGCGCATGCACCTCAAGGGCGTCAAGCTCTACACCGCCGACTGGCACGGCGACAGCCGCGGCTGGAAGCTGCACGACCCGATGGCCTACAAGTACTTCGAGGCCTGCCGCGAACTCGGCATCAGGAACATCCACATCCACAAGGGCCCCACCATCCGCCCGCTGGACCGCGACGCCTTCGACGTCGCCGACGTGGACCACGTGGCCACCGACTTCACCGACCTGAACTTCATCGTCGAGCACGTCGGCCTGCCGCGGCTGGAGGACTTCTGCTGGATCGCCACCCAGGAGCCCAACGTCTACGGCGGCCTGGCGGTGGCCATCCCCTTCATCCACACCCGGCCGCGCTACTTCGCCCAGATCATGGGTGAGCTCCTCTACTGGATCGGTGAGGACCGGATCCTGTTCTCCAGCGACTACGCGCTGTGGACGCCGAAGTGGCTGGTCGAGAAGTTCGTGGACTTCCAGATCCCCGAGGACATGACCGAGTACGCGCCCATCAGCACCGACCAGAAGCGCAAGGTGCTCGGCCTCAACGCCGCCGAGCTCTACGACATCCCGGTGCCGGAGAACCTCCGTGTGGCCGAGGCCGACGCCACCGACACCGGCCCGCGCGACCCCGACGCCGCCGACAAGAACCTGGCGATGGCCTGATGACGGCGGTCCTGACGGGCGTCACCGAGGCAGCGGTCCGCGAGGCGCTGGGCAGCGTCGTCGACCCCGAGCTGGACGAGCCGATCACCGACCTCGGCTTCGTCCGCTCGGTGGCCGTCGACGGTGCCGACGTCGAGGTGCACCTGCGGCTGCCCACCTCGTTCTGCGCGCCCAACTTCGCCTGGCTGATGGTCAGCGACGCCCGGGACGCCGTGCGCGGCGTCCCGGGGGTGGGCCGGGTGGTCATCGAGCTCGACGACCACCACGACTCCGACCTGATCAACGCGGGCCTGGCCGCCGACGCCGACTACCGCGGCACCTTCGGCCACGAGGCCGAGGACTCCCTCGACGAGCTGCGGGCCACCTTCCACCGCAAGGCGCACACCGCCGCGATGGAGCGGGTGCTCACCAGCTGGGTGCGGGCCGACCCGGCCCGCACCGAGGACGACGTCGCCGCCGTCCGGCTGGGTGACCTCCCCGCCGGGAAGGAGACCGACTCCCTGCTGTCCAGGCGCACGGCGCTCGGGTTGCCCACCGACCCGGCGTCGCTCGTGCTGCTCACCCCCGAGGGCACCCCACCGGCGCCCGATCAGGTCGCCCTCACGTTCCGCAAGGCCCGGTCGGTGCGCGTCTCCGTCGACGGCAACGCGCACTTCTGCCGCGGCCTGCTCACCACCCGCTACCCCGGCTCGGAGGCCGACCAGGTCTTCCGGCCGTCCATCGACACGACCCTGCCCCTGGAGGTGCTCCGATGAAGGCCGTCCGCGTGACCGGCTACCACCAGAAGCTCGAGCTCACCGATGTCGACAAGCCCGAGGTGACCGGTCCGCACGACGTCGTCGTCAAGATCGGCGGCGCCGGCGTCTGCCGGACCGACCTGCACATCCTCGAGGGCCAGTGGGCCGAGAAGAGCCAGGTCCAGCTGCCGTACACGATCGGCCACGAGAACGCCGGCTGGGTCGACTCGGTCGGCTCGGCGGTCACCAACGTCGCCCCCGGCGACAAGGTGATCCTGCACCCGCTCATCACCTGCGGGCTGTGCCGCGCCTGCCGCTTCGGCGACGACGTGCACTGCGAGAACTCGGCCTTCCCCGGCATCGACACCAACGGTGGCTACGCCGAGTACCTGAAGACCTCGGCCCGCAGCTGCGTGAAGATCGACGACGCCCTGGAGCCGGCCGACGTGGCGGCGCTGGCCGACGCCGGCCTCACCGCCTACCACGCGGTGGCCAAGGCGGCCCGCCGCCTGCACCCGGGTGACCGGCTGGTGATGATCGGCTCCGGCGGGCTGGGCCACATCGGCATCCAGGTGGCCAGGGCGCTGACCCCGGCCGAGCTGATCGTCATCGACCGCAACCCCGACGCGCTGAAGCTCGCGGAGTCCATCGGCGCCGACCGGGGCGTGCTGGCCGACGGCAGCCAGGTCGAGCAGGTGCTGGAGCTCACCGACGGGCACGGCGCCGAGGTCGTCGTCGACTTCGTCGGCGAGAACGGCTCCACGAAGGAGGGCCTGGCGATGACGCGGCGGGCCGGTGACTACTCGGTGGTCGGCTACGGCGAGAACGTCGACGTCCCGACCATCGACCTGGTCTCCACCGAGGTCAACGTCATCGGCAACCTGGTCGGCTCCTACAACGACCTAGTCGAGCTCATGGCGCTGGCCGCCGCGGGCCGGGTCACGCTGCACACCCAGAAGTACGGCCTGGACGACTTCCAGACGGCCGTCGAGGACCTGGACAACGGCCGCGTCCGCGGCCGCGCCATCCTCATTCCCTGAAAGGGAGGGACGCGATGAAGCGTCTCGTCGCCCTCGGCATCTCCATCGGGGTGCTCGCCGGGCTGTTCACCTGGGTCGCCGGGTCGATCACGGCCATCGGGTCGCTCACCGCGCCCCTCGTGGTGTGGGTCGGGTTCGCCGCCTGGGCGGTGTTCTACGCCGCCGGGGGCCGGACCGCCGGCCTGGTGTCGACGCTGGGCTCCACGCTCAGCGGGCTGGTGTGGGGGTGGCTGATCCTGAAGGCCACCCTGGGGATCAGCGCGGCCGGTTCGCCGGCCGTGCTGGGGCTGATGGTGGCGATCGGGGCGTTCGCGATGTGCGTCCAGGCCGGGGTGAAGCCGCTGGCGTTCATCCCCGGTGCCTTCATCGGCGCGGCGTGCTTCTTCGGCAACGGCGGGCTGTTCTGGGCGACGGCCATCTCGCTGGTCGGCGGCGCGCTGCTGGCCTGGCTGTCCGAGGTGCTCGGGGACGTCGTCGAGCGGGCCCTGGGCGGGACCTCGACGGCGGCACCGGCCGCCGGGGAGAAGGCCACCGCCTGAACCGCGCACGGAGCACGGGCCCGGTCCCCCGCGGGGCCGGGCCCGTGCTGCGCCTCAGGCGACCGGCACGCCGGCGGCGAACAGCCGACCGGCCTCCGCCGCCGGCAGCGGGGCCGAGAGGTGGAAGCCCTGCGCCGCGTCGCAGGCCTCGGACGCCAGCCGGCCCAGGGCCTCGGCGTCCTCCACGCCCTCGGCGACCACGGTCAGTCCGCTGGCGTGCGCCGTGGCCACCATGAGCGCGACCAGCCGCTGGTCGGCGGGGTCGGTGGACAGGAAGCGGCCGTCGACCTTGAGGGTGTCCACCGGCAGGTGCCGCAGGGCACCGATCGAGGTGGTGCCGGTGCCGTAGTCGTCCAGCGCCACCGACACCCCCACCGCACGCAGCGCGGCGAGCTGGGCGAGCAGCACCGGGGACTCCACCACGGCGGACTCGGCCACCTCCAGCACCAGGCAGCGGGCCGGCACCCCGGCGTAGGCCAGGGTGGCGACCACGGTGTCGGTGATCCGGGGGTCGCTGAGGGTGCGGGCCGAGAGGTTGACCGCCACCCGGACGTCGCTGTCGCCCCCGGCGCCGTCCCGCCAGGCGCCGAGCTGGTCGACCGCGAAGCGCAGCACCCAGCGGTCCAGCTCGCAGATCAGGTCCGACTGCTCGGCCACCGGGACGAACGCGTCCGGGCTGAGCAGGCCCGCGCCGGGGCGGTCCCAGCGGGCCAGGGCCTCGAACCCGACCAGGTCGCCGGAGGCCACGTCGAGCACCGGCTGGTACAGCACGTGCACCTCCCCCTCGGCCAGGCCGCGGCGCAGGGCCTCCTCCACGTCCCGGCGCTCGTCCATGTGCGCCCGCAACCGGTCGTCGAAGACCTCCACGCGGCCGCGACCGGAGTGCTTCGCCCGGTAGACGGCGGCGTCGGCCTGGGCGAGCAGCTCGTCGCCGTCCACCTCGCCGTCCTGCGCGACCGCCACCCCCACGCTCGCGCCCACGGCCACCGGCCGGTGGCCGCTGGCGGTGGCCACGACCAGCGGCTCGGACACCGCGGCCACCAGCCGCTCGCCCAGGGCGACCAGCTCGGCGACGTCGGAGACGGCCTCCACCAGCACGACGAACTCGTCGCCGCCCAGCCGGCAGACGGTGTCCCCGGCGCGGGCCTGCTCGCGCATCCGGGCGCCGACCGCCTGCAGGACCGCGTCGCCGGCGGCATGGCCGGCCCGGTCGTTGACGCCCTTGAACCCGTCGAGGTCGACGAACAGCAGGCCGGTGGCCGCACCGGCCCGGCGGGCCCGGTGCAGCGCCGCGGTGGTGAGCTCCAGGGCCCGGGCGCGGTTGGGCAGGTCGGTGAGCGGGTCGTGCGCGGCCTGGTGGCTCAGCGCGGTCTGCAGCCGGTCCCGCTGGCGCAGCGAGGTGACCAGCTGCTCCACCGAGGCGTGCAGCACCTCGCCCAGCGGGCCGGGCAGCGGCTCGTCGAGGACCGGGTCGGCGAGGTCGCCACGCGCCACGGCGCGGGCCTGGGCCTGCACCCGGCGCAGGCTGCCGACCGCAGCACCCAGGGCGCGGCCGACCGAGCGGACCTCGCGGGGCCCGGCCACGTCGACGTCCACCAGCCGGCCCTGGCTGACCTCGTCGGCCTGGTCGGACAACCGCCGCAGCGCGCGGGTCACCCGCCGGCCCACCAGGGCCAGCACGGCACCCGTGCCGAGCACGGCCAGCACGGCCACCACCGCGGTGGTGTCGCGCTCGGCCGCGGCCCGGTCGCCGTCGGCCGCGGCCGACCGGGCAGCGACGTCGACGGCGTCGGCGAGCACCTGGTTGGTCTGCTGGGTGAGGGCGGCCGCGGCGAGCACCGTGCTCTGCAGCTCGAGGAGGCTGCGCACCCCGTCACCCCCGCGTGCCGCCCGCGTCAGCACGTCGTCGACGAGCACGGCCTCGGGGGTGCCGGCCAGCGCGAGGGCCTCGGCCCGCAGACCGGCGTCGGTCAGCGTGGTCAGCGAGCCCCGGGCCAGGGCCACGGCGCCGTGCGAGAGCAGCCAGTCCCACTGCCGCTCGGGGCCCACCGGGGTGTCGGCGTACAGCAGCCACCCCAGGTAGTCCACGACGTCGGGGCTGAGCGTCGCGGTGAGGTCGGCGAGCAACCGCACGTCGCGGATGGCGGCCACGGTGCCGGTGCTGGTGGCCGCGCTCGCCGCGGACACCACGATGGCGTTCTGCCGCTCGTGCAGGCGGGCCGAGACGCCGGTCCAGCCGGCCCGCAGAGTGGTGGGGTCCGGGGACGTCGCGGAGTCCAGGGCGGCCCGCAGCTCGGCGACCTGCTCCTGGGCGGCCCGCGCCGCGCCGGCGGCCGCCGGCAGGGCGGCCGCCCGGTCGAGCTGGGTGTCGGTCTCGGTCCGGACGCGGTCGGCGGCCTCGCTCACCTGGTCGGCCACCAGGGCGGAGAACCCCGGCGTGATGCCGAGGGCGGCGCGCGCGGAGGGTGCATCGAGGGCCGCCGCCACGACCAGGACGAGGAGCTCCTGGTCGACGGCGGCGGAGGCGCGGGCGAGCTGTCCGTAGGCGCGGACCTGGTCCGCGGCCTGCGTGGACGCCTCGGCCGAGTCGGCCGCGCGAGCGGCGAGGACCACCGCGAAGGCGGTCAGGCTGCTCAGCGGGAGCAGCACGAGCACCAGGAGCAGCGCCCACAGCGGCGTCCCCCGGCGTCCCCGGGCGGACGGTCGGTTCCGAGTCCACACGGACCGGATGTCGGCGGGCCGGGGGCGCCCCTTGAGCGGCGCCCCCCGCCTTCACCCGCGGGGGTCAGGCGTCGGCGACCAGGGGCGCGACCTCGGTGCCCAGCAGCTCGATCCCGCGCAGCAGGTCGGCGTGCGCCAGCCGGGGGTTGGTCATCTGCACCGAGAGCCGGTCCACGCCGCCGAGCTGGTCGGAGATCCGCCGGATCTTCTCCGCCACCGTCTGCGGCGACCCCATGAAGAACGCGCCGTCCGGGCCGGAGGTGGCGTCGAACTGCGCGCGGGTGGGCTGCCGGAAGCCGCGCTCGCGGCTGATCTTGGCGAACATCTCGTGCCAGCCCGGGTAGATGGTGTCCGCGGCGGCCTCGGTGCTCTCCGCGACGTAGCCGAACACGTGCAGGCCGACCTGCAGCTGCTCGGGGGCGTGCCCGGCCTGGGCGCCGGCGCGCCGGTAGAGGTCGACCAGCGGGGCGAACTGGCGGGGCTCGCCGCCGATGATGGCCACCATCAGGGGCAGGCCGAGCAGACCGGCGCGGGCGAAGGATTCCGGGCTGCCGCCGACGCCGACCCAGATGGGCAGCTGCTCCTGCGCGGGGCGGGGGTACACGCCCTGGCCGGTGAGGGCGGGGCGGTGCTGCCCCGACCAGGTGACCCGCTCGGACTCCCGGATCTGCAGCAGCAGCTCCAGCTTCTCGGTGAACAGCGAGTCGTAGTCCGACAGGGCCAGGCCGAACAGCGGGAAGGCCTCGGTGAACGAGCCGCGGCCCACGACCAGGTCGGTGCGCCCGCCCGAGATCAGGTCCAGCGTGGCGAACTGCTGGAACACCCGGACCGGGTCGGCCGCGGACAGCACGGTGACGGCGCTGCCCAGCCGGATCCGCTCGGTGCGGGCGGCCGCGGCGGCCAGGATGATCGCCGGCGCGGAGTCGTAGTACTCGGGCCGGTGGTGCTCGCCGATGCCGAAGGAGTACAGCCCGACCTGGTCGGCCAGCGCGATCTCCTCGAGCAGGTGGGCCATCCGCTGCTGCGGCCCGACTGCCTCCCCGGTGGTCGGGTCGGTGACCGCTGCGACGAAGCTGTCGATGCCGATGTGCATGGCCCCATGGTAGTCAAACGTTCAACCGTTTCGCCACCCCCTCCCGTCGGCGCGGTACCGTTCCCGCCCATGCGGGCTCGACGGGGTGCCCTCGCCGTGCTGGCGGGGCTGGTGGTCGGTGCGCTGGGCGCGCCGGGCGCCGCGGCCGCGGCACCCGGGGACGGCGGGGTCGGCTACGACGTGTCCTACCCCCAGTGCGACCAGCCGCTGCCGGCCGTGGCCGCCTTCGGCGTCGTGGGCGTCAACGGCGGCCTGGCCACCACGGTCAACCCCTGCCTGGAGCAGCAGCTCACCTGGGCCGCCGGGCTCGGGCCGGTGCAGGTCTACGTGAACACCGCCAACCCCGGCCAGGTGCGCGACGCGGTGAGCACCTGGCCCGGCAGCGGCGACAGCCCCTACGGCACGTGCGACGGCGGCCCGGGGCCGGCCTGCTCCTACGTCTACGGCCGCACCCGCGCGGCGGTGGACATCCACGCGTTCCTGCTGCCCGCCGCGGCGCGCGCCGGCGTCCCCCTGGCCCCCGGTGAGCTCACCTGGTGGCTGGACGTCGAGACCGAGAACACCTGGCAGACCGGCTCGGCCGCGGCCGGGGCGGCGAACCGGGCGACCCTGGAGGGCATGGCCGACTACCTGGCCGCCACCGGTGCGCGGGTCGGGCTGTACTCCAGCGGTCAGCAGTGGGCGCAGATCGTCGGCTGGGTCCCGCCGGGGTCCTCGCTGGACGGCCTCGACAGCTGGCTGGCCGGTGCCACCGACGCGTCCGGTGCGGCGCAGCTGTGCGCGTCGCCGTCGCTGACCGCCGGCGGCGAGGTCGTCCTCGCCCAGTTCGTCACCGAGCTGGACGGCCGGCTGCTGGACCACGACCTGACCTGCTGACCGGGGACCCGGCAGACTCCCCGCCGTGGACTCCGGTGCGGTGCGGTTCGGGTTGGTCGGCTACGGCTTCGGCGGGCGGTTCTTCCACGCCCCGCTGCTGGCCGCGGCCGCGGGGGTGGAGTTCCTCGGGGTGGTGACGACGTCGGGCGAGCGCCGCGCGCAGGTGGCCGCCGACCACCCCGGCACCGCCTGCTTCGACTCCCTGCAGGCCCTCGCCGACGCCGGCGCGGAGGCGGTGGCGATCTCGACCCCGGCCGGCACGCACAGCGAGCTCACCGACGCGGCCCTGGACCTGGGCCTCGCCGTCGTCTGCGACAAGCCGTTCGCGATGGACGCCGCCGCGGCCCAGGCGTCGGTCGACCGGGCGGCCGCAGCGGGCCTGGCCCTGTCGCCCTACCAGAACCGCCGCTGGGACGCCGACTTCCTCACCGTCCGCCGGGTGGTCGCCGAGGGCGCGCTGGGCGAGGTGCGGTCGCTGGAGTCCCGGTTCGAGCGGTGGGCCCCGGGCCCGGGCCCCGGCGCGGCCGGCGGCGGCACGCTGCGCGACTTCGGCAGCCACCTGGTCGACCAGGCGCTGGTGCTGCTCGGGCCGGTGACCGGGGTGCTCGCCCGCTGGTCGGAGCGGGAGTCCGGGCTGGACGACGACGTGCTCGTGGTCCTCGACCACGCCGGCGGCGCCCGGTCGGTGCTGCAGGGCAGCTGGCGGCAGGGCGCCCCCGGTCCGCGGCTGCGGGTCACCGGCTCGGCGGCCAGCTACGTGGTCGGCACCGGGACCGACGAGCGCGGGCTGGGTGCGATGGACGGCCAGGAGGCGGCGTCCCTGGCCGGGGTCGACCCGGCGGACTGGGGCACCGAACCGCGCGAGGCGTGGGGCCGGCTGCACACCGGCGCCACCTCGGTCGAGGTGCCCAGCGAGCGCGGCGCGTGGAACACCTTCTACCCGGCCTTCGCCGACGCCGTCCGCGGCCGCGGTCCGGTGCCGGTCGACCCGCGGGACGCCGTCGCGACCGCCCGTGTGCTGGACGCCGCCCGGCGCAGCGCCGTCGAGGGCGGGATGGTGGCCCCGTGACCCTCTCCGACACCGACCGCACCCACCTGGCCCGCTGCGTCGAGCTGGCCGAGGAGGCCCTGGACGCCGGCGACGAGCCCTTCGGCTCGCTGCTGGTGGCCGCCGACGGCACCGTGCTGGCCGAGGACCGCAACCGGGTTGCCGGTGGCGACGCCACCCGGCACCCGGAGTTCGAGCTGGCCCGCTGGGCCGCCGAGCACGTGCCCGCCGACCAGCGACCCGCCGCGACCGTCTACACCTCCGGGGAGCACTGCCCGATGTGCTCGGCCGCGCACGCCTGGGTGGGCCTCGGCCGGATCGTCTACGCCAGCTCCTCGGCCCAGCTCGCGCAGTGGCTGGCCGAGCTCGGCGTCGCGCCCGGGCCCGTGGCCACCCTGCCGGTGCAGGCGGTGGCCCCGGGTACCCCGGTCGACGGCCCGGACGAGCAGCTGTCCGCGCGGGTCCGGGAGCTGCACGTCCGCCTGCACCGCCGGGGCTGACCCCGGCGGTGGGCGGCCGGGGTCAGAGCGGCTCGACCTGGTCGGCCTGCGGGCCGCGGTCGCCCTGGCTGGTGGTGAACTGCACCCGCTGGCCCTCGTCGAGTTCCCGGTAGCCACCGCGGTCGGGGATGGCCGAGAAGTGCACGAACACGTCGGCGCTGCCGTCGTCGGGGGCGATGAAGCCGAAGCCCTTGCCGGCGTTGAACCACTTGACGGTGCCCTCCTGCCCGCCCTGCAGCGGCGGCGGCACCTCGCGCGGGCCGGACTGCTGGCGCGGCCGGGCAGCCCCGCGGTCGGCGCCGCGGGAGGGGTCGCGCCGGGCCTCGCGGCGGG
>NZ_JAMXRZ010000005.1 GCF_024124375.1 Klenkia sp. PcliD-1-E
GCAGGCCGCGGTCGGCGGTCACCACCACCAGCGGGGGGCCCAGCCGCTGCGCCTCGGCGGCCAGGGCGTCGTCGCCGCTGCCGGCCGCGCGGACCAGCCGGACGCCGGGCACCTCCGGGACATCGCGCGCCCGGCCCTCCACCACCGCGACCACGTCCAGGGGCAGCGTCGCGAGCCGGGTCAGCAGCCTGCTGGTCGCGCCGGCCCGGTCCCGCCACCAGCCGTCGGGCCGGGACCCGACGACGTTGGCGACGTCGACCAGCACCGGCGGCTCAGCCGCGGGACCCGACCTTCCAGTAGCCCATGAACGCCACCGCGTCACGGGGGACGCCCAGGTCGCGGACCAGCCGGCGGCGCAGGCCCTTCACCATCCCGGCCTCGCCGGCCAACCAGGCGTAGCACCCGGTGTGCGCCCCGGTCTCGGGCACCTCCCAGAGGATGCCCTCCTCGACCGGCTCACCCGGGTCGGCGCCGGGGACGTCGCGCGCGATGCCCAGCTCGCGCAGCGCGGTGTGCACGGCGGGCTCCAGCAGCTCGCCACGAGCCCGGGACCCGCGGGCCAGCCAGCGGACGTCGACCCCGGGCGGCAGGCGCAGGGCCAGGAAGTCCCCGACCTCGGGCACCTCCAGCACCGCCACCACCCGCGGGCCCGGGACCAGCGACTCCAGGACCGCGGCGATCGCGGGGACGGCCGTCTCGTCGCCGGCGAGGAAGAGGGTGTCCGCGTCCGTCGGCGGGGCCCACTCCACCCCCCACATCCGGCCCGACCCCGGCCGGTCGGGACCCAGCAGCACCATCGGGTCACCGGGCTGCGCGGCCGCCGCCCACAGCGCCGCGGGGCCGGCGTCGGGGGCGGCCGTGCCGTCGGGGCGGATGCCGTGCAGCACCACGTCGACGTCCATCTCGGCGACCTCGGGGCGCAGTGCGCGGACGGTGTAGGTGCGCATGTGCGGCCGGGCCCCGTCGGGCATCGCGCACCAGGCGGCGTACCAGTCGGGCCCGGCGACCGAGAGCAGCTCGGTGACGGGCGCCCCGTCGTCCGGGATGAGGAGCTTGAACCGCTGGTCGTCCCCGCCGGCACCGAACAGGTGCAGGTCGGGGCCGGTGAAGGTCAGCCGCAGGAAGCCCGGCGAGAGCCGCTCGGTCCGCGCGACGGTGGTCTCGAAGAACCGGTACGTCGGCTGCAGGGTCTCGGTGGCGGTGCTCATGCGCGCTCCCGGGTCGGCGGTTCGTGGAGGGTGCACAGGTGAGGCTAGCCTCACCTGTCGCGCGAGGGAACCGTGGGAGCCGGTCGACCGAACCGGTCGGGCCGTCCGGCCCGAACCCGTGGTGAGCCGCCACCCTCCGGGCACGGCGGCTGGACCTCTGTGGGAGGTCCGACGGTCGACGGCCGGGAGGTCTCTCCCCCGGTCGCCGACCGTCCCCGCCCCGGAGCGGGCGGCCCCTGACCCCGGCCGCCGTTCCGCGGGTGGTCAGGCCTGCGCGGACACCCCGGCGGCGGCCTCGTGGCGCCGCTGCTGGGCCCGGCGGAGCGCCACCCGCTCGGCCAGGCCGCGGGGCACCCGGGTCGACCAGCTCTCGTGGGCCTCGGCCGCCAGTTGACGGGCGGCGACCACCGACGCCGGCTCGTGCACGACCATCCTGGACCTCCTGCCCGGTGCGGCGCATCCCCCGTGTCGCCGAACCGCACCGTCACCGTATCGGTACCGACCGTGCGGGCACCAGGGGTTCCTGCGCGCCCCGTGCGCCGACGGGACGACCTGGCCGCTGCCGCACCGACCAGGGAGGATGGGCACCGTGCCGGTCACCCTCACCACCGTCGCCCGCCGCGCCGGGGTCAGCACCAGCACCGCCAGCCGGGCCCTCACCGGCCACCCGTCGGTGCTGCCGCACACCCGCCAGCGCGTCGAGGCGGCAGCCGCCGAGCTGCACTACCACCCGAACCGCATCGCCACCGCGCTGCGCACCCGCCGCTCCGGCCTGCTCGGCCTGGTGGTCAACAACCTGCGCAACGCCACCTTCCACGTCATCGCCGAGACGCTGCAGGCCCGCGCGGCCGCGCACGGCCTGCAGGTGCTGGTCTGCACCACCGGCGGGGACCCAGCCCGCGAGGCCGCCTTCCTCGACACCGTCCGCGCCCAGGGCCTGGACGGCGTGGTGGTGGCCGGGTCCGGTGCCAACGGCGAGCTGGTCAACACCCTGGTCGCCGAGGGCCGCGCCGTGGTCACGATGAACCGCGAGGTGGGCGGCGCCCACGCGCCGTCGGTGATGAGCGACTACGCCACCGCCGCCCGGCTGGCCGCCGAGCACCTGCTCGCGCTGGGCCACACCCGCATCGGCGCGGTCGAGGGACCGCCGGAGGTGACGTCGGGGCGGCTGCACCACGCCGGGTTCGTCGCCGCCATGGACGCCGCCGGGGTCCTGCTGGACCCCACGCTGGTCCGCCGCGGCCCGTTCCGCGCCGGTTTCGGCCGGGACGCCGCCCGCGAGCTGCTGGACCTGCCCGAGCCCCCGACGGCGCTGCTGGTGAGCAACCACGAGGCCTCGTTCGGGGTGCTGGCCGAGCTCTCCCGCCGCGCGGTCGCCGTGCCCGGCCAGCTGTCGGTGGTGTGCACCGAGGACGAACCGTTCTGGGAGTTCTGGACCCCGCCGCTGACCGTCGTCGACAACCGGGCCGCGGTGCTCGGCGAGCGGGCCGCGGACCTGCTGCTCGCCCAGCTCGACGAGGACGCCGGTCGACCGGAGCCGGCCGCCGAGCAGGTGGCCCCCGAGCTGGTGCTGCGGGGCTCGACCGCCCCGCCGCCGGTCAGCTGACCCGCTCGAAGACCGCAGCCAGCCCCTGGCCGCCGCCGATGCACATCGTCTCCAGCCCGTAGCGGCCCTCCCGGCGGCGCAGCTCGTGCGCCAGGGTGGCCAGGATGCGGGCGCCGGTGGCGCCGACCGGGTGGCCGAGGGAGATCCCGGACCCGTTGACGTTGACCCGCTCCCGGTCGGCCTCGCCCAGCTGCCCCGACGACTCCCAGGCCGCCAGGCAGGCCAGCACCTGGCTGGCGAAGGCCTCGTTGAGCTCGATGAGGTCCATGTCGGCCAGCGTCAGACCGGTGCGGGCCAGCGCGGCGGCGACGGCGGGCACCGGGCCGATGCCCATGGTCTCGGGGTCCACGCCGGCGACGGCCCAGCCGCGCAGCGACAGGAAGGGGTCCCAGCCGCGGCGGTCGGCCTCGGTGCGGGTGGTGACCAGGCACATCGCGGCGCCGTCGTTCTGGCCGGACGCGTTGCCGGCGGTGACCGTGGCGGCGGGGTCGACGGCGGCCATCACCGGGCGCAGCGCGGCCAGGTCCGCCATGGTCGTGCCCGGCCGGGGGTGCTCGTCCTCGGTGACGACCCGGGCGGGGGCCTTCCGGGTACCGGGCACCTCGACGCCGACCACCTCGTCGGCGAACCGGCCCTCGGCGATCGCCGCGCCGGCCCGCTGCTGCGAGCGCAGCGCCCAGGCGTCCTGCGACAGCCGGTCGACGTCGTGCTCGCGGCGCACGTTCTCGGCGGTCTCCAGCATGCCGCCGGGCACCGGGTGGTGGATGCCGCCGGCGGTCTCCCGCGCCCGGGCGAGCCGGTCGTGCAGCATGGTGCCGTCGCCGCGGACGCCGGTGCGCAGACCCAGCGCGTAGTGCTCGACCTGGCTCATCGACTCCACGCCGCCGGCCACCACCGTCGTCGCCGCGCCGGTGGCGACCTGCATGCACGCGTAGAGCACGGCCTGCAGGCCCGACCCGCAGCGCCGGTCGACCTGCAGCCCGGGGACGCCGGTGCCCAGGCCCGCGTCCAGCGCCGCGATGCGGCCGATCGCCGGGGCCTCGCCGTTGGGGTAGCACTGCCCGAGCACCACGTCGTCGACGTCGCCCTCGGCCAGACCGTTCCGGGCGACCAGCTCCCGCAGGACGGTGGCCGCGAGCGAGGCGGCGGTGAGGCCGGCGAACACGCCGCCGAAGCGGCCGACCGGGGTGCGCAGGGGCGAGCAGACGACGACGTCGGTGTCCATGCCTCGACCCTGCCACCTCACGCCGCGACGAGGCAGAGCACCTCGTCCGGGGTGGCCGACAGGCCGCCGGCGGAGTAGCTGGCCGTGGAGCGCGGGAAGACGCCCGCGCAGACGGGTTGGGACTGCAGCGGCGGGACGTCGTCGAGCACCCCGATGACCCGGAAGGCGGCAGCCGGGTCGCCGCAGTCCACCACCACGACGGTCTGGTCGGGGCCGGCCGCGACGCAGTCCCCCACCCCGGGCGAGCGGCCACCCCGCACCAGCAGCACCCCGACCACGACGAGCACGACGGCGACCGCGGCGAGCACGACGCGGGCACGCAGCACCCCGCCGACGGTAGGCGAGGTCACCGGTTGAGGACGGCCCGCCCCGGGCAAGGGCGTCCTGGTCGTTCAGCCACCAGCGGCCCGTCTGAGCAGACCACGACCACGGAGGCCTCGTGCCCGACCAGTACACCTTCACCAACCCCGTCGACCAGTACCGCACCGACGGCTACCCCGAGCAGGGCATCGCCGAGCCGGGCCTGGAGTCGCAGCTGGAGGTCCGCGCCGACCACGGCGAGGACACCTACCGCGGCACCGGGCGGCTGACCGGCCGCAAGGCGCTGGTCACCGGTGCCGACTCCGGCATCGGCCGCGCCGCCGCCATCGCCTACGCCCGCGAGGGCGCCGACGTCGTCCTGGCCTACCTGCCCGAGGAGCAGTCCGACGCCGAGGCCGTCGCGCGGCTGGTCGAGGACGCCGGCCGCCGGGCCGTGCTCGCCCCCGTCGACCTGTCGGTGGAGAGCGAGGCACGGCAGCTGGTGCGCACCGCCGTCGAGGAGCTCGGCGGCCTGGACGCGATCGTGCTGGTCGCCGGCAAGCAGACCTGGGTCGACGACCTCGCCGACCTGACCAGCGAGCAGTTCGACGCCACCTTCAAGACCAACGTCTACTCGGTGTTCTGGGTGGTCCAGGAGGCCCTCCCGCACCTGCCCGCCGGTTCGACGATCGTCACGACGTCCTCGATCCAGGCCTACTCCCCCGCCCCCGGGCTGGTCGACTACGCCACCACCAAGGCCGCCATCAACACGATCTCCAAGGCCCTGGCCCAGCAGCTCGCGCCGAAGGGCATCCGGGTCAACGTGGTCGCCCCCGGCCCGTTCTGGACGCCGCTGCAGGCCTCCGGTGGGCAGCCGCCGGAGAACCTGCCCGAGTTCGGCAAGGAGACCCCGCTCGGCCGCGCCGGGCAGCCCGCCGAGCTGGCCGGCGCCTACGTCTACCTCGCCTCGGCCGAGTCGGGCTACACCATCGGCGAGACGCTGAACGTGAACGGGGGCATGCCCACCCCGTGAGCACGAACCTGGGGGCCGCCCCGGCGCAGCTGCGCTGGGGCGCCACCGGCCCCGGGCCGGTGGACGAGCGCGACGAGGACGGCTACGCCGACCTGCGCACCTACGCCGCGATCGGCGACGGCCGCGCGCTGGCGCTGGTCGCCCGCGACGGCAGCATCGACTGGCTGCCCCTGCCGGCGATCGACGCCCCGCCGGTGTTCGGTGCGCTGCTGGACGCCGAGCGCGGCGGCTGCATCGAGCTGCGCCCGGTCGAGGAGTTCACCTGCGAGCGGGCGTACGTGCCCGGCACCAACGTGCTCACCACGACGTTCTCCACGGCCTCGGGCAGCGTGCGGGTCACCGACGCGCTCAACACCGGCGTGGCCGGGCGGCTGCCCTGGTCCGAGCTCGCCCGCCGGGTCGAGGGCCTGAGCGGCACGGTGCGGATGCGGGCCGCCGTCCGGCCGGGGACCTGTCTGGGGACCGCGTCGCCCTGGGTCGAGGAGACGGTGCACGGCGTGGTGCTGCGCGACGACGGCCTGACCATGGCGGTGCGCACCCTCGGCGAGGACCGCGTGGTCACCGGCGACCAGCGGATCGACGTCGAGTACACCGCCACCCCCGGCTCCCGCGCGCTGCTGGGCCTGGTCGCCACCGAGCGCGAGCCGTTGTTCCTGCCCGCCCCCGAGATGGTGGACGCCGGTATCGACCGGACCGTCCGCAACTGGGCCGCCTGGGGCGAGGAGTTCCGCTGGGAGGGCGAGTTCGACCGGTCGGTGCGGCGCAGCGCGCTGGCGATGAAGCTGCTCATCCACGCCCCCAGCGGGTCGATGGCGGCCGCCGGCACCACCTCGCTGCCCGAGGACCTCTCCGGGGGCAAGAACTGGGACTACCGGTTCGCCTGGGTGCGCGACTCCGCCTACGCCCTCACCGCGCTGTTCCGGTTCGGGCTGCGCGAGGAGACCCACGAGGCGATGAGCTGGCTGCTGGGCACCATCCGCCGGCACGGCCCGGAGCCGCGGGTCTGCTACACGCTGGAGGGCGAGCTGACCGACGGCGTGCACGAGCCCGACGTCCCCGGCTGGCGCGGCATCGGCCCGGTGCAGGCGGGCAACGCCGCGGCGCAGCAGCTGCAGCTCGGGGTCTACGGCGATCTGTTCTCCATCGTGTCCCTCTACGTCGAGCACGGCAACGTGCTCGACGCCGACACCGGCCGGTCCCTGGCCGCCATCGCCGACACCGCCTGCGACCGCTGGCAGCAGAAGGACTCCGGCATGTGGGAGCTGCACGACCTGCAGCACTTCACGACGTCCAAGCTGGGCTGCTGGCAGGCGCTGACCAAGGCCGTGCAGCTGGCCGAGGCCGGTCAGATCCCCGGCGACCCGTCCCGGTGGCGGGCCGAGGCCGGCCGCATCCGGGCCTGGGTCGAGGAGCACGCCTGGGACGACGACCGCGGCGCCTACCTCATGCACCCCGGCAGCGACGCCCTGGACTGCTCGATCCTGCTGCACGCGATCAGCGGGTTCGACCGCGGCGAGCGGATGAGCTCCACCCTCGACGCGCTGCGCCGCGAGCTCGGCGTCGGCCCCCACCTGTACCGCTACACGGGGATGGACCGCGAGGAGGGCGTGTTCCTGGGCTGCTCGTACTGGATGGTGTCGGCGCTGCAGCTGTGCGGGCGGGGCAGCGAGGCGCGCATGCTGATGCAGGAGCTGGAGGACGGGACGGCCAACGACGTCGGCATGCTGGCGGAGATGCTGGACCCGGCCGACGGGGCGTTCCTGGGCAACCTGCCGCAGGCGCTGTCCCACCTGGCGCTGGTCAACGCAGCCATCACGCTGGAGGAGCACTCCTGATGACCCTCACCACCGGTGTCGTCGACACCCTCCGGGACGCCGTCCCCGCCGACCGGTTGGTCACCGACCCCGACGTCCTGGCCTCCTACGCCCACGACGAGGCCGAGTGGGCACCGTGGGAGCTGCCCGCCGCCGTCGTCCGCGCCCGCACGGCGCAGGAGGTGCAGGCCGTCGTCCGGGCCTGCATCGAGCACCGGGTGCCGGTCATCGCGCGCGGTGCCGGCACCGGCCTGTCCGGCGGGGCGAACGCCGTCGCCGGCGCCGTGGTGGTCTCCCTGGAGGCCATGGACGCCGTGCTGGAGGTCGACGAGCTGGAGCGGTTCGCCGTCGTGCAGCCCGGCGTGGTCAACGACGACCTGCGGGCCCGGGTCGCCGAGCACGGGCTCTGGTACCCCCCGGACCCGGCGTCCTCGCCCTGGTCGACGATCGGCGGCAACGTGGCCACCAACGCCGGCGGCGTGTGCTGCGTGAAGTACGGCGTCACCCGCGACTACGTGATCGGCCTGCAGGTCGTCACCGGCACCGGCGAGCTGGTCCGGCTGGGCCGGCGCACCGCCAAGGGCGTGGCCGGCTACGACCTGACCGGCCTCCTGGTGGGCAGCGAGGGCACGCTGGGCATCGTCACCGAGGTCACCGTCAAGCTGCGGCCGCTGCGCGACCCCGAGCGCACCGTGGCCGGCTACTTCGACTCCGTCGTCGCCGCCGGCGAGGCGGTCACCGCCGTCGCCGCCGCGGGGCTGACGCCCTCAGCCCTGGAGCTGGTGGACCGGCACTGCCTGGCCGCCGTCGACGCGTGGAAGAACATGGGCCTGTCCGCCGACGCCGAGGTCGTGCTGCTGGGCCGGGTCGACACCCCCGGGGCCGCCGGCGACGCCGAGGCCGAGCAGTTGCTGGCCGCCTTCGAGGCCGGCGGCGCGTCGTGGGCCGCGGTGAGCACGGACGCCGAGGAGGCCGACGCGCTGTTCGCCGCCCGCCGGCTGGCCTACCCCGCCCTGGAGCGGCTGGGCCCCCTGCTGACCGAGGACGTCTGCGTGCCGAAGGCCGCCGTCCCCACCATGCTGGCCCGGATCGAGGCCATCGGCGCCGCGCACGACGTGCGGATCGCCAACATCGCGCACGCCGGCGACGGCAACCTGCACCCGCTGCTCTCGACCCCGGCCGGGGACGACGCCGCCCGGGAGCGCGCGCTGCTGGCCTTCCACGAGATCATCGCCGCGGCGCTGGAGCTCGGCGGGACGGTCACCGGCGAGCACGGCGTGGGTCTGCTCAAGCGCGACGGCCTGGCGGCCGAGGTCTCCCCGGCGGTCCTGGACATGCACCGCGCGGTCAAGGCCGCGCTCGACCCGCACGGCATCCTCAACCCCGGCAAGGTCGTCTGACCAGCACTACCCGGGGTTACCGGGGCCGCCTCCCGGGCACGAGGGTCGCGTGCAACGCGACTACGACTACCTGATCATCGGCGCCGGCATGGCGGCCGACAGCGCGGCTCGCGGCATCCGCGAGTCCGACCCCGACGGCAGCATCGGGATCGTCGGCGAGGAGGTCGACCCGCCGGTCGCCCGCCCCTCGCTGTCCAAGAAGCTCTGGACCGACCCGGAGTTCGACCTGGAGAAGTCCTGGCTGGGCACCGAGGAGACCGGCGCGGCCCTGCACACCGCCACCCGCATCCGGTCGGTCGACCGCGCGGCCCGCACCGCGACCGCCGAGGACGGCGACGTCTTCGGGTACAGACGCCTGCTGCTGGCCACCGGCGGCCACCCGAAGCAGCTGGACCTGCCCGCCGACGACCGGGTCGTGCACTTCCGCACCATGGAGGACTACCGCCGGCTGCGCGGTCTCTCCGGCGAGGGCCGGCACGTCGCCGTCGTGGGCGGTGGCTACATCGGCACCGAGCTCGCCGCGGCGCTGGTGCAGAACGACACCCGGGTGACCTTCGTCTTCCCGCAGGAGTTCGTGGGCGGTGCCTCCTACCCCCGCGAGCTCGCCGAGCAGCTGTCCGAGGACTACGCGTCGCACGGCGTGCAGCTGAGGCCGGGAACCCGGGTGACCGGTGGCTCGGCCGACCAGGAGGGCGTGCACCTGGAGCTCTCCGACGGCAGCACGCTGGACGTCGACGGCGTCGCGGTCGGCCTGGGCATCGCGCCCGCGGTGCAGCTGGCCGAGGACGCCGGCCTCGCGGTGGACGACGGCATCGTGGTCGACGCCTGCGGCCGCACGGAGGACCCGGCCGTCTACGCCGCCGGCGACGTCGCCCGGTGGCCGGACCCGATCCTGGGCCGCACCCGGGTGGAGCACGTGGAGAACGCCACCGACATGGGCACCGCCGTCGGCAAGGCGATGGCCGCGGACCTGCGCGGGGAGGACGCCGAGCCCTACACCCACACGCCGAGCTTCTACTCCGACCTGTTCGACGTCGGGTACGAGGCGGTCGGCACGCTGTCGGCCGACCTGGACCTGGTCACCGACTGGAAGGTGCCGCCGGGCACCGGGGAGATCGCGCAGGGGGTCGTCTACTACCTCGAGGGCGACCGGCTGCGCGGCGTCCTGCTGTGGAACGTGTGGGACAGCACCGACGCCGCCCGCGAGCTGCTCGCCGCCGAGCGCGGGTACACCGCAGACGACCTGGTCGGCGCGATACCGAACGGCTGACCCCGCAGACGCCACCACCCCGGCACCGCGTCGGCGCCGGGGTGGTGGGTGGGGGCTCAGCTCAGGAGACGGGCTCGAGGCAGATGCCGGTGCCCTTCTCGTCCGGGTCGGTCTCCGACACGGCGTAGGCCGCGGAGTTCGGCCACTGGTCCAGGCACAGGGCCGGGTTGTCCTGCAGCTCGTTGCTGCTCACGTCGTCCACCGTGCCGGCCACGCGGTAGGCAGCCTCGGCGGAGTCGCAGTCGACGACCTGCAGGTCGGTGGTGCTGGCGTTGGTGCAGTCCCCGGCCTCCGGCAGCCCGCCGCCGAAGATGCCGTTGCGGAACAGCGCGAGCGCGACGGCGACGACGACCGCGCCGATCACCAGCGGCAGCCGCTTCTGCCACGCCGGGCGCTCCTTCTTCGGCGCTTCGCCGGAGAACTGCTGCCCGCCCCACGGCTGCTGACCGGGGCCCTGCTGACCGGGCCCCGGCTGACCGGGACCCTGCGGACCGGGCTGGCCCGGCTGCTGGCCGTAGCTCTGCTCCCCCGGCTGGCCGTACTGGCCGGGCCCGGGCTGGCCGTGCTGCTGCTGGCCGTACTGCTCCTGGCCCGGCTGCTGCGGCTGGCCGCCGGGGGGCGCCCACTGCTGGCCCTGCTGGTCGGCCGGGCCGGGCTGCGGGGTGCCCTGCGGCCCGGACGGCGGCTGCTGCCCCCAACCCTGGCCGGAGTTCTGCGGCGGCTGGTCGCCTGAGCCGGGAGTGGTCACGGGATGTCCTCCAAGGGGTTCGTCGGGCCGCACGATCATCCCCGCCGGACCGCACGGTCCGCACATCGGGTGCGCACAGGATCACCCCGCGGTGGGAACGCACCCGCGCCCCGGGTCGTCGTCCAGGCATGGACGGACTGCGGCTCGTGCTCAACCTGGTCTGGCTGGTGCTGCACGGCTGGGTGCTGGCGGTGGCCTACCTCGTCGCCGGCGCGCTGGCCTGCCTGACGGTGGTGGGCATCCCGTTCGGCATCGCGGCGTTCCGGCTGGCGTTCTTCGTCGTCCTGCCCTTCGGCCGCACCACCGTGCCCGCCCCCGGCGCGGGTGTCGCGTCGGCGCTGGGCAACCTGGTCTGGTTCGTGCTGGCCGGGTGGTGGCTGGCAGTGGTGCACGTGCTGGCCGGCCTCGTGTTCTGCCTGACCATCATCGGCATCCCGTTCGGCGTCGCCTCCTTCAAGCTGGCCGCCGTCGGCCTGTTCCCCCTCGGCAAGCAGGTCGTGGAGACGAACGCGCCGCAGAGCTGGTTCGGCGCCGGGCAGGCGGTCGTACGCTAGGCACTGGCGCCGCTGTACGCGCGGACGCCGACGGTCCACACCCACCGGGTCAGCGCCACGAGCACGGCGGTGAAGGCGGCGGCGCCGAGCAGCAGCCAACCCGGCAGCCGTCCGGTGAGGGCCTGTGCGGGCACCGTGATGGCGAAGGCCAGCGGGACCAGGAAGGTGAACCCGATCCGCAGCCAGCCCGGGTAGATCGTCACCGGCCACCGACCGGCCTGGTACATCCCCGACAGCAGCTCGACCAGCGAGTCGGTGCGCACCACCCAGAACGCCGCGGTGGTCAGCAGCAGCCAGAACGCCCACAGCACGACCACGCCGAGGGCCAGCGCGACGGCGAACCCGACCACCGCCAGCGCGCTCGGGGCGGTGTCCAACCGGGTCAGCGCGTAGCCGACGATGCCGGCGCCGACCAGCACGTCCACGGCCTGCCACAGCTCGATGCGGCGGATGCTCACCAGCAGCATCGCGTCGGCGGGCTTGGTGAGGACGAAGTCCAGGGTGCCGTGCTGGACGTCGTCCATCAGCTGGGTCATCGAGGGCTGCACGACGCTGCGCAGCACCCCGCCGAGCAGCACGTAGATGCCCATGACCACCAGCAGCTCGTCGCTGGACCAGCCGCCCAGGTCGTCGGTGTGGCTGAACACCAGCGCCAGCACCGCCAGCGACGTCCCTACGGCGACCAGCGACTGCACGATGCTGAACAGCACGTTCGACCGGTACTGCAGCTCGGTCTGCACCCCCACCCGCAGGTAGGTGCCGACCAGCCGCAACGCCTCCACGATCAGTTCCCCACGGCCGAGTAGCGCCGGACGCCGAACCGCCAGACGAGGGCGACCAGCCCCGCGCCGATGGCCACCCACGCCGCCTGCGCGGCCAGCCCGCCCCACAGCTGCGCCGTCGTGAGGTCCCCGGCCAGCACCTCGATCGGGTAGCCGAAGGTGTAGCGGAAGGGCAGCCAGTCCGACGCGGTCGCGGCCCACGCGGGCAGCAGGGCCAGCGGCAGCAGCCGGCCCGACAGCAGCAGCTCGGCGGTGAAGTACAGCTCGTAGAGCGCGCTGACCCGGGTGGTCCAGAAGGTGACCATGCCGAGCACCCACAGCAGCATCGACCGGATCAGGTACGCGCCCCAGATCGCGACCAGGAAGACCAGCACCTCGACCAGGCCGACGTCGAAGGTGGGCCGGAAGAGCAGCGCCAGGACGGCGGCGATCGGCACCCACAGCAGGACGACGACGACCTTCCAGCCGGCGAAGTAGGCCAGGTCGAAGTGCAGCGGGTGCACCGGCTGCACCAGGCGGCCGGACAGCTCGCCGCGCCGGATCCGGTCCTCCCACCCGTAGGGCGTGAAGACGATGTTCATGTTCCGGACCAGCGTCCAGACGATGTAGTAGGCGGCGAAGTCACCGGCGGTGATGCCCTGCACGGACCCGCCCTGGGCGTCGGCGACGGTCTGCCAGACGACGAGGTAGACCACCGGTTCGGCGACCATGCCGAGCATGAACAGGTAGTTCGACGTCCGGTACTGGAACTGGGTCTGCACCGCCGTCCGGCCGACGACGGAGTACAGGCCGGGCAACCCGTTCATGCCGGCAGCCCCGAGCGGTCGGCGAAGGCCTGCTCGATGACGTCCTCGATGGGCGGGTCCTCGATGGTGAGGTCGGTGACCGCGTGGTCGGCCAACAGCCGGGCGGCGACCGCGGAGGTCTCGGCCTTGGGCACCTGCACCGCCACGCGGCCCTCGGCGTCGGAGACCACCGTGCCGTAGCCGGTGAGGTCGGCGCCGGGGACGGCGAGCTGGACGGTGATGGTCTGGTGCGGGGAGAACCGGGCGGTGAGCTCGCGCAACCCGCCGTCGAAGAGCACCTGGCCGTGGTCGATGACCACCACCCGGGGGCACAGCGCCTGCACGTCGGCCATGTAGTGGCTGGTGAGCAGCACGGCGGCGCCGTACCGCCGGTTGTACTCGGCGACGAACCCGCGCAGCCGCTTCTGCGCGCCGATGTCCAGGCCGATGGTGGGCTCGTCGAGGAAGAGCACCTGCGGCCGGTGCAGCAGCGCGGCCGCGACCTCGGCCTTCATCCGCTCCCCCAGCGACAGGGTGCGCACCGGCTTGCGGACCAGGTCGCCGATCTCCAGCAGCTCGACCAGCTCGTCGCGGGTGCGCCGGAAGTCGGCCTCGGGGATGCGGTAGACGGCGCGGTTGAGCTCGAAGCTGTCCAGCGCGGGGATGTCCCACTGCAGCTGGTTGCGGTTGCCCATGACCAGCGTCATCCGGCCCAGGTAGGCCTTCTCCCGGCGGGAGGGTTCGTGCCCGAGCACCGACACCTCGCCCGAGGTCGGCACGAGCAGGCCCGACAGCATCTTCAGCGTGGTGGTCTTGCCGGCGCCGTTGGGGCCGAGGAAGCCGACCACCTCCCCCGGCGCGACGTCGAAGGAGACCCCGCCGACGGCGTGCACCTCGCGGTACCGGCGGCGGACCAGGCTCCTCACCGACGCGGCCAACCCGGCGTCCCGTTCCGGCACCCGGAAGGTCTTGCGCACGTCCCGCACCCGGATCGCCGTCTCCACCCGGCGACCGTAGCCAGCAGTCGTCCCACGGCCCAACGAATTCGATCCACGCTCCCCGCGGCGCTCGGGCTCAGAACGGCGGTGGATCCTCCGCCGCGGCGCGCGCCGCGAGATCCCGCACGGCGTCGCGGCGGTGGCGGGCGGTCGCAGCTGCAGGTGCCGCTCCGCCGGTCCCGACCTCGTCGGGCTCCTCGACCAGCCCGAGCACGGGTGGCGGGCGCGTGGTGACGGTCCGGCCGGTGGGGGTGGTCCAGGTCAGACCGGTGCCGTCGCCGTCCCGGGACAGCGTCCACCCCGGAGCCTGGTGCGACAGGCGGTGGTGGTGGGTGCACAGGCACGCCAGGTTGCACTCGGCGGTCGGCCCACCCTGGGCGAACGGTTGCTGGTGGTCCACGTCGCAGACACCCGCGCGGACCCGGCACCCCGGGAACCGGCAGCGCCGGTCCCGCAGCCGGATGAACGCGTCGAGGAGGGCGCCGGGCCGGTACCCGTCCGTCGGGGGTGGCGGACCCAGGCCCGCACCCTCGCGCGCTGCCCGACGCAGGCCCGCCACGTCGGTGAGCGCGGCGAGCTCGCCGGTCCGCTCGTCGACGACCGCGATGCGCGGCACCCCGGCCAGGCCGGTGCCCGCCGTCCTGCGCCGGGCGAGCAACGCCCCGACCGTGTCGGCCCCCGCATCGTCGTCGGCACGGGTCCCCTCGTCGCGGGTGTCGTCGCAGGTGTCGTCGCTGGTGTCGTCGTCGCGGGCCCGACCGTCGGGCTTCCCGGGCTCCGGCAGGAGACCCAGCGACCGGAGCAGGTCACGGACCATGGCGGCCGGCACCACGTCGCCGGACACCTCCCCCGGCTCGTCGTCACCCAGCAGCGTCTGCAGAGCCACGACGACGGTGAGCTCGGCCTGCACCGCGGTCAGGCCGTGCGCGCCCGGGTCGAGGACGAACGCCACGAGGCAGTCGGCCATCCGCTCGCCGGCCGAACGCTGGTCGTCGGCCGTGCGCGCGGCCCGCGCGGCGCGGCGCAGACTGTCCTCGACGGCCCGGGCGACCGGCAGCGGCAGCGTGGCCGCGAGCGTCGCCATGCCGTCGGCACCGGGGTGCACGGCCACCGTCCGGTCGCGCACCGCCTGCGCGACCCGCCGGGTGATCGCCTCGGCATCGGCCTCCAGGACCCACCGCCGCACCACCTGACGCCAGTCGGAGGCGGTGCGGCCGGTGGCCCGCCCCAGCAGGTCGGCCTGGGCACGGTCGCGCAGCTCGGCGGACAGTCCGCCGAGCAGGTCGCAGGCCACCCGCACGTGGTCCCAGGTGATCCGGCCGTCGGCGAGCGCTGCGAGCACCAGGGGCAACCGCTCGACCAGGAGCACGCACTCGGTGAGCAACCGCTCGGCCCGCTGCGGGGGCAGGGTCATCCCGGCAGCGACCTCGTCGACGCAGAACTCGCTGACCGCGGTGAGCGCGTCGGGGCGGCGGGCACGGGAGTCCCTCGCCTGCGCCCCCACCGCGTCGTCGGGGAGGTCGAGGGTGGCCGGCCGCCGGGCCGCGAGCGCCGCCAGGGCGCGCGCCTGCTCGGCCTGGGCCGCCCCGATGACCCGCTGGGCGGACCGGGCCGTGTCCAGCAGCGCGGCGTCGGCGTCCAGACCGGAACGGAACGCAGCGAGGACGTCCTCACCGAGCGAGCCGCCGGCCCCGGGACCGGGAGCCCCGGGAACGGGAGCCTCGAAACCGAGAGCGTCGGGGACGGGAGCGTCGGGACCGGGCGCCGCGGGGCGGACGTCGGGGTCGGCGGTCCGGGCCAGGCGGACCGGACCGATCAGCCGCTCCGGGGTCACCGGTCGCCATCCACCGACCGGGGGGACCAGCACGACGGGCACCGGCCAGCTGCGCCGGACCACGAGCCCGGGCGGCCGGCTGCCGAGGCGGGACCGCAGACCCGCCTCGAGCACCGACGGCCTGTGTTCGAACACGTGTTCGATGATAGCCCCCGCAGGACGCCCTGGCCAGTCGTGGCCGGGAGCTGTGGACGACCGGCTGCGCGAGCGACCGGGCCGGCGGACGATGGGCACATGACCACCGCTACCTGGAACGGCACCGTGATCGCCGAGTCCGACGACGTCGTCACCGTCGAGGGCAACGCCTACTTCCCCCTCAGCTCGGTGAAGGAGGGCGTGCTCACCCCGACCGACACGCACACCACCTGCCCGTGGAAGGGCGAGGCGAGCTACTTCTCCATCGAGGCCGGCGGGCAGACCAACACCGACGCCGCCTGGACCTACCCGCAGCCCAAGGAGGCCGCGAAGGAGATCACCGACCGCGTCGCCTTCTGGAAGGGCGTCGAGGTCAGCTAGTAGGGGGTCAGCTGACGGTCTCGCGCTCGGCGGCGACCCACACGGGGGCGGCGTCGGGCGTGAGGCCGGCCAGCTCGGCCGCCGTCGGGCCGTCGTCCACCGGCTCGGCGACCTCGCCCTCCCAGGGCGAGGGCTGGTCCAGCAGCACCAGCGCGTGCTGGGCCATGACCAGGCTCGGTGCGGCCTCGGCGATCACCAGCAGGTCGCCGTGCAGCTGCTTGTGCACCGTGCCCAGCCGGCGCAGGGCGGCACGGCAGGAGGCCCGGTCCCCGGTCTCGGTCCACACCAGCTGGTCCACCAGGGCCCGCTGGTCGGCGACGGCGTCGGCGAACTCGGTACCCCCGGCCAGGCGGTTGAGCAGGTCGAGGTGGGCCTGGTGCCGGAAGCCGGCCGGCTCGCGACCGGGCTCCCGCTTCGTGCCGACCCACGCGCGGTGGGCGGCCAGGCCGTGCTGGGCGAAGCGTCGCTCGGCCTTGGCGGCGAACCGCTGGTCGCGCAGCTCCCAGGTGGCGTGGCTGTCGTCGAAGCGGAAGAACAGCAGGGCGAACCCGCGCCGGTTGAGCTCGCGCATCCGCGAGAACGGCAGCGGGACGACGTCGCCGCCGACGGTGCAGCAGTAGAGCGCACGGTCGGTGAGGACGGCGGTGCGGGCGACGTCCTCGGCCGGCGCGTCGAGGGACTCGGTGAGCGGCACGCAGTCGGTGACCGCCACGACGGACTCGCCGTCGGCCAGCGCGGACACCAGCCGTGTCGGCGCGCGTCGTGTTCCCCAGCTCACCTCTGCGTTGTCGGCCGACACGCCGGTTCCTCAAGCCGAATCCACCCTCTCGGGGCACGGTGGCCAGCCGTCCGGGGGACGGCGGGAAAACCGGGAGCGCGGAGCGTGAGCAGCAGGTTGACTCCACCGGCCCCACCCCACCGATCGAGGAAGGACCATGCAGACCATCACCGGACGCCTGCTCAGCTGGGCGTCCATCCTGGAGGACACCACCCGGGAGCAGGCGTTGCGCACCGCGCGGATGCCGTTCATCCACCCGCACGTCGCCCTCATGCCCGACGCCCACCTCGGGCTGGGCGCCACCGTCGGCTCGGTGATCCCGACCGACGGCGCGATCATCCCGGCCGCGGTCGGGGTCGACATCGGCTGCGGCATGGCCGCCGTCCGCACGCAGTTCACGCGGACCGACCTGGCCGGGCGCGACCTCGCGCCGCTGCACGCCCAGATCAGCCGGTCGATCCCGCTGTCCGCCGGCGGGCGCAATCGGAGCATCCGCACCACCGCGGAGCCGCGGATCGAGGAGCTGCGCGCGCTGCCGGGTGCTGCGCAGGCCGACGCGGTGGCGAAGCACTGGCCGCAGCAGCTGGGCTCGCTGGGCTCGGGCAACCACTTCATCGAGGTGAGCCTCGACGAGTCCGACCGGGTGTGGGCGTTCCTGCACTCGGGGTCCCGCGGCGTGGGCAACAAGCTCGCGCAGAAGCACATCGCGGTGGCCCGGGAGCAGTGCCGCCGGCGGTTCGTCGACCTGCCCGACCGCGACCTGGCCTACCTGGTCGAGGGCGAGCCCGAGTTCGACGCCTACCTGGAGGCTCTGATGTGGGCGCAGCGGTTCGCGTTCCTCAACCGGGAGGAGATGGTCGACCGGGTGCTGGACCAGCTCGGCCGGTTCCTGCAGGCGGACGTCGAGCGGCTCGAGGAGGTCCGGTGCCACCACAACTACACCGCGCGCGAGCGGCACTTCGGGCGCGACGTGTGGCTGTCCCGCAAGGGCGCCATCTCCGCGCGGGCCGGTGAGCCGGGGCTGGTCCCGGGGTCGATGGGGGCGGCGTCCTACGTCGTCGTCGGCAAGGGTGACCCGCGGTCGCTGCACTCGGCCCCGCACGGGGCCGGGCGGAGCCACAGCCGGACGGCGGCCCGGAAGCTGTTCGACCGGGCCGACCTCGACGCCCGGATAGCCGGTGTCGTCTGGGGCGAGTCGGACGCCTTCCTGGACGAGCACCCCGACGCCTACAAGCCGATCGACCAGGTGATGGCCGACGCCGCCGACCTCGTGGAGGTCCGGCACACCCTGCGCCAGGTCGTGAACGTCAAGGGCGACTGAACGGGCGACTGAACAGACGAGGCCCGCACCCCGGGTGGGGTGCGGGCCTCGTCGTCGTGCCGGGTGTCAGCTGACGCCGACGGCGTGCTTGGCCAGGGCGGCCAGCCGGGCCTGCGCGGCGCTCACCACGGACGAGCGGTCCTTGTGCTCCTCCTCGTACCGGATGACGGCCTGCAGGTCGGCGGCGCCGTCGAGCTTCTTCACGGCCTCGACGGCCTTGCCGACGGTCAGCTCGTCGTACTCCGGGATCGGCAGCTCGGCGGCGTCCAGGGCACCGAGCTCCCGACGGGTCTCGTGCAGGGCCTCGGCGGTGTCGCGGGCGCCCTGCTGGCGGGCCTGCTGCTCCGCCTCCTCCAGCGAGGCGTCGCGGCCGACGGACAGGGACTCGCGGACCGCGCCGGCGAAGGTGGTGGCCCGGGCGGCCGCGGCGTCGATCGTGGCCTGGGCGGCGTCGGCGGCCTGCTGCGTCGAGTCGATGACCTTGTTCACCGAGTCGGCCGCGTAGCGGGCCGGCATCGAGGCCAGGCGGGCGGCGCCACCGGCAACGCGCTGCAGCGGGGTGGCCCGCAGCGCGGCGGGGCCGCCGAGGGCGGCTTCGGCCAGCACGACGGTCAGCCACTCGACCGTGGCGGTGTGCGCGGCGACGAGCCGCTCGGCCAGGCGGACGACCCGGGGCAGCTCGGCGGCCTCGGCCAGCACCTTGAGGTACGTGGCGCGGTCGAGCAGCTGGTGCTCCAGCGAGAGGTCGGACAGCAGCGCCTCGTCCAGCGGGCCGGCCTGCTCGACGGTGGCCTTGACCACGGCGCCCAGCCGGCCGAGGGCCGGGGTCACGACGTCCGGGACGCCGCCGAGCTCGCGGAGGGTCCGGGTGATGGCCTCGGTGCGCGAGGCCGCGTTGTCGGCGTTCTGCTGCAGCTCGCGGCGGACCGCGTCGGTGCGTGCCTGCGCGGTGCGGGTGCGGGCGACCTGCTCCTCGGTCCGGGTCAGCAGGAGGAGGGCGCGGAGCTGGGCGGTGAGGACTGTGGTGTCGGCCATGACGTCTCCCTGGGGTGTGGACTCGGTGGGCCGCACCGGAGATGCCCTCCTGCTAGCGGTAGCAAGCACGCAGCTAGCGGTGTTCTCGGTCACCGCCCCGGGTGACGGGAGGGACGCGTGGGACGACGTGCCCGACGGACACGGGCCACCTCCGCGGACCCGGCGCGCCGCGGCGGCACCCTGGGGCGCATGGGGTTCGTCTACGGCACCGCGCGGGCCGAGGTGATGGTCGGCTCGTTGGTGGGTGCCGGGGCGCGGCCCACCCTGATCGGCCCGGCCCACGCCACGATCGGCAGTGCCGCCGGCGGCCGCCGCAACGCCCTCTGCGGGGCGTGGGTCACCCACGACGACGACCTGTCCTGGCCGCCGGACCCCCACGAGGTCGGTGCGCTGTGCCCGATCTGCGAGGAGATGACCCACTGGTGACGGTCAGGCGCTGACGGTCTCCATCGCCTCGGCGAGCAGCTGGACCGAGCGCAGCCGCTGCTCCACCTGCGGGGAGGCGTGCCCGACGATGAGCTCGTCGGCGTCGGCGAACCGGCGGAACTCCACCAGCTGCTCGCGCACCTGCGAGGGCGTGCCGACGGCGGAGTGGGTGAGCATCGAGTCGACCTGCCGGCCCGCGCCGGACTCCATGAGCAGGTCGGTCTCGGCCTCGGTGAACTGCTTGCCGCGGCCGAACAGCCGGGTGGCGCGGTCGCGGCGCATCGCGGCGAACTGGGCGCGGGCGTCGTCCTCGTCGTCGGCGGCGAGGACGTTGACCCCGGCGATGACGTGCGGGGCGGCCAGCTGCGCCGAGGGCTGGAAGTCGCGCCGGTAGATCTCGACGGCGGCCTGCAGGGCCTGCGGCGCGAAGTGCGAGGCGTGCCCGTAGGGCAGGCCGAGCGCGGCGGCCAGCTGGGCGCCGAAGGTGGAGGAGCCGAGGATGTAGAGCGGGACCCGCGAGCCCTTGCCGGGGACGGCGTCGACACCGGGTACCCGGGTCTCCCCCGCCAGGTAGGCCTGCAGCTCCAGCACGTCCTGCGGGAAGCGGTCGGACGAGCGCGGGTCGGTGCGCATGGCGTACATCGTGTTCTGGTCCGAGCCCGGAGCCCGGCCCAGGCCGAGGTCGATCCGGCCGGGGTACATCGCGTCGAGGGTGCCGAACTGCTCGGCGATCACCAGCGGCGAGTGGTTGGGCAGCATGACCCCGCCCGAGCCCAGCCGGATGGTCGAGGTGTGCGCCCCGACGTGGCTGATCAGCACGCTGGTCGCCGAGGAGGCGATGGACTCCATGTTGTGGTGCTCGGCGTACCAGACCCGGGTGTAGCCGTGCTGCTCCGCGGCCTGCGCCAGCGCGACGCTGTGCGCGATCGACTGCCCGACGGTCTCCCCGGGGGCGACGGGGGCGAGGTCGAGGACGGAGAGCGGGAACGACATGGGTGGGGCCTCTCTGCGGGGGTGCTTCTACCGGGGCCAGCGCGCTCCTCCGCGCGGTTGTTCCCTCAGCGACCGGTCCACCGCGGCGCGCGCTTGTCCAGCTGCGCCGCGATCCCCTCCTTGCGGTCCTCGGAGGTGTAGGGGTTCGGCCCGACGTCCAGCCGCAGCGCCTGCCACAGCGGCAGCTCCAGGCCCTTGACCGCGGTCTGCTTCATCCGGCGGACCGAGACCGGGGCGTTGCCGGCGATCGTGGCGGCGATCGCGAGCGCGGTGTCGAGCACCTCCTCGCGCGGCGCGAGCCGGTTGACCAGGCCCCACCGCTCCAGGACGTCGGAGTCGACGTAGGCGCCGGTGTAGAGCATCTCCAGCGCGACGCCCATCGGGATCCGCTTGGGCAGCACCACCGAGCCGAAGTTGGCGCCCATCCCGATCTTCGCCTCGGGCAGGCCCATCGGGACGCCGGGCGCGGCCACCCGGAGGTCGGCCGCCAGCGCCAGCTCGAACCCGCCGGCCACGGCCGCGCCGGTGATGGCCGCGATGACCGGCACCGGGCACTCGGTGACCACCTCGAACAGCGACCGGCCCGGCCGCTCCATGGGCGGCCGGAAGGGCTCGCCGCGGTCGTCGGCCGCCCGGATCTCCTTGAGGTCGAACCCCGCGCAGAACGCCGGTCCGTTGCCGGCCAGCACGACCACCCGGGTGCCGTCGGAGCCCGCGGTCAGCAGCTCCTCGACCAGGTCGGCCTGCAGCGCCGAGGACAGCGCGTTGCGCCGCTCGGGCCGGTCCAGGGTGAGCAGCCGGACGTGGTCGCGGGTCTCGACGACCAGGCCCGAGTCGTGCCGCACGTCAGGCCGGTCGCGGGCCGGCGAGCTGGCGGGCGGTGTCCGCCGCGCCGGAGTCCAGGCCGCCGGGGCCACCGCGCCGGTGCAGCTCGAACTGGTCGCGGATCCACCGCTGGTGGGCGTCCCACGCCAGCCCCGCGTCGCCGTCCAGGGCGGTGGCGATGTCGGCCCAGCTGGCGCCCTCGCGCAGCGCGGCGTGCATGCCCAGGTGCCGGCTGTCGTGCGCCTTGCGGTAGACCACCTCGCCGAGCGCGAGCAGCTCCAGCGCCTCGTGCCGGTCCAGCGAGGTGCCGGTGTTGCGCAGGTCGGCGAGGAAGTCGTCGGCGTCGTCGGGGGCGGTCGCCTCGACCACGCCGGCGTCGCGGCGGGACAGGAAGTCGATGCGGTTGGCGGCGACCTGCAGGGTGACCTCGTCCTCGAGGTCCCGGGGGCTGATGGTCATGCCGACATGCTCCCCCACCCCTAGCGTGGTCCGCATGGCAGCACGCACCGCGTCCGGTTCCGTCGTCGTCCCCGCCCCGCCGTCGGAGGTGTTCGCGCTGCTGGCCGACCCGCGGCGGCACACCGAGATCGACGGGTCGGGCACCGTGCAGGCGATCGTGGACGCCCCCGAGCGCCTCGAGCTGGGCTCGACGTTCTCGGTCGCCATGCAGATGGGCGCGAAGTACCGGACCACGAACCGGGTCGTGGAGTTCGAGCCCGACCGGCGGATCGCCTGGAAGCACTTCGCGCCGCACCGCTGGCGCTACGAGCTGGAGCCGGTCGAGGGCGGCACCCGGGTCACCGAGACCTGGGACGCCAGCCGGTACAACGCCCTCACGTTCCTGCCGGTGCGGGCCCTGGGGTTCCCGGCCAAGGCGCAGGCGGGCATCGACGGCACCCTGCAGCGGCTGCGCGAGCGGTTCAGCTGACCGCCCGGACCACCCCGGCGAGCACCAGGTCGTGGGCGACCTGAGGCGCGCGTCACACCGGAGACCCTAGGGTCCGGCCATGACGACGACGACGTTGCTGACCGGTGGATCGTTCTTCGAGGGCCCACGCTGGTACCAGGGCCACTGGTGGGTGTCGGACTTCTACCGCGGCACGGTCAGCCGGGTGACGCCCTCCGGCGAGGAGACCGTCGTCCTCGAGGTCGCCACCCAGCCCTCGGGCTCGGGCCGGCTGCCCGACGGGTCGCTGGTCGTGGTGTCGATGACCGACCAGCGGGTCCTGCGGTGGGACGGCAGCGCGCTGGCCACCTACGCCGCGCTCGCCCCGTACTGCGGCGGGCTGCTCAACGACCTGGTGGTCGACGCCGCCGGGCACGTCTTCGTCGGCGACTTCGGCTTCGACCTGATGGGCGGCGGAGCACCCGGCCCGGCGACGCTCAAGCGGGTCGACC
Organism: Klenkia sp. PcliD-1-E; assembly: GCF_024124375.1. GTDB lineage: Bacteria > Actinomycetota > Actinomycetes > Mycobacteriales > Geodermatophilaceae > Klenkia. The sequence continues at coordinate 22,850 of NZ_JAMXRZ010000005.1, forward strand.
CCGACGGCACGATCACCGTGGTCGCCGGGGACCTGCTGTTCCCCAACGGCATGGTCATCACCGCCGACGGCGGGACGCTGCTGGTCGGGGAGACCTTCGGGAACCGGTACACCGCCTTCGACCTCGCCGGGGACGGGTCGCTGTCGAACCGCCGGGTGTGGGCCGAGTTCGGCCCGGTGCCCACCGGGTCGACCCTGGAGGAGGCGCTGGGCCAGCTGGTCGTGGCCCCGGACGGCTGCACCGGGGACGCCGAGGGCCACCTGTGGGTGGCCGACGCGGTCGGCGGCCGGGCGGTGCGGGTGGCCGAGGGCGGCGAGGTCGTCGACGAGGTCCGCGCGCCCGAGGGCCTCGGCGTCTACGCCTGCGCGCTGGGCGGCGAGGACGGCCGCACCCTGCTGCTGTGCTGCGCGCCGGACTTCCTGGAGCACAACCGCCGCGCTGCCCGCGAGGCCGTGCTGCTGACCGTGGAGGTAGCCGTCCCGCACGCCGGCCGGCCCTGACCTGTCGATCCGCGACCCCGCCGTTCGTGCAGGGGGTGCACGCACACCCCATCCAGGAGGAACCGCCATGACCCAGTACCTGCTGTCCGTCGTCACCCCGTCCGCCGGCACCGGCGAGCACGTCCAGCCCACCCCCGAGCAGCTCGCGCCGATCATGGCCCGGGTCGACCAGCTCCGCGCCGACATGCAGTCCGCCGGCGTGTGGGTGTTCGCCGGCGGCCTGGAGGCGCCGTCCACCGCGACCGTGCTGCGGCCCTCCGGCGACGAGGTGCTGCTGGTCGACGGCCCGTTCGCCGAGGGCAAGGAGTACCTCGGCGGGTTCACCGTGGTCGACGTGCCCGACCTGGACGCCGCGCTGGAGTGGGGGCGGCGGACCGTGGCCGCGATCGGGCTGCCGATCGAGGTCCGCCCGTTCAGCTGGTGACCCCGCTCGAGCAGGTCTTCCGCGAGGTGCACGGCCGGGCGGTCGCCGTCCTCACCCGGCAGCTCGGGGACCTCGACCTCGCCGAGGAGGCGGTCGCCGAGGCCTACGCCGCGGCGGCCGCCACCTGGCCCGACCGCGGGGTGCCGCCGTCCCCGGCCGGGTGGGTGATCACCACCGCGCGGAACAAGGCGGTCGACCGGTTGCGCCGGGAGGCCGTGGGGACGGCGAAGCTCGCCGAGGTGGCCCGGCTGGCGGCAGAACCAGAGGTGGAGGAGGTGGGCGCGGTGCGCGACGACCAGCTGCGGCTGCTGTTCACCTGCTGCCACCCCGCGCTGGCGCCCGACGCCCGGGTCGCGTTGACCCTGCGGATGGTCGGCGGGCTGACCACCGCGGAGATCGCCCGCGGGTTCCTGGTGCCCGAGCCGACGATGGCCGCCCGGATCACCCGGGCCAAGCACAAGATCGCCCGGGCGCGGATCCCGTACCGGGTGCCGACGGCGGCCGACCTGCCCGCGCGGCTGACGTCGGTGCTCGCGGTGGTGCACCTGGTCGGCACGGAGGCGCACGCCCCCGCCACCGGGGACGCCGGGGTGCGCGACGACCTGCTGGCCGACGCCGTCCGGTTGGCCCGGCTGCTGGTCGAGCTGGTGCCCGAGGAGCCGGAGTGCCGCGGCCTGCTGGCGCTGCTGCTGCTGACCGCGGCCCGTCGTCCGGCCCGGGTGGACGACGACGGCGCGCTGGTACCCCTGGACCGCCAGGACCGCGGTCGCTGGTCACGGCCCCTGGTCGAGGAGGGCCAGGCCCTGGTCCGGGAGTGCCTGCGCGCCCGTCGACCGGGGCCCTACCAGGTGCAGGCCGCCATCGCGGCGGTGCACGCCGATGCCCCGACCTGGGCCGACACCGACTGGTCACAGGTCGTGGCGCTCTACGACCAGCTGCCGCCGACACCGGTGGTGCAGCTGAACCGGGCCGTGGCCGTCGCCGAGCTGGACGGCCCGTCGGTGGGCCTCGCGCTGGTCGACCGGGTGGACCTGGACCGGTCGCCGGTGCTGCACGCCGTCCGCGCCGACCTGCTGCGCCGGCTCGGCCGGGTCGAGGAGGCGCGGTCCGCCTACGACGCCGCACTGGCCCGCAGCGGCAACGCCGCCGAGCGCGCCGACCTGCACCGCCGCCGGGCCGCCCTCAGCTGACCGCGTCGTGGGCGGCCTGCCAGAACTCCTCGGGGCCGTCGTGCGGGCCGGTCATCACCCGCTGGGTGAGCAGGACGGCGACCAGGTCCAGCGTGGGGTCGCAGTACGCGCTGGTGCCCGTGCCGCCGACCCAGCCGAACCGGCCGGGCGTCGTCCAGGGGTCGGTGACCTGAAGCGTCAGCTCCAGGTTGCCGGTCGCCCAGGTGCGGCCGGGGCCGAGGAAGGCCTGCGCGGCGGCTCGCTGGACATCGGTCAGTCCGTCGTGCAGCACGTCGGCAGCGCGGACGCCGCCGGGCAGCGCGTCGTCGGCGACCGCGCCGAGGAGCGCGCAGACGTCGGCCGCGGTGGAGACCAGCCCGCCGCCGAGCGACGGGAAGGCGGGCGGTGCGGACCAGACGCCGTCGGCCGGGTCGAGCACCTGCAGGCCGTCGTCGCCCGGCGCGTACTGCACGGGCAGCGGGCGGTCGGTCCAGAACCCGGTGCCGGTCAGCCCGAGCGGGCCGGTGACCCGCTCGGCCAGCAGGTCGGGCAACGGCCGGCTGGTGGCCCGGGCCAGCAGGACGCCGAGCAGGTCGCTGCCGGTGTGGTACCGCCAGCCCTGCCCGGGCTGGTCGGCCAGCGGCAGGCCGGCCAGCCGGGCCACCCAGGTGTCGGGGTCAAGCCCGGTCGGCACCGGACCCGGGCCGACCCCGGCCTCGGCGATCGCCCGGGCCAACGGCGAGCCGGTCATCAGGGCACCGGTGCCGCAGGTCATCTGCAGCAGGTCCCGCACGGTGATCGGCTGCTCGGCCCGCACGGTGTCACCCAGGTCCGCGTCGGGGTGCCGCAGCACCCGCGGGTCGGCGAGCTCGGGCAGCCAGCGGGCGACGTCGTCGTCCAGGTCGAGCGAGCCGTCGGCGACGAGCGACAGCGCGAGCAGGCCGCCGAACGGCTTGGTCAGCGACGCCACCCGGAACGGGGTGTCCGTCACCACCGGCTCGGTGCCGCCGACGGCGAGGGTGCCAGTGGCGTGCACGGTCGTCCTCCCCGCGTGCCGGACGGCGACGACGGCCCCCGGGTAGCGGCCCTGGGCGACCTGGTCGTCGACGAGTGCGAACAGCTCCTGTGTGCTCATGCCGACGATGACCCGTGCGACCACCCGGGCTCATCGGTCAGCCCGACGGCGACGGCGACGGCGGTGTCGGTCAGCGCAGCCACCCAGCCGGCCAGCCGGTCCCGGGAGAACCGGACGCGGGGCATGGCGAGCGAGATGCCCACCCCGCCGCCGGGCACAGCCACGCCGACCGCCGTCAGCCCGGCCTCGGTGGCCTGGTCGTTGACCGCGAACCCGCGCCGGCGGACCGACCGGAGCTCGCGGTGGGCGCGGTCCGCCTCCGCCGGGGGCAACCGGGACAGCAGCCCGGCCAGCTCGTCGGGGTCCAGCGCGGCCAGCAGTGCCTTGCCTGCTGCGCTGCGGTGGGCGGGCAACGTCCGGCCGGTGCGGTCCCCCACCCGCAGGACGGCGTCGCACTCCACCGTGGCCACGAACCGGACGTCCGCTCCGGCGCGGACGACGAGGTGCGCGCTCTCCCCCTGCGCCGCGACCACCGCCCGCAGGTGCGGCAACGCCACCGCGTGCAGGCGGGACGCCGGCACCGGCGCCGCGCCCAGCTGCGGGCCTGCCGCGTAGCGACGGTCGGGCAGCTGGACGGCGAAGTCCCGGTGCACCAGCGCGGCCAGCAGCCGGTGCGCGGTGGAGGGGGCGGTGCCCAGCCGGGCCGCGGCGTCGGTCAGCCGTAGTGGGCCCTCGTCGCGCAGCACCGTCGCCAGCAGCAGGGCGGTGTCGACCGAGCTGACCGGGTACGTCGGCTGGTTCCGCATGGCAGAAAAGACTGTGCCAGCTGCGACCCCCCGGCGCACCGTCGGGCGTGCAGTTCTACCTCGACGGCTACCGCCCCGGCGACCCGCTCGTCGCCCCGCCCGCACCGGGCGCGGACGACGGCGCCGGCGGTCTGCCCGACCGCACCGACGTCCTCGTCGTGGGGGCGGGCCCGGCGGGCATGGTGCTCGCCGCCCAGCTGGCCCGCTTCCCCGACCTGCAGCTGCTGGTCGTCGACCGCCGTGAGGGGCCGCTCGCGGTCGGCCAGGCGGACGGCGTCGCCTGCCGGACGGTCGAGGTGTTCGAGGCCCTGGGGTTGGCCGACCGCCTCCTCGCCGAGGCCTACTGGGTGAACGAGGTCGCCTTCTGGCGACCGGACCCGGCCGACCCGTCGCGCATCGTGCGGACCGGCCGGGTGCCCGACACCGAGGAGGGGCTGTCGGAGTTCCCGCACGTGATCGTCAACCAGGCCCGGATGCTGGCCTGGCTGCGCGAGGACCTGGACCGCCAGCCCGGCCGCACCACCGTGCAGCACGGCTGGACGGTGGCCGGGCTGCAGGTGCGAGAGGACGCCCCGGACGGCTACCCGGTGACCGTCGAGCTGGCCGGGCCGGCCGGCACCGCTCGGGTGCGGGCCCGCTACGTGGTCGGCTGCGACGGCGCCCACAGCGCCGTGCGCACCGCGATCGGCCGGGAGCTGCGCGGGGACCGCACCGACCAGCGGTGGGGCGTGATGGACGTGCTCCCGGTGACCGACTTCCCCGACATCCGGCTGAAGGCGACCGTGCACTCGCACGCCGAGGGCAACATCCTGGTGATCCCGCGCGAGGGCGGCTACCTCGTCCGCTTCTACATCGAGCTGGACCAGGTCCGGGACGTCGGCGAGGTCGACCCGGACCGGCTGACCGAGATCGCCAACCGGATCCTGCACCCGTACACCGTCGAGGTCCGCGACGTCGGCTGGTGGTCGGTCTACGAGATCGGCCAGCGGCTGTGCGACCGTTTCGACGACGCCCCGGACGACGGCTCCCGCCCCCCTCGGGTGTTCATCGCCGGGGACGCCTGCCACACGCACAGCGCCAAAGCCGGCCAGGGCATGAACGTGTCGATGCACGACGCCTGGAACCTGGGCTGGAAGCTGGCCGCGGTGCTGCGTGGCACCGCCGGTCCGGAGTTGCTGCACACCTACACCGCCGAGCGGCAGGTGGTCGCGCAGGAGCTCATCGAGTTCGACCGCCGGTTCGCCGCGCTGTTCAGCCGGCCGCCCGAGGAGTCCGACCCCGAGGAGTTCGAACGCTACTTCGTGCAGCAGGGCAGGTTCACCGCCGGTGTCGCCACCCGGTACGGGCCCTCGGCGATCACCGCGTCGGACGCCCACCAGCACCTGGCCGCCGGGTTCGAGGTGGGCACCCGGTTCCACTCGGCCCCCGTCGTCCGGCTGGCCGACGCGCGGCCGGTGCAGCTGGGACACGCAGCCCGGGCGGACGGCGCCTGGCGGCTGTACCTGTTCGCCGACCGGGACGGGACCGCACTGCGCGCGCTGTGCGACCGGCTCGGGGCGCCCGGCTCGCCGCTGCGGCGGCACACCCCGGCCGGCTGGGACACCGACTCCGTGCTCGACGTCCGGGCGGTCCTGCAGCAGCACCACCACGACGTCGAGGTGGGGTCGCTGCCGGCCGTGCTGCGCCCGGTCAAGGGTCCGCTGGGGCTGGTCGACCAGGAGAAGGTCTACTGCCCCGACCCGCGGGCCGACGACGTGTTCGACCTGCGCGGCGTGGACCGGTCGGGCTGCATGGTGCTGGTGCGACCAGACCAGCACGTCGCGCACGTGCTGCCGCTGGACGGCGACGACGAGCTGGCCGCCTTCCTCGCCGGGGTGCTGCGACCGGCCTGACCCCGGGTCAGCCGCCGACGAGCCCGACCACCCCGGACGCGAGCCGGGCCCCACGGGTGACCAGCACCAGCCCCACCAGCACGGCGACGGCGAGGACCTCACCCACCGGTCATGGACTACAGGCCGCGGACGAGGAAGTCCCAGACCGCCCCGAGCGCGCGCTCGTTGTAGACGTGCTCCCGCTTGGCCATGGACTCCTCCGGGGGCGACCAGGTGGGCCAGCCGCCCGCCGTCTGCGTGAGGATCTGCTGCCGGCACGCCTGCTCCAGCACGACCGCGGCGACGGTCGCCATCCGCACGTCCGGCCCCACCGCGACGACCCCGTGGTTGACCAGGAACACCGCCCGCGCCTCGCCCAGGGTCAGCGCGACCGCCCGGCCCAGCTCACGGGTGAGCACCAGGTCGGCGGTGTCGGTGAAGCGGGGGACGCCCGGGGGGACGAAGAGGTTGGCCGCGTGGCTCACCGGCCGCAGCTCCTGGCCCGTCGCGGCCAGGGCGACGGCGTGCGGCGGATGGGTGTGCACCACTCCGCCGACCTCGGGCCGGGCCGCCATGACCTCGGTGTGGATCGGGAACTCGCTGTGCCGTGCCCCCTCCCCCTCGAGGACCTCGCCGTCGGGTGACACCAGGTGCACCCGGTCGGCGGTGACCTCGCCCAGCCCCCACTCCGCGGTCTTGAGCCACACCCCCCGGCCCTCGGGGTCGCGGGCCGAGGAGTGACCCCAGATGAGGTCGTCCTGGCCGGCGGTGGCGAGCACCCGGCAGGAGGTGGCGACGTCGTCGCGCAGCTGGTCGGTGGTGGCGCTCACGGGGTCTCCGTCCGTCGGGGGTGGACCCGGCGGACGCGGGTCCCTAGAGCAGCAGCCGGTCGATCTCCTCGACGGCGGCGAACAGGTGGTCCAGGACGTCCTGCCGGACATCCGGGGTCAGGCGGCTCAGCGGCGCCGAGGCGTTGATCGCGAGCCGCGGCGAGTGCCGGGCCGGGAGCGCGACGGCGAGCGAGCTGACGCCCTCCTCGCTCTCCTCGTCGCTGGTGGCGAACCCCTGGGCCCGCACCTGGTGCAGCACCTCCAGCAGCCGGGTACGGGTGCCGATCGAGTGCGGCGTGAGCTGGGGCAGGGGCTCGTCGGGGTAGAGCCGGAGCAGCTCCGCCTCGTCCAGCCCGGCCAGCAGCGCTTTCCCGTTGGACGTGCAGTGCGCGGGGATCGAACGGCCCAGCCGCCCGCCGACGCGCAAGGCCCTGCTGCTCTCGATCGAGTCGATGAAGTGCACGTCGGTGCCCTCGAGCCGGCCGAGGTGGACGGTCTCCTGCAGGTCGGAGTTGAGCTTCTCGAGCACGGGCCGCGCCCGGGCGCGCACGTCCAACCGGCGGAGCACACCCATGGCCAGCCCGTCGAGGGTCGGCCCCGGCACGTAGCCGCGGGTGGGGGCGTCCTGCCGGACGAAACCTCGGTACTGCAGCATCGCCAGCAGCCGGTGCGCCGTCGAGGAGGCCACGCCCAGGTACTGGCTGACGTCGGTCAGCCGCAACGCCGGGCGCTCGCCGAGCAGCAGCAGCACCTTGAGCGCGTTGTCCACGGACTCGATCGGGTACTGCGGCACGGCGCCGTGCTCCGGCGCGGGCGGGAACTGCGCACCGTCCATGCCCGCAGCCTAGGTGGCCGTCGATCACGGCAGGTTCGCCAGTTCGTGCCGCCAGGCGGTGGCGTGGTTGAACCCGGCGCCGAGGTCGGGCAGCTCGGCCATGTCGTCGGCCGGCAGGTCGACCAGCGTCCCCCCGGCCGAGACGACGGCCAGCTCCAGGCGAGCCAGGCGGTCCACCGACAGGGCGGAGAGCACTGCCTCCTCGACGCTGCGCCCGGCACTGGTCAGCCCGTGCCCGCGCAGCAGCACCACCGGCCGGTCGCCCATCGCGGCCACCATCTCCCCGGCCAGCCGGCGGTCCCTGACCAGGACGCCCCGCGGGTACACCGGGACGCCGCCGGCGGCCAGCTTGGTGCCGGGCATGTCGAAGGCGCCCACGACCGGGCGGATGGCCAGCCCGGCGAGGTCGGCGGCCACCACGGCCGGCGGGTGGGCGTGCACCACCGCGGCCACGTCGGGCCGGGTCCGCAGCACCTCGGTGTGCAGCGGCAGCTCGTTGGGTACGGTCCACTCCCCCAGTTCGCCCTCGCCTCCCGGCCCGCCGTCCAGGGTGACCAGGTGGACGTCGTCGGCGGTGGTCCAGCGCAGGCCGCGCTCCTGCGGACCACGGCACCGGACGAGCAGCAGGTCGTCCTCGACCCGCAGGCTGACGTGGCCCAGGTAGCCGTCGGCCAGTCCGCGGGCGGCCAGTACCCGGCAGGCGTCGGCGACGAGCTGCCGCTGCGCGGCGATCGTGCTCATGCCGCGGCCCGGGCCGGCGGCAGCGCTCTGACCTGGGCGACCGCGTCCGCGAACCCGGTGCCGGCCGAGACCAGCCGCCGGCAGGTGACCAGTGCCCTCGGCCAGTTCACGGTGACCGCACCGCGCAGCCGGCCCTCGTCGTCGGTGTAGAGGACCGCACCCCGGGCGGTGGCGCCGTCCAGGTTGCCCACCAGCTCGTGCCGGGTCGCGCGGGCGGGCCGGCCGACGATCTGGATGCGCCAGTCGTACTGGTCGCTCCAGACGTACTCGACGGGTTCGTGCGACCGGAGGTCGTCGGGGTGGGCGATGTTGTGCGCGGCCACCACCGCCGAGTCCACCGCGTTGGTCCAGTGCTCGACCCGCAGGTGCTCCTCGTGGCCGGGGTGGAACCAGCGGGCCAGGTCGCCCACGACGTAGACGTCCGGGGAGTCGACGGCGCGGCAGTGCTGGTCGCAGGTGACCCCGTTCTCCACCAGCAGGCCCGAGGTGGCCAGCCAGCCGTCGTTCGGGGTGGCCCCGATCCCGACCACGACGGTGGCCGCGGACAGCGACGTCCCGTCGGTGAGGGTGACCGTGAGGTCCCCCGCACCGCCGGTGACCGACTCGACCCCGGTGCCGAAGCGGGCGTCCACCCCGTGCCGGGCGTGCAGGGCGGAGAAGTGCTCGCCGACCTCGTCGCCCACGACCCGCCCGATCGGGGTGGGGAGCGGGTCGACCACGGTGACGTCGTGGCCCAGGGCGTGCGCGCTGGCGGCCACCTCGGCCCCGATGAACCCGCCACCCACCACGACGACCGGGCCCTCGTCGGCCAGGTCGTCCCGCAGCGCCCGGGCGTCGGCGAGGGTGCGGACGACGTGCACGCCCGACCCCACCCGCCAGGGCGAGGGCCGGGCGGCCGCTCCGGTGGCCAGCACGACGACGTCCCAGGCCAGCGCCGAGCCGTCGGCCAGGTGCAGCTGCTTCCCGGCCACGTCCAAGCGCTCCGCCGCCACCCCCAGCCGCAGCTCGACGTCGAGGTCGGCCGCCTGCTCGGCGGTCAGGAGCCGGATCTTGTCGGTGTCCCAGGTGCCGGCCAGGAACTGCTTGGACAGCGGCGGCTTGTCGTAGGGCAGCTCGGACTCCTCCCCCACCAGCAGGACCCGCCCCCCGAACCCGCTGCTGCGCAGCGCCTGCACGGTCCGCACCCCGGCGACCGAGGAGCCCACCACGACGACGGTGGGCACGTCAGTCCTCGACGGCCAGCGCGCTGACCGGACAGCTGCGCGCGGCCTCCTCCACCCGGGCCCGGTCGGACTCGGGGATCTCGTCCCTCAGCAGCACGACGACGCCGTCGTCGTCGATGTCGTAGACGTCGGGTGCGCCGGTGATGCAGTTGCCGTATCCCTGGCAGGCCTCGTGGTCGGCGGTGAGCCGGGGCATGGTGCTCTCCTCTGCTGTCGGGTGGTTCAGGAACGCTTGCGCGGGGCGGCGCCGAGGCCGATCCCGCCGTCGGGGTGCACCGAGCCGCCGGTGATGCCGCGGGCGCGGTCGGAGGCCAGGAACACGTAGCTCCAGGCGTGGTCGGCGGCGGTGAGCGCCACCTGCAGGGGCACCCGGGCAGCCAGCTCCTCCGCGCGCCCGGGGGTGTCACCCAGGCTGCGGCCGGCGGTGCCCAGGGTGGCCGGCCCGCGCAGGTCGGTGCCCAGCGTCCCGCCGGGGGCCACGGCGTTGACCCGGACCTCGGGAGCCAGGTCGTGGGCCAGCGCGGTGACCAGCCCGCGCACGGCGAACTTCGACGCCAGGTACAGCACGCCCCCGCGACCGGGGTGGTAGGACGACGTCGACTCGGTCAGCAGGACCACCCCGTTGCCGGCGGCCTGCAGGTGCGGGAGCGCGGCCTGCACCGACCGGAGGTGGGACAGCACGTTGGTGTGGAAGACCTCGTCGAAGGCGGACTCGAGCAGGCCGGGGTCCAGGTCGACGACCGAGCGGTAGAAGTCGAAGATGCCGACGCAGTTGACCAGCAGGTCCAGCCCGCCGAAGGCCTCCACCGCCGCGGCGACGGCGGCCTCGTTGGCCTCCTGCGAGGTCGCGTCGCCCGCCGTGACCGGGACGTCGGGTTGCTCCGCCCGCAGCGCAGCGCACTTGTCCTGGTCGCGTTCCAGGACGGCGACCCGGGCGCCCTCGGCGAGGAAGGCGTCGACGACCGCCCGGCCGATGCCGGACCCGGCGCCGACGACGAGCGCCCGCCGTCCCGCGAGCCACCCGGCGGTCACTGGCTGCCGCCCTCGACCGCCTCGGGTCCGCCGCCCTCCCGGACCGAGCCGTCGGTGACCACACCGGCGCTCGCCTCGGGGATGAGCGGCCCGAACGGGTTGGCGATCATCGCCGAGAAGGTGGCGGTGCCCTGCCAGGTCAGCGCCTCGACCTCCAGGGGGTCCAGGGCGACCCACTGCCCGGACTTGGGCGACTCGACCAGCAGCCGGGACCCGTTGCGGGTGTCGACCCTCAGCACCCGGACCTCGGCGAACTCGTTGGCGATGGTGATGGGCTCACCGCTGGCACCGGCGACCAGGGCGGCGTGCTCGGCCGCTGCGCGGCGGGCCGCGGCTGCGTCGACGTCCTCCCCCTCCCAGGACAGGCCGGTCACAGGAAGATCGCCAGGTTCTGCATCCGCATGACCGAGTCGTCGACCATGATCACCCTCCGGGCGAGCTGCCAGCCGTCGTCGACCCGGCGCAGCAGGTCCTCCCGGCCGGCGGACACGAACGACCCTTCCCGGACGTCACCGCGGTTGCGGAACAGCAGGGTCGCCGACTCCACCACCAAGTGGTCGGGGTCGTCGGTGGCGAAGGTGCGGACGTTGGACAGGTGGTGCCGCAGCCGGGACGGCGGGTCCTCGGTCCAGGCGTGCTCGGTGAGGAAGCGGGCCACCCGGCGGGACAGGGAGTACTTGTCCTCGTCGAAGTGCGCCATGCCCCGCGCGGTGTCGTAGCCGGCGCCCAGCGCGGTCGTGACCCGCACCGGCATCAGGTAGTGGACGTCGTCGGTGATGAGCTCCAGCCAGTCCTCGTAGGCCTGCTCGTCGAGCAACCAGGCCTCGTCGACCAGCCAGTGGTGGGCCTGCAGGTGGCGGGGGTCGTCGAAGGGCAGGCTGCGCCCGGTGCGCTGCACGCGCGAGGCGTGCCGGCCGAGGGCGGACTGCTCGCTCAGGGCGCCGCTCATGCCTGCGCCACCGCCTCGCCGGGCACCTCGACGTCCGAGGCCTGCGGGGAGGTACGGCCCTGGTCGTCCACGGCCCCGCTGCCCTGCGCGCCGACGGTGAGCGTGGCGGCCTGCACCGGGGGCTTCTCCAGGTCGTCGGCCCAGCGGTTGAGCAGTGCCCGCTGGTTGTGCTCGGAGTAACCGGTCCGCGCCTCGCCCGGGCCGTGGAAGGCGTCCGGACCCAGGGGCGGGGTGACCGGCTGGTCGTCCTCGAGGATGCCCATCCGGCTGTTGAGCAGCAGCCGCCGCGCCATCGAGCCGGCCGCGGTGTTGGTGAGGGAGACCCAGTTCTCCACGTCGTCCTGCTCGAACATCCCGGTCGAGCCGAAGCACATGAGGTAGGCCTTGTAGCTCAGCGCCTTGAACTCCTCGGGCGCCTGGGCGTCGACGGCGAACCAGGACAGCACCTCGGTCTCGTCCTCGCTGATGGGTTGCCACTGGCGGATGGAGATGAAGGGCAGCACGTCGTCGGACTCGCCCACCCGGGGCCAGTTGTGCACGAAGGAGAGGTTCGGGTAGACCGACGCGGCGCTGATCATGAAGCCGTCGTCGCCGATGAGGCGCAGCTGCTCGTCGGAGAACTGCTCCTTCATCCGGTCGACCATCTCCTGCGGGTAACCCACGTACCGCAGCCGCTCGTCGAGGTCGCCCTCGGGCAGCTTGTACGTTGTGCCGCCCCCGGCACCGGCCCAGTAGGTGGCGCCGTCCTTGCGCTTCTCGGCCTTGGGCTCGCGGAACAGGCCGATCTCCACGACCGAGGTGTGCGTCTGCGGGGTGTGGTACATGTCGCCGGCGAAGTTCTCCGCGCCGATCTTCCAGTTCGCCTTAACCCTCCAGCGCTGCGGACCGCGCAGCTCGATGCCCGAGGCCGACTGCTTGGTGTAGTAGTCCAGGTAGAAGCGGAAGTCGCCGAGGAACTCCTCCAGCGGGGGCGCGTCCGGGTCCATGGACACGAAGACCATCCCGTTGTAGATCGCCAGGTTCGGCGCCGGGAGCAGGCGCTGGCCCTTGCGCGCGAAGCCGGCCTCGCCGCCGTACGCGTCCTTGTGGAACGGCAGCCCGACGATGCGGCCGTCGTTGCGGTAGGACCAGCCGTGGTACGGGCAGCGGAAGTGGCTGGCGTTGCCGACCTCGGCGCGGCAGACCTGCATGCCGCGGTGCAGGCACATGTTGAAGTGCGCGCGGACCTCGCCCTGCTCGTCGCGGGTGACGATGAAGGAGTCCTCCAGCACCCGCCGGACGACGTAGTCACCGGGCTGGGCGATCTCGGACTCGTGGCCCACGAACACCCAGGCGCGGGAGAAGACGCGCTCCTTCTCCAGCTCGAAGACCTCCCGGTCGTTGTAGATGTGCGCCGGGATCATGCCGCGCCGCACGTCGGCCAGCACGGTGGTCTGATCGGTCATCCTGAGCTCACCCTCCGTCGTTCTGTCTGACAGAACTTCTCTCTCTCTAGTAGAGACCAGGCCACCCGGTCCGTCAACCGTCACTCCAGGACGACGGTGACCGCCTTGGTCTCGGTGTAGGAGAGGAGCTCGTCGACGGACTCCTCGCGTCCCACGCCGGAGGCCTTGACTCCCCCGAACGGCAGCCCCCAGTAGTGCCGGGAGGAGCCGTTGACCCACACGTAGCCGGCCTCCAGCGCGGCAGCCATCCGGTGCGCCCGGGTGACGTCGGAGGTGAAGACCCCGGCCGTGAGGCCGTACCCGGTCCGGTTGGCGATCGCCACGGCCTCGTCCTCGTCGCGGAAGGTGAGCACCGACAGCACCGGGCCGAACACCTCCTCCACGGCAGTGGGGTTGTCCGCGGCCATCGGGCCCAGCACGGTCGGGGCGACGTACCAGCCCTCCTCGCCGACGGTGTCCGGCCGCCCGCCGCCGACCAGCACCGGGGCCCCGGCGGCGGTGGCCGCCGCGATGGCCCGCATCGACTTCTCGTACTGGGCGCGGTCGACCACCGGGCCCATCTGCGTGCCGGGCTCCAGCGGGTGACCGACCCGGATGGCCCGGACCTGCTCGACCACCGCGGCGAGCACCTCGTCGGCGACGGACTCGTGCAGCAGCAGCCGGCTGGTCGACCCGCAGGACTGCCCGGCCGTCGCCGTGAAGTTCATCCCGAACACCGCGGCGTCGGCTGCCCGCGCCAGGTCAGCGTCCGGCATGACGACCAGGGCGTTCTTCCCGCCGAGCTCCAGGCTGACGTGCTTCACCCCGTGCTCGGCGGCCTCCCGCTGGATCAGCCGGCCGGTCGGCTCGGCACCGATGAACCCGATCCGTCGGATCAGCGGGTGGGCCACCAGCGCCGCACCGGTCGTCGCGCCCCGGCCGCTGACCACGCCGCACAGGTCCGGTCCGAACACGTCGGCGGCCAGTTCGGCCATCCGCAGGGCCGACAGCGGGGTCTGGTCCGGCGCCTTGAGGACGACGGCGTTGCCCGCCACCAGCGGGGCGGCCACCTTGCCGGCGGCGAAGAACAGCGGGTGGTTGAACGGGACGATCCGGCCCACCACCCCGTAGGGCTCCTGGGTGGAGTAGTGCAGGTTGCCCGACAGCGGGTAGGTCGACCCGCCCAGGGACAGCGCGTGGTCCGCCATGATCTCCAGCAGCACGGCCGCGGCCCCCACGTCGGCCTGCATGACCGGCAGCGGGAACCCGGCATCGAGCGCATCGAGGGTGGCCAACTCGTCGGTGTGCTCGCGGAGGAGGGCTGCGAACTCCCGCACCTTCCCGGCCCGGGCCCGGGCCGGCAGCCGCGCCCAGGCCCGCTGGGCCTCCCCGGCCGCGCGGACGACGGTGTCCACCTCCGCGGCCGAGCAGTCGGGGGCGTCGGTCAGCCGCCGGCCCGTCGTCGGGTCCTCGACGTCGTACCGGGCGGCCGTCGGCACCGCCCGTCCGCCGAGCAGGATGTCCAGGCGACGGTCCAGCACGGTGCTGGCTGCCTGCAGATCGGTCACGGTTCTCCTCGGTCGTCGGGTGCGGGTAGGTCAGCGGTGCAGGACGCCGCCGTTGACGCTCACCGTCTGGCCGGTGACCCACCGGCTGTCGTCGGAGAGCAGGAAGGCGACCACGCCGACCATGTCCGCAGGTTCGGCATCCCGGTGCAGCGCCTGCGCGGCCTGCATCGCGGTTCGCTGCTCCGGGGAGACGGTGGAGCGGGGCACCTCGGTGTAGGTCGGTCCCGGCGACAGGGAGTTGACCCGGATCGAGTCGCCGCCCAGCTCGTGCGCCATGGCGTGGGTCATGCCCGCCACCCCGCCCTTGCTGGCGATGTAGTGCAGGTAGCCCGGCCGGCCCAGCCAGACGGCGTCGGAGCCCACGTTGACCACGCTCGCACCGTGGCCGGTCCGGGCTCCCTCGCGCAGGGCGGGCAGCAGCGCGCTGGTGACCAGCCAGGGACCACGCAGGTTGACCGCCATGAGCCGGTCCCACTCCTCGGGCGGGATCTCCCAGAACGGGCGCATCGTGATCGTGGAGAAGATCGCAGCGTTGTTCACCAGCCCGTGGACTGCGCCGAACCTCGCCGTCACGGTTTCGGCGAAGGCGCCCACCGCCGCCGGGTCGCCGACGTCGAGGGGCACGGAGGTCGCCGCACCCCCGGTCGCGTCCAGGTCCGCGACGACCGCGGCGGCCTTCTCGGCGTCCAGGTCGGCCACCACGACCGTGCCGCCGTCGGCGACGATGCGCCGGGCGTAGGCCCGGCCCAGGCCCTGCGCACCCCCGGTGACGACGACGACCCGGCCCGCCAGCGGGCCGGTCACCGGGCCACCACCGAGCGGGTGCGGCCCGACGGCTCGTCACCGGGGACGATCTCGGACTGCAGGAGGGTCAGGCACCCGGGGCAGAAGGTCTGCCGGAGGACGACGGGGCGGTCGGCGAAGTGCGCGGAGCCTGCCCGGACGGACGGTCCGGCGGTCCGCGGGTCGGACTCGCGGACGCAGGCGTCGCGCAGCGGCTGCTGTGCCACCCCGAGGGCGGCGTCGCAGTGCCGACAGCTCACCACCCCGTCGTCGCCCTGGACCAGGTTCTCGTCGATGTGCACGCTCACGCCGGGACCTCCTCGGCCTCGAGGCCCGCCCGGCTGCGCCGCAGCGCTGCACGTCGGGTCGTGGTGGCGCCCTCGTCGACGGCGCCCTGGTCGTCGACGAGGACCCCGTACACCTCGTGCGCACCGGCCACGGACACCTTGTGCGCTGCCACGTCCGCGGCCACCGCGGCCGGGTCGCGGCGCAGGGGATCCCCGTAGCCACCCCCGCCCTGCCAGTGCGTGTAGTAGACGTCGGCGGCGCCGAGGTCCGTCTCGTGGTGGGTGGGCACCAGGTCGGTGGTCCCGGTGAGCTCGTCGAGGGACGACGGGATGCGCCCGGAGGCGAACCGTGCGTGCACGTCGGTGTCGCGCACCAGGACGTCGTGCTGGGTCCCGGCTGGCAGCCCGCCGGAGAGCCCGGCGGCCAGCGGCAGGGCCTTGCCCGGGGCCGAGACCACCAGGTGCACGCCGCCGAGCGGGCTGTCGTACGGGATGAAGCAGCTGGAGGCACCGACCCCGCCGCGGAACCGGCCCGGCCCGCCGGAGTCGGGCTCCTCGCGCCGCCACAGGTAGAGCATCGGGAAGGCGAACTCGTTCATCTCGACGTCGGCCACCCGGCCCATCGGGATGCAGGCCAGCCCGCCGGTGTCCACCCCGTCGGAGTCCGACCGCGCCCCCAGCCCACCGGCCATGGAGTCGCAGAGCATGGTCACGAAGCCACCGCCGCGCTGGTCGACCCCGGCGAGCAGCGCGAAGTCCCACGTGCCGCAGCAGACGCTCATCAGGCGCTTGCGGTGCTCGGGGTGGGTGTCGAGCATGCCGGCGAGGCACTCGGTCGCGACGTTGGTGGTGGCCCAGCCCGAGGCAACCGACGCCTTGCCGATGCCGGCCGGGAAGGTGCAGTTGTTGATGGTCCCGGGCTCGCTGATGACCTCGATGCAGCGGTAGATGCCACCGCACGCCCACGGGATGTCCCCGCACACCATGGTCAGCAGCACCGGCATGATGCCCCCGCGCAACCCGGCGAAGGTGCAGTTGATCAGCCCGTCGACCTGCGGGTCGGTGCCGGTGAAGTCGAAGACCAGCCGGTCGTCGGTCTTGGTCAGAGTCAGCGCGATCCGGTAGATGCCCCGGTCGCCGGAGCGCGCGGAGTCCTGGTGGGCCACCGCGCTCCACGAGCCGTCGGGGATCTCCCGGAGCTTGGCCCGCAGCCGCTGCTCGGCGTCGTCCATGGTCCGGCGCATCACGGCTTTGACGACGTCCGCGCCGTACTTGTCGCACAGCGCCCGCAACCGCTCGTGCGCAACGTTGTTGGCGCCGATCTTGGCCCGGAGGTCGAGCGCGACCAGCTTCGGGACCCGTGACCGGCGCAGCCAGACGTCCTCGATGTCCTGCCGGATCTCCCCGCCCTCCACGATCTTCACCGGCGGCGTGGGCAGGGACTCCCAGAAGACGTCGGTCGCGCCCACCGACCAGCTGCCGGGCGAGACGCCCCCGAGGTCGACCTGGTGGGCCACCGCGCCGGTCCAGCAGAACAGTTCGCCGTCGACGAACAGCGGCGCGAACAGGCTGGTGTCGTTCTGGTGCAGCCCACCGCCGACCCAGGGGTCGTTGCACAGGAACATGTCGCCGGGGGCGATGCCCGGCCTGGCGCACCGGTTGCGCAGCGTCCAGTTGGCAGCCATGTCCAGCGACGCGGCCAGCTCGGTGTTGTAGAGACCGACCTGGACCACGTCGCCGACCTCGTCCATGATCGCGGCGTCGAAGTCGTTGCAGTCGGTGACCACGACCGACCCGGACATGCGCTTGAGGGCCTCGCCCATCTCCTCGGTGATCGAGGTGAGGCGGTGCCGGACGACCTCGTAGGTCAGCGGGTCCAGGGCCTCGACCACCGACCTGTCGACGTCGTGCAGCCGGACCGAGTCGCCCACGACGCGGCGGGTCTCCTCCGGGCTGGTGGGGGCGTTGGCGAACTTCTCGGAACCGGCGACGGGGATGACGGGCACGTCAGCTGTCCTCTCAGGCCTGGGTGTAGCGGATGACGAGGTTGCCGAGCCGGTCGACCCGGCCGACGCAGCCCTCGGGCAGGGCGACGGTGGTGGTGGGCGCCTCGACGACGGCGGGGCCCTTGATCTCGTGGCCCTCCGCGAGGTCCCGGTAGTCGTGGATGTCGGCGTCCTGCCAGCCACGCCGCGGATCGAGGAACACCCGGCGGCTGGTGACCGGACGGGCATCGCCGTCCGCAGCACCGACCGGGGTGAGCCGGGGCCGGATCGGGAGCACGCCGACCGCCTGGGTGCGGTAGGTGATCAGCTGCAGGCCGGCCTCGGCGAAGCCGGACCCCTTGCCGTAGAGCTGTTCGTACCGGTCGCCGAAGGCGTCACCGACGCCGCCGAGGCCGGCGGCGTCGAGGTCGCCGACCGGGACCGGCGTCGCCACCTCGGCCAGCTGCATCGTGTAGCGCAGGTCGGCCTCGGAGCGGTACTCCACGTCGGCGAAGCGCAGCTGCTGAGCAGCGAGCCGACCGTCCAGCTCGGTGCGCAGCTGCTGGAAGGCGCCGTTGAAATCGGCCGGGTCGGGCGGGAAGTTCGTCGGGGACGAGAGCTCCGCGGTCAGCACGATGTCCGACGCCGCGAGCCCGTAGGCGGAGAACACCGCGGCGGTCGGGCCGAGGGGGACGACGACCTCGCCGATCTCCAGGTCGGCCGCGTAGCTGGCGCAGTGCATGGGCCCGGCCCCGCCGAAGGCGTAGAGCACGAAGTCGCGCGGGTCCTGCCCCGACGTCACGACCACCTTGCGGACCAGGTCGGCGGTCTGGGCGTTCTGGATGGCGTAGACCGCGGCGCACGCCTCGTCGACGGTCAGGCCGAGCGGTTCGGCGATCCTCGCCCGGACGGCGTCCGCGGCCAGCTCGACCGAGAGCTGCTTGCGGCCGCCGAGGAAGTTGTCCGGGTTGACGATCCCGAGCAGGAGGTCGACGTCGGTGACCGTCGGATCCGTCCCGCCCTCGCCGTAGCAGGCGGGCCCGGGGCGTGCCCCCGCGCTGCGCGGGCCGACGTGCAGGTTGCCCCCGGCGTCGACCCAGGCGATCGCGCCCCCGCCGGCACCGATGGTGTGCACGTCGACCATCGGCACGTTCACCTGGTACTGGTTCAGCACCGTGCTCGTGGTGGAGACCGCCTCGCCGTCCACCACCAGGCCGGCCAGGAACGTCGTCCCACCCATGTCGGTGGAGATCACGTTCCGGTGCCCGAGCTCGTCGGCCAGCCGGGTGCAGCCGACGACCCCGCCGGTGAGCACCGAGCCGATGGTGGTGATGGCCCGGGACGGGGCGTCGGCGGAGTCGACGCACCCGCCCGAGCCCTGCATCACGAGCAGGGAACCGCCGAACCCGCGCTCACGGAGCTCGGCCTCCAGCGGGCGCAGGTAGTCCCGCAGCCTCGGCCCGACCTGGGTGTTCATGATCGTCGTGGCGCTGCGCGCGTACTCCCTGATACGCGGGCTCACGTCGCTGGACAGCGCCACGTACAGACCTGGGGCCTCCTCGGCCACGATCTCCCCGACGCGCTGCTCGTGCGCCGGGTTGCGGAAGCTCCACAGCAGGCTGACCGCGATGGCCTCCGCACCGGCCGCGACGAGTTCGCGCACGGCGGTACGTGTCCCCTCCTCGTCCAGCTCCACGACCACCGCACCCTTGTGGTCGACCCGCTCGTCGATCTCCCGGACCAGCTGCGGAGGCACGAGCGGGCGCGGCTTGTCGGTGCGGACCATGTCCTGCACCCGGTCCGAGCCCAGTCCGGCGTAGCGGCCCTCGAGGTTCATGATCGCGATGGAGTCGCCGTGGCCGCGGGTGGTGAGGAACCCGACCGTCGCGACGTCCCCGGTGACCAGCGCATTCAGCGTCGAGGTCGTCCCGTGGACGATGTAGTGGGTGTCCGTGAGCAACTCGCCCGTGCTCGTGCCGAGGGCGTCGGCCAACTCGTCGAGCACGGTCAGGAAGCCCTGGGCGAAGTCCGGCGGGGTGGACGGGGTCTTCGTCCCCGCCACCCGCCCCTCGCCATCCGCGACGAACGCGTCGGTGAAGGTGCCGCCGATGTCGATGCCGATCACGTAGGCCATGTCGTCTCCCGGAGGCGTGGCGACCTTCGCCCGTGGGCGACCGGTCTGTGAGGTGGACCACCAGCAGAGCAGGAGGAAGCTCTGCTGTCCAGCAGCTTGTTCCTGTGAGCAGAGAACTAGCTGCTGGGCAGGATGAAGACGAGCCAGGTGATCGCCGGGGCCGTGACGACCATGGCCATGCCCCAGGCGAGCATCGTGCGGAACAGCGGACCCCGGTCGGCCTCGGGTGCGTTGGCGAGCGTCAGCGCGCCGACCGAGGAGAACGGCGTGGAGTCCACGACCGTGGCCGACACGGCGAGTGCGATCACCATGGCGGTGACCCCGACCTCGCCCTGGACGAGGAAGGGCACCGCCAGCGGGATCAGCACGCCCAGCAACCCGGCCGAGGAGGCGAAGGCCGAGGTGATGGCACCCACCAGGCAGAGCAGGAAGGCCGTCAGCAGCGGGTTGCCCAGCCCGGCGATGCCGTTCCCGACCACGTCGATGGTCCCGTAGCGCTGCAGGGCACCCACGAACGTGACCACACCGCAGATCAGCAGGACGACGGACCAGACGATCCGCCGGTCGGCCTGCTCGAAACGGCTCGGGAAGAGCAGGTGAAGCAGGGCGGCGGCGACGAGGGCGAGGAACCCGATCTCCAGGTCGAAGACCAGGGCGCCGATCGCGACGCCCAGGATGACGACCAGGGTGATGATCTGGTCCAGCCGTAGCGGGGTCTTCACCGGGGCCACGTGCGGGGCGCGGGTGGTGGTGCGCGCCCCGCCGGCCGCGGTCTCACCGTCCGCGGTCTCGTCGGCACCGACACCGGCGACCACCGGGTCCTCGACGGCCGGCCGGGTGCGGGCCTGCAGGTCACCGGCCGAGGCGACGCGGTCCCGACCCTCCCGGATCAGGGCGCGGCCACCGAACACCAGATAGATGACCACGGCCAGACCGACGTTGTAAGCCGCGTTGCCGAAGAACAGCTCGGCCGCGGACACCTGCAGACCGTTGGCCTCGGCCACCTGCCGGACGATGATCGCCAGGCCGTTCAGCGGCGAGAAGTTCCCCAGGCAGGACCCGTGCATGACCATCAGCGCGGCCATCCGGCGGTCGACGCCGTAGCGCTCGCCCAGCCGCAGGCACAGCGGGGCCAGCATGGCGACACCGGCCGGGCCGAGGGCGCCGGCCAGGGTGGGTACCGCGGAGAACACGAAGATCAGCCACGGCACCAGGGCCGGACGATCACCCAGCAGACTGATGGCCCGGTCCACGAGCCACTCCAGGGTGCCGTTGACCGCCGCGAGCCCGAACAGGTAGGTGACGCCGACCAGGAGGACGAACAGGTCGGGCGGGAACCCGGCCAGCAGTTCGTCGACGGTCTCGTTCGCGACGAGCGTCCCGATGAAGAAGGTGGCGATCAGCGCCAGCGCCCCGATGTTGATCGGTCGGAGCGTGCCGACCACGAACACCAGGACGAGCGCCACGACACCGATGACGTGGATGGACACGGGGTCTCCAGCCTGAGCGGGGAGCGCCGGCGAGGCGGGGCCCCGGCCGACGGCGGACACATTCGCAGCTTATTTCTGCGGTGCAGAGGTCCTTTCTGGCATAGTCACCCGGGAGGTGTCAACCGTCACAACGGATCCGCCCGGAGGCCCCATGGGAACGAACCCACCCGTTCGCACCGGTAGCGACCTGGTCGTGGAGTGCCTGACCGCCGAGGGGGTCGACCTGGTCGCCGGCGTCCCCGGCACCACCGTCATGGACCTGATCGACAGCCTGGCCAGGCAGGACGCCATCCGGTTCGTGCACACCCGGCACGAGCAGGTGGCCGGGTTCCTGGCCGACGGCCGGTCGAGGGCCGGGCAGCTGGGCGTGGCCCTGGTCTCCCGCGGGCCCGGCGCGGCGAACGCCGCCATCGCGGTGCACAACGCCTACGACGAGTCGGTGCCGCTGCTGCTGCTGGTCGGGCAGGTCCCCGGGTCCATCACGGAACGCCGCTCCTTCGAGGAGATGGACGTCGTCTCGACGTTCGCGCCGATGAGCAAGTGGGTGGTCGAGGTCCACCGGGCCGACCGCATCCCCGAGCTCCTCCAGCGAGCCGTCCGCACCGCCGTCACCGGGCGGCCCGGCCCGGTCGTGGTCTCCCTCCCCCTCGACGTCCTCCAGGCCGAGGTCGCAGCCGACGTCCAGCCGGCGCGCCGGGTCCGGGCGCACCCGCCGGCACCCGCGCCGACCGCGGTGCAGGACGCGGTCGCGCTGCTGTCCGCCGCGCAGCGGCCGGTGCTGGTCGTCGGCGGGGGCGCCACCGGCCGCACGGCCGAGCTGACCCGGCTGGCCGACCGGCTGGCCGCGCCGGTGATCACCACCTGGTTGCGCCAGTCGTTGGTCTCCCACGACCACCCGGGCTTCCTGGGCGCCCTCGGCTACGGCGCGCACGACGTCACCGAGCAGACCGTCCAGGAGGCCGACGTGCTGCTCGCGGTCGGGTGCCGGTTCTCCGAGTTCAGCACCAAGCGGTGGACGCTGGTGGACCCGGCGACCCGCATCGTCCACGTCGACGTCGACGCCACCGAGCTCGGCCGCGTGCACCTGCCCGAGGTGGGCATGGTCGCCGACGCGGGTCTGGCGGCCACGGCCCTCGCCGATGCGCTGCCACCCCCCTCGCAGGCCAGGACGGATCGGCGGGACGAGCTGCGGCAGCGCTACCTGGCCGCGACGTCGTTGGACTCACCGGCACTGGCCGACGACGACCCGGCCGGCAAGGTCAGCAGCACGGCCCTGGTCCGCGCGCTGCAGGAGCTCGCCGACACCCCGGGGCACCTGCTGGTGCAGGACGCGCCGAGCTTCGGCCCGTGGAGCCACCGCTACCTCCGGCTGCCCCGCGCGGGCAGCTTCGCCGGGTCCGCCGGCGGGGCGATGGCCTGGGGTTTCCCGGCCGGGCTGGGCATGGCGCTGGCCCGCCCGGACCTCCGGGTGGTGACCGTCAGCGGCGACGGCAGTTTCTGGATGGTCGCCCAGGACCTCGAGACCGCGGTGCGCGAGCGCATCCCCACCGTGAACGTCGTCGTCAACAACGACGCCTACGGCAACACCCGCGACCGGCAGCGCTCCGCGCACGGCGGCCGCTACCTGGGGGTCTTCTACGGCAACCCCGACTTCGCGGAGTTCGCCCGGTCGCTGGGGGCGTTCGGCGCCCGGGCGACCACCGACGAGGAGGTGGGCCCGGCCCTGCGGGCGGCGCTGGCCCAGGACCTCCCCGCGGTCGTCGAGGTGGTGCAGGACCAGATGTACGGCCTGCCGCCCGGCCTGCTCCCCCCGGCCGCCCGGTGAGCACCCCGCCGAAGGGCCGACCGCGCTGGCTGACGGCGCTGGTGGTGTGGGCCGGCCTGTTCCCGTTCTCCATGGTCTACGGCCTGTGGGCCGCCCCTGCACTGGCCCACCTGCCGGTGGTCGTCCAGTCCCTGGCCAGCTCGGCGGTGCTCGTCCCGCTGGCCGTCTTCGTCGGCATCCCCGCCGTCGACGCCCTGCTCCGGAGGCTGCCGTGACCCGCCCGCACCTGACCATGGCCGTGCAGGCCTACGACCGGTTCCGCCCGCTGTTCGACGGTCGCGTGCAGGTCGCGGGCGTCGACCTCAACTGCCTGGACCTGCCGGTCGAGGAGACCTTCCACCGGATGGTCGCCCACCAGGAGTTCGAGGTCGCGGAGCTGTCGATGTCGACCTACGTGCTGACCCTCTCGCGCGGGGCGCCGTTCGTCGCCGTCCCGGTGTTCCCGTCGCGGGCCTTCCGGCACAGCGCCGTCTACGTCCCCACGGACTCCCCGGTCACCGACCCGGCTCAGCTGGCCGGTGGGCTGATCGGGGTGCCCGAGTACCAGATCACCGCGGCCGTCTGGGTGCGAGGGATCCTCGCCGAGCACCACGGCTTGCCCGTGTCCGCGGTGCGCTACCGGTCCGGGGGGCTCGACACCCCGGGACGGGTGGAGAAGGTCCCGCTGGACCTGCCCGAGGACGTCGAGGTCCAGCCCATCGGCCCCGGGGCGACGCTGTCGCGGATGCTGGCCGACGGCCAGCTCGACGCCGTGCACAGCGCCCGCAACCCCGGCACGCTCGGCTCGGGGGTCCGCCGGTTGTTCGCCGACCCGCGCGCGGTCGAGGCCGACTACTTCAGGCGCACCGGGGTCTTCCCGATCATGCACGTGCTGGTGATCCGGCGGGACGTGCACGAGCGGTACCGGTGGCTGGCCCAGGAGCTGGTGAAGGCCTGCGCCGAAGCCAAGCGGGTCGGCGTGGCCGGCATCGGCGAGACGGCTGCCCTGCCCTCGGCCCTGCCCTGGTCGTGGGCCGAGGCCGAGCGGACGGTCGAGGTGCTGGGCGAGGACTGGTGGCCCTACGGGGTGGAGCGCAACCGCACGACCCTCGACACGTTCCTCCGCTACTCCCACGAGCAGGGGTTGGCGGCCCGCAGGTACGAGCCCGAGGAGCTGTTCGCCCCCGAGTCCCTGTCCTCGGTCGTGGTGTAGGACGCCCGGTGTCGACATGTCGGTTCGTCGCCGTGTCGACACCGGTGCCCGCGGTCAGCAGGAGGGCACCACCGGGAGGCCCCGCGACAGCGCCCCCAGCCAGGCGCCGAACAGCGGCAGGCTCTGCGGCAGCCCGGTGACGTGCTCGGCGGGCAGCAGGTCCAGCCGGGTGGTGACCCCGGCCGCGCACCAGGTCTGGTGCAATTGCTGCGCCTGGCCGAGCGCGACGACCTCGTCGGCCCCGGCGTGCGACTGGTGGATCGGCACGGTCGGCGCGGGCCGGGCGCCGAGGTCGTTCTCCGCGATCACCGCGGCGATGTCGGGATCGGCGAGCAGCTGCTCCAGGGTCGAGCCGTCGGCGGTGTAGTCCTGCACCGAGCTGAACGCGGTGGTCAGCGTGCCCGCGCCGCCCACGCACTCGGTGCGCAACTGCGCCACCAGGGCCCGGCCGCGGTCGCTGAGCCGCCCGTCCAGCCGGACGGCGTCCGGGTACGCGGCGTCCAGGCCGATGACGCCGAGCAGGCCGAAGTAGGCGGCCGGTCCGCCGTCCAGGCTCCGGGCCAGCGCACCCAGGTCGGCCGGCACCCCGCCGACCGCCGCGCCCCGCAGGTGCAGGTCGGGGGCGTACTCCGGGGCCGACGACGCCGCCCACGCCGCACCGCCGCCGCCCTGCGAGTAGCCCTGCAGCAGGACCGGGGAGTCGTCGGTGCTGCGGGCACCGGGGACGGCGGACGCGGCACGCGCCAGGTCGAGGACGGCGTGCGCCATGGCCGGGCCGGTCGTGTAGGTCGGCGAGCCCCCGTTCAGGTAGCCGTCGTAGTCGGTGACGGCGACCGTCCACCCCTGCGCCAGCCCGGCCGCGACCGAGGCGAGTTCGTACTCGGTGCCGGCGACGAACTGCCTGCTGGGTGCGCACTGCGGACCCAGCCCCTGGGTGCCCGGCGCGATGGCCAGCACGGTGCCCGCGTTGCTGCCCAGCACGGGCGTGAAGACCGTGCCCGAGACGACCTCGGGCTCCCCCGTCGCGCTGGTGGAGGTGTAGAGCACCGTCGTCGCGGTGAACGGCAGCACGCCGGCCAGCGGGACGGCGGCCGGGCGGGTGCGCAGCACGGTGCCCGGCCCGCCGGTGGGTGCGGGCGGGTCGTAGAAGGGGTCGACCTGGGCGGTGGGCGCGGGGACCACGGTGGCGGGGGTCAGGTCCGCCACGGCCGGGGCGGCCTGGGCCGGTGAGGTCGTGAGCGCGAGGGCGCCAGCGGTGAGCACGGCGAGGGCGAGACGACGGGACATCAGGCGACTCCGGTGTCGGTTTGTCCGTGACGGTCATTCACACCAACGAGCCGGCCTGCCCGAGGTCACGCCCCGGCCATCGCCACCCGCCGGGCGGGACACCTTCTGCGCGGACCTCGCGCTCTGCCCACACCCGGTGGGCAGCGCACGACGTCGTGGGGGAACACCCTGCCGTCGCGAACCGGGACGGAGGGTGACCGGCCAGGTTCAGCGCGCCAGCTCCGCGAGCCGGTCCAGGAACGGCAGCTGACCCTTCACCAGCTTCGTGCGGGCGGTCTCCAGGTCCAGCCAGGCGGCCCGGTCGATCTCCGGGTAGCTCTGCAGCCGGCCCGAGCGCGGTGGCCACTCCAGCTCGAAGGTGTTGCTGACGACGGCGTCGGCGTCCAGGTCGCCCTCGGCGGCCCAGACGGTGAGCACCTTGGACCCGCGGACGACACCGAGCGGGACCAGCAGGTCCGGTGCGGGGTGGCCGGTCTCCTCGGCGAACTCGCGGCGGGCGGCGGCCTCGGCGTCCTCGCCGTCGTCGTGCTCGCCCTTCGGGATGGACCAGGCGTGGTCGTCCTTGCGCGCCCAGAACGGCCCGCCCATGTGGCCCAGCAGCACCTGCAGCTCCGGGTCGCGGCGGAACAGCAGGATCCCGGCACTGCGTCGTGGCACGGACCCATCTTGACCCGGTCTTTGCCCGGCCTTGACCCTGGGCGGGCGACGGTCAGGGGGTGGCTGCTCCCCCCGCACTGCTCGCCGACCGCTACGAGCTGGGCCACCTGCTGGGCGCCGGCGGGATGGCCGTGGTGCACCGCGCGCACGACCGGGTGCTCGACCGGCCCGTCGCGGTCAAGCTGCTCCCCCCGGACAGCCCGGCCGACGCGGTCGACCGGTTCCGGGCCGAGGGACGCCGGCACGCCGCGGTGCGCCACCCCGGCGTGCTGCCGGTGCTCGACGCGGGTGCCGACGCGGGTTGGCACTACCTGGTCCTCGAGCTGGCCGCCGGGTCGCTGGCGCAGCTGCTGCACCGCCGTCCGGTCCTCCCGGCCGCCGAGGCCGGTCCACTGCTGGTCCAGGTCGCCCAGGCACTGGCGGCCGCGCACCGGGCCGGGGTCGTGCACCGCGACGTCAAGCCGGGCAACGTCCTGCTCGACGCGGGCGGCCGGGCCCGGCTGACCGACTTCGGCATCTCGCTGGGCGCCGGTGGCGTCGACGGACTGCCCGCCGACCAGCTCCTGGGCACCCGCGAGTACCTCTCCCCCGAGCGGCTGCTCGGCGCCCCGGCGACGCCGGTCGACGACGTCTGGGCGGTCGGCGTGCTCGGTCACCAGCTGCTCACCGGCCAGCGCCCGACCGGACCCCTCCCGCCCCTGCCCACCGGTGTCCCCGTGCCGCTGCGGGCCGCGCTGGCACGTGCCGTGCACCCCGACCCGGCCTGCCGGCCCGTCGACGGCGACGCGCTGGTCGCCCTGCTCAACGCGCCCGGGGCACCGGAGCCGGCCGTCGCGCAGCCCCGCGTCGCCCTGTCCGTGGTCCCCGTGCCGTCCGCCCCGGACGGCGGGACCCGCCCGCTGGAGCCGGTGCGCCGACCACGCGCGACGGGCCGGTGGGCGGCGGCGGCGCTCACCGGGTGCGTGCTGCTCGGCGGCTCCCTGGCGACGGCCTTCCCGGGTGTCGCCGCGGTGCTCACCTGCTGATCAGGCCGGAGGCCCGAGCTCCAGCACGACCTGCGTGCCGTCGGCGCCCGCGACCGTGGCCGCACCGCCGGAGGCCTCCGCGGTGCGCCGGGCGATGTCCAGCCCCAGCCCGGTCGACCCGCGGCCGGAGACGCCGCGCTGCACGGCGCCCGTCGCGTGCACGCCCGGCCCGCGGTCGGCCACCACGAGCCGGGCCCCTCCGCCGGCCCGGGGTGCGACGGTGACCGCGAACGGGGTGCCCGCCGGGGTGTGCGCGAAGACGTTGCCCAGCAGCGCGTCGACCGCGGCGGCGAGGTCCGCGGCGGGCAGCCGGACCGGCAGCGGCCCCGGGGCCACGTCGACGTCGACCACCCGGTCCTCGTCCTCGGCCAGCACCGCCCAGAAGGCGACCCGGTCGGCCACCACGGCGACGGCGTCGCACTGCGCCTGCAGGCCCGCGCGGACCGGGCGGCGGGCCTCGGAGATGACCGCGTCGACGGTGCGGGACAGCTCGTCGACGTCCTCGACCAGCCGGTCGCGGCCGGCGCCGGCGGGCAGGGCGTCGACGTCCAGCCGCAACGCGGTCAGCGGGGTGCGCAGACGGTGCGCGAGGTCGGCGGCGTTCTCCCGCTCGGCGACCAGCAGCTCCCCGATCCGGCCGGCCAGCCGGTTGACCGCCGTCCCCACCGCGCGGATGTCGGCCGGTCCGGCGGGTTCGACCCGGGCGTCCAGTTCGCCGCGGCCCAGCCGGTCGGCGGTCGCGGCCAGCTCGCTGACCGGCCGGGTGAGCGAGTGCGCCAGCCGGTCGGCGACCAGCAGGGCGAGGGTGAACAGCACGACGCCGAGGCCGCCGAGCACCAGCCAGGTGCGCAGCACGCCGGCCCGCAGCACGTCGTCGGGCACCCGGACGGTGACCACCGCGGTGCCGCCGCCCCGGGCGACGGGCTGGACCACGACGGTGCCGCCGTCGACGTCCACGGTGGTGGCGGTGCTCGGGACCGCCGCCGGGAGCACCGCGGCCGGGTCGCCGACGAGGGTGCCGTCGGGCCAGACGACGGCGACCTGCCGCCCGGCGGCGAGGCCGGTGTCCACGGCGGCGGTGACGCCGTCGAGCCCGGGGGCGAGCGCGACCACGGGGAGCAGGGTCTGCACCTGCTGGCGGGCGGCGTCCAGCGCGCGGGCCTCGGCGACCCGGGACACCAGCGCGGCCGCCGGGAGCAGGAAGGCCAGCAGCACCACCGAGGTGGTCGCCGCGACCAGCAGGGTGATCCGGCGCCTCACGCGGCCGGCCCGGCCAGCCGGACGCCGACCCCGCGCACGGTGTGCAGCAGCCGCGGTGAGTCGGCGCTCTCGCCGAGCTTGCGGCGCAGCCAGGAGAGGTGGACGTCGACGGTCTTGTCCGAGCCGCCGTAGGGCAGCTGCCACACCTCGGCGAGCAGTTCCCGCTTGCTGACCACCGTCCCCGCGCGGGCGGCGAGGTAGGCCAGCAGCTCGAACTCCTTCGGGCTCAGCGGCACCTCGGCACCGGCCAGGGTCACCCGGTGGGTGCGGACGTCGACCGACAGGTCACCGACGACCACCGGCCCGGCGTCGACGTCGGG
This sequence comes from Klenkia sp. PcliD-1-E, assembly GCF_024124375.1. Taxonomy (GTDB): domain Bacteria; phylum Actinomycetota; class Actinomycetes; order Mycobacteriales; family Geodermatophilaceae; genus Klenkia. Next base: position 51,542 of record NZ_JAMXRZ010000005.1, read on the forward strand.
GCCGGTGGCCCGGCGCAGGACGGCGCGGATGCGGGCGTCGAGCTGGCCGGCCTGGAAGGGCTTGACCACGTAGTCGTCGGCGCCGGCGTCCAGCGCACCGACGACGCTGGCGTCCTCGTCGCGGGCGGTGGTGACGATGACCGGCACCGCCGACACCGCCCGCAGCATCCGGAGCAGCTCGACCCCGTCCAGGTCGGGCAGGCCGAGGTCGAGCAGCACCAGGTCCGGACGGCGGTCGAGCACCTGCTGCAGGCCGGCGAGCGCGGTGCCGGTGGACTCCACGACGTGGCCGCGGTCGCGCAGCGCACGGATGACGGCACCACGGATGCGATCGTCGTCCTCGATCACGAACAGGGAGGCCACCGGGGAACGCTAGCCGGGCCGTCGCGCCAGCGACCAGGCCAGCACCCAGACCGACCCGACGGTGAGCACCAGCGCGCCCGGGACGTGCGCGGCCATCTCCCCGGAGCTGCCGAGCGCGGCCTGCACGAAGCCCGCGGCGAACACGGCCACGGCCACCACCGATGGCCACAGCGGTCCGGAGGTCCGCTGCCGCAGCCACAGGGCGGCGGCCGCGGCGGCCAGGCTGACCACGTGCAGGGCGATCGCGCCCGCGGCGTGCAGGTCGTCCGAGCCGCCGGGGCCGATGAGCTCACCGGCGGTGACGAACTGCCAGGCCAGCACCACGACGGTCGCCGCGGCGGCGACCCGTAGCGCGAGCAGCGGGGTCGCCGTGCCCGGCCGCGTGACGGTCCGCTCAGTCATCGGAGCCGTGCCCGCCGGAGCCCGAGTCGTCGGACCCGGAGTCGTCCGAGCCGTGCCCGCCAGAACCGTGGTCGTCGGCGGTGGGTGACGCGGACGCCGGCGAGCTGGACGGCGAGGACCCGGGAGCCGGGGTGACCGCCGGGCGGTCGTCGTCCCCGCCACGGTCGTCCCCGCCGCGGTCGTCGGTGCCGTCGTCGTCGCCGCCCTCGGCGACGGAGAACACCGGGCCGGCCGGGCCGCAGGTGGCGGTGACGTGGATGCGCCGGTCGCCGCCCTTCAGCTCGACGGCGGTGGCGGTGGAGGAGTCGTCGACCTCCCAGCCCGGCGCCGGGGCACTGCCCAGCTGGAGCTGGCCGTCGACGCAGGAGCCGTACACCGTGCCGCCGTCGGTGGCCTGCTGCCCGGTGAGCGGGGCCGGCGGCGAGACCTCGGGGGACGAGGACGACGACGGGCTGCCCGCGGACGGCGTGACCGCGGCGGTGGTGACGGCGGCGGCGGCCGAGGCCGGCACGGGGTCGGCGTCGAGCAGCCCGACGGCGAAGAAGCCGAGGCCCACCGCAGCGGTGGCGGCGCCGGCCCAGGCGGTGGCGAGGAGAGGTGTGGTTCGCATGCAGGTCACTCTCCGGTCGGCGGGCTCAAGGCCAGGCTAAGGCTGTGCTGTCCCTGAGCCCGGGTCCCAGCCCAGCGCGGGACCCAGTCGGGTGGCCATGTCGGTGAGGATCTGCACGTAGTCCTCGTGCTCGAAGCTGAACGGCAGCGCGAAGGCGACCTCGTCGACCTGCCGGAAGCCGGCGTGGGCGTGCAACTGCTCGGCGATCTGCTCCGCCGTCCCCACGACGTCCGGGGCGAACAGCAGCCTGCCCGGGCCCTGGGGTTCGCGTGTGCGCGGCAGCCGGGCCGCGGCGTAGGCCTCGTACTTCTCCCGCTGCTCGCGCGTCGCGGTGTCGGTGGGGATGACGACCAGGCCCTGGGAGACCCGCCCGGCCGGGAACACGGCGCGGTAGGCGGCGATCTGCTCGCCCTGGATGGCCGCGAAGTCGGTGCCCTCGGCGCCGGTGACCACGCTGGAGGTGAGCAGGTTCAGCCCGTTCTCGGCCGCCCAGGTGGCCGAGCGCAGGCTGCCCGCGCCCAGCCACACGCGCTCGCGCAGGCCCGGGCTGTGCGGCTGCACCCGGTCGGAGAACACCTCGATGCCCTGGGTGCCGGCGGTGGCGACGGGGTCGCCGCCCACCGCGCGCAGGAAGCGGTGCACCCGCTCGTAGGTGAAGTCCTCGACGTCGGCGGTGTCGGGGTAGACGAGGTCCTTGATGTCGTCCCAGCGCATGGGCAGGCCGGCGCTGACGCCGGGGTTGATGCGGCCGCCTGCGAGCAGGTCGACGGTGGCCAGGTCCTCGGCCAGCCGCACCGGGTTCTCCCAGCCCAGCGGGGTCACCGCCGTCCCGAGCTCGATGCGCGAGGTGCGCTGGGACGCCGCGGCCATGATCGCCACGGGACTCGAGACGCCGTACTGCAGGTGCCGGTGCCGCAGCCACGCCGAGTCGAAGCCCAGCTTCTCCCCCAGCTGAATCTGCGCGAGCAGGGCCTCCATCCCGGGGCGCGGGTCGTCGCCGTCGAAGGTCCCGATGGTCAGGAAGCCGAGCTTGCGCAGGGGCTGGTCAGCGGTGGGCACGACCGGTGAACCGCGGTGTGGCCCCCGGCGTTCCCGAGGGGCTGCCACCGGGCCCGGACCAGGTCAGGCGGGCCCGGCGGCAGCGGTCCGGTCAGGCCCTCATCGGGCCCAGGTCGCCCGCAGGGCGCGCAGCACGTTGCCGCCGAGCACCTTGCGGACGTCGTCGTCGTCGAAGCCGTGGTCCAGCAGCCAGGCGGCGACGTTCGGGAAGCACTCGGCCGGGTTCTCCATGCCGTCCACCCAGGCCACCCGCTCGGGCTCGGGCGCACCGGGCCGGGGCGCGGTCTGCAGCAGCGACGAGAACGTGGTGTGCAGACCGACGTGGTCGCCGAACAGGGTGTCCGGGCCGAGGCCGACGTGGTCGATGCCGACCAGGTCGATGCAGTGCAGCAGGTGGTCCATCACCGACGCCAGGCTGTGCGCCCGGTGGTCGTGCGACACCGTGGTGTGCGGCGCCGCGGACATGCCGATCACCCCGCCGGTGCCGGCCACCGCGCGCAGCAGGTCGTCGGACTTCAGCCGCGGGATGTCCCACACCGCCTTCGCCCCGGCGTGCGTGCACAGCACCGGTGCCTCGGAGACGGCGCAGGCGTCGATGCCGGTGCGGTCGGAGGAGTGCGCGACGTCCACCGCCATGCCCAGCCGGTTCATCCGCCGCACCGCGGCCCGGCCCAGCGTGGTGAGCCCGCCGTCGACCGGCTCGTTGCAGCCCGAGCCCAGCGCGTTGGCGTCGGAGTAGACCAGCCCGCAGTGCCGGATGCCCAGCCCGTAGAGCACGTCGAGCTTGTCCAGGTCGTTGCCGATCGGCGTGGCCGCCTCCAGGCCGAACACCAGCCCGACCTTCCCGGCGGCGTGCACGGCCTCCGCCTCGGCGACCGACCGCACCACGACGACGTCGTCGGAGTGCGCCAGGTCGGCCAGCCGCATGCCCAGGTCGACCACGACGTCGTCCCACTGCCAGGGCGCGTTGCCGGTGACGCAGGCGGTGCCGTCCATCATCCCGTCGAGCACGATCGTGATGCCCGAGCTGCGCAGCCCGGCGAACGCGGTGTGCTGCCGGCCCGTGCGGTTGTAGCGCGGGGTGTCGGCCATGTCGGCGGGGAAGAGCACCGGATGGTCGTGCAGGCTGACCGTCAGCGACTCCTCGACCAGCACGCGGGCCCGCGCCACCACCTCGGGCGCCGGCGGCGTCGTCCACGGCGCGACCCGCGGACCGTCGGGGGCCAGCGGCACCATCGGCAGCGGCAGGTCACCGCGCAGGTAGTCGTAGGACGCGTAGCCCCCGTCGGCGCTCACGACCCCTCCCCCAGCCGGTCGAGCAGCCCGGTCCAGGCCGCGATCCCGGCGCCGATCCGGGCCACCCGGAAGAACTCGTCGGGTGCGTGGTGCTGCTCGTCGGCGGTGGCGAAGGAGAAGAACAGCGTCTTGACCCCCAGCACCTCCTCGAACAGCGCGGTGCAGGGCAGCGTGCCGGCGATGACCGCCAGCAGCACGTCCTCGCCCGGGTGCACGTCGGCCAGCGCGGCCCGGCCGGCGACGACGGCCGGGTGGTCGGGCGGGATCCGGTAGGCGGGCACCCGGACGCCGTCGTCGACCACCTGCACCGCCACCCCGGCCGGGGCGTGGGCGTGCACGTGCGCGATCACCGCGGCGACCACGGCGCCCGGGTCCTGCTCCCCCACCAGGCGGCAGGTGACGTGCGCGGTCGCGGTGTGCGGGATGACCGAGTACTTGCCGCCGCCGGTGACCCCGTTCACCTCCAGCGTCGGCCGCTCCCAGAGCCGGGTCAGGGTGTCGAAACCGGCCTCGCCGGCCAGCGCGGGGACGCCGAGCCCGGCCCGGTAGGCCTCCTCGTCGAACTCGATCGCCTCCAGTTCCGCCCGCCGCTCCGGCGTGGGGTCGGGCGCGCCGTCGTAGAACGAGGGGACCGCGACCCGGCCGTCGGCGTCGTGGAAGGAGGCGATCACCCGGGCCAGCGCGTGCACCGGGTTGGCCACCGTGCCGCCGTACCGGCCCGAGTGCAGGTCGGTCGCGGAGCCGGTGACCACCACGTCCAGGGACACCAGGCCCTTGGAGGCGATGGAGATCGAGGGCTCGCTGGGCCGCCACATCGCGCCGTCGGCGGAGACCACCAGGTCGCACGCGAGGTCGGTCGCGTGCGCCCGCACGTAGTCGCCCAGGTGCGGGCTGCCGATCTCCTCCTCCCCCTCGAGCAGGAACCGCAGGTTCACCGGCAGGGTGCCGCGCTCGGCGAGCAGCCGGCGGACCAGGTGCACCACCTGCAGCACCGGTCCCTTGTCGTCGGTGGCGCCCCGGCCACGGACGACGTCCTCGCCGCGCACGACTGTGCGGGTCAGCTCGTAGGGCGGGGTGGTCCACTCGGCGAGGTCGCCGGTGGGCTGCACGTCGTAGTGGCCGTAGACCAGCACGATCGGCTTGCCCGGCGCCCCGGTCCAGTCCGCCCGGACGACGGGGTTGCCCCGCGTCTCCTCCACCCGGCCGCCGACGAAGGCGAGCCGGCCGGCCAGCCACTCCGCCGCCGCGCGCATGGTCTCGGGCGACGCGTGCCGGCTGTCGCTGGGGATCGCGACGAACTCGGCGAGGTCGGTCAGCACCTCCTCGGTCGCGGTCACCGGGCCCGCCCCGCCAGCGCCAGCACCCGGGCCATCTCGTTGCCCACCACCATCAACCCCTCGTCCACGCCCATCCCCGGCTTGGCCAGCACCTGCGACGCACCGCACGCCATCGCCACGTGCGCGGTGACCTGCGCCGACCGGTCGGTCTCCGCGCAGCTACCGCCGCAGAACGCGGCCGCACCGGCGGCCCGCACGGCCAGCAGCGCCTCGACGGTGTGCACCAGCGAGCCCAGGTCGGGCGTCTTGACCTGGACGACGTCGGCCGCGCCCGCGGCGAGGAAGGCCCGGACGTCGTCGACGGTGTTGCACCACTCGTCGACCACCACCTGCACCGGGCTGCCCAGGCGGGCCAGCTCGGCGCGCAGCGCGGCCATCGCGGCGATCTGCCCGTCGCGGCTGCCGCCGTCCATCGGGTGCTCCACGGCGAGCGGGAACGGCGCGCAGGCCTCACCGAGCGCGGCCAGGTACGCCGCCACCGCGCCGACGTCACCGCCGAAGGCGAGCCCGAGCGTGCCGTAGACGTCGACGTGCAGCCGCGGGGTCGCACCGGGGGCGAGCTCGCCGGCCCGGGCGACCAGCCAGCGCAGGTAGTCCGCCAGCCGGCTGCCGTCGGTCCCGATCAGCTCGAGCGAGTTGAACAGCCCGTGCGGCAGGACGTCGACGCCGTGCAGCAGCATCTTCTCCGCCCCGGTGCGCCGCTCGTCGCCGCTCTGCGCGTAGAGCGGGACGGCGGCGAGCTCGACGCCGGTGGCCCACTCGTCGCGCACCACCTCGGCCATCGTGCGGCGCTGCGCGCGGGCCGCGACGGCGAGCAGCGCCTGGCTGACCCCGTACCCGATCGCGGTGTGCACCGGCAGCGCCGCCAGCTCCTCGGCGACGTCGCGGAAACCCGTCACGTCCCGGCCGCGCAGCTCGTCGGCCAGCGGCCCGAGCACCACGTCCCGGGCCCCGACGGCGTCCAGCACGGGGTCCCGCCCGCCGACGCCGCTGTACTGCACCGCGGCGCAGTCCCCGTGCTCGACCGAGCCGTCCTCCAGCACCAGCAGCACGCTCAGCGCCTGCGCCGGCTGCCGGATCGCCCGGAACCCCGGCGTGAGCGGGGCGCCGGCGTAGCCGAAGCCGTCGTGCGGGGCGCCGGCCACGATCGCGGCCTGGTCGTCGGTGAAGAACCCGCCGCGCACCGGCACGGCGAGGACGTCGGTGATCCTCACCCGGCGAGCACGGTCTTGATCGACCGCCGCTGGTCCATCGCGGCGTAGCCCTCGGCGACCTGCGCCAGCGGCAGGGTCAGGTCGAACACCGGCGAGGGGTCCAGCGTGCCGGCCAGCACCCGCTCGACCAGGTCGGGCAGGTACTTGCGCACCGGCGCGATGCCGGCGGCGACCGACAGGTGCTGGCGGACGATCGGGAACAGCGGGATCTCCGGCGAGGTGTGCGGCACGCCGACCGCGCCGACCTGCCCGCCGACCCGGGCCATGCCCAGCGCCATCTCCCAGGACTGCGGCGTGCCGACGGCCTCCACGACGTGCCGGGCGCCGCGGCCGCCGGTCAGCTCCCGCACCGCGGCGATCCCCTCCTCGCCGCGGGCGGCGACGACGTCGGTGGCCCCGAACGCCCGCCCGACGGCGGCGCGGTCCTCGTGCCGGCTCATCAGCACGACCCGCTCGGCGCCCAGCACCGCCCGGGCACCGAGGACGGCGCACAGCCCGACCGCGCCGTCGCCGATCACGACCGCCGTGGAGCCGGCGCCGACGCCGGCCAGCACCGCGCCGTGCAGCCCGGTGGCCATCACGTCCGACAGGGCCAGCAGCGCGGGCAGCTGCGCGTCGTCGACGCCGGCCCGGCCACCGGGGACGGCGACCAGCGTGCCGTCGGCCTGCGGCACCCGCACCGCCTCGCCCTGCCCGCCGTCCGACCCCGGGGCGCCGAACCCGCCCCCGTGGTCGCAGCGGGTGTGCACGCCGTCCAGGCACGCCGGGCAGGTGTTGTCCGACCAGGTGAACGGGGAGACGACCAGGTCACCCGGGCGCACGGTGGTGACCGCGGCACCGACGTCGGTGACCGTGCCGATGAACTCGTGGCCGCACCGGGACCCCGGCGCGCGGTCGACGACCCCGCGGTACGACCACAGGTCCGAGCCGCAGATGCACGAGCGCAGCACCTCGACGACCGCGTCGGTCGGCTCGACCAGCGCGGCGTCGGGCACGTCCTCGACGGTGACGACGCCGGCCGCCTGGTACACGGCGGCCCTCATGCCGCACGCCCGGCGACGAAGGCGGCGAGCTCGTCGAGGTTGGCGACCTCGTTGACCCGCCGGCCGTCCTCGATGTCGTGGATGATCTCGCCGATCTTCGCGAAGACCGGGCCGTCCAGGTCGCGCAGCATGCTGTCGATCTCCGTCTTCCGCTTGCGCACCGCGAGGTCGCGGTAGATGCCGCTGTGGGTCTTGGCGCTGCGCCGGTTGAACGCGGCCAGCCGGTCGAGGGACCCCTCGAGGTCGTCGGGCTCGAAGCCGTCGAAGCTCTCCACCGGCACCGGCGCCCGGGCGAGCACTTCGCGGGCGACGGCGAGCATGAGCGGGCGGTACTCCGGGCGCTCCAGGGTCTCGGCGATCGAGAGGTCGCTGACCGCGCCGGCCCACAGCATCGCGCCGTAGGCCTCCTTGCCCCAGAGGTAGCCCAGCACGTTGTCGGTGGCCTGGGCGTAGGGCAGCACGTCGACGAACTCGCGCACCCGGTCGGTGACCGGCCCGCCGTCCAGCTCGCCGACGTGGAAGGCGGCGACGTTGCCCTGCATGACCCGGCCCGGGCCCATCACGTCGGCGCCGATGTTGACGAAGGAGGATATGACCCGCTCCCGGCCGACGGCCTCGACCAGCAGGTCGGCCGTCAGACCGTTCTGCACGGTGAGGACGACGCCGTCGGGTGCCAGCCGGTCGGTCAGCGGCGCGACGGCGTCCCGGGTGTGGTGGCTCTTCACGGCCACGACCGCCCGGTCGATGCGGTCGGGCAGCTCGTCGGGCGTCACGATCGGCACGTCGACGGTGAACTCCTCGACCGGGCCCTCGATCGCGAACCCGTGCTCCCGGACCGCGGCCACGTGGTCGCGGTCGGCGTCGCAGAGCAGCACGTCCACGCCGTCGCGGGCCATCCGCGCACCGAGGACCCCGCCGATCGCGCCGGCGCCGATGACGACGTACCTCATGCCGGCACCACGCGGTCGAGGAACTCCCGCATCGTCGCCTGGAACAGCTCGCGCTCCTCGACCTGCGGCGAGTGGCCGGAGTTCTCGAAGACCACCAGCTCGGACCCCGGCAGCAGCTCGGCGATGGTCTCCGAGGAGCTGACCGGGGTGACCCAGTCGTACCGGCCGACGGTGACCAGGGTGGGTGCGGTGACCGCGGGCAGGTCGGCCTTCAGGTCGTAGGAGCCCCAGTTGTGCTGGAAGCACCAGTTGTGCGCCTCGTGCCGGTAGATGCCGGCCTCGACCGCGGCGTCGGCCTTCACCGGGTCGTACTCCTTGTCGTAGAGCGGGATGAGGTCCCGCCACAGTTCCTTGAGGTCGGTGTCGGACCGGGTCTCGCCGTGCCAGTACCGGTTGAAGCGCTCCCAGTCGATCTCCACCCGGTCCTGGTTGCGGGCGTTCTCGAAGGCCAGCTCCAGGTTGGAGCCGTCGGCGGAGGTGTCGCGCAGCACCATCGCCCGCACCCGGCCGGGGTAGCGGACGGCGTACTCCAGCGCGATGAACCCGCCGTAGGACCCGCCGGCCACCACGACCTCCTCGGCGCCGGTCCACTCGCGCAGGCCCTCGACGTCGGCGGCCCACTGCTCGTGGCTGTAGGGCGGCACGCCCTCGGACAGGCCGCAGCCGCGGGCGTCGAAGACGACGACCCGGAACCGGTCGGCCAGCGGCCCGAAGGTGGCCTTCGGCTCGGCGAGGGAGCCGATGCCCCCGCCGCCGTGGTGCGCGATGAGGACCGGGGCGTCGTCGTCCCCCAGCACCTCGACGACCAGCCTCGCGCCGTTGATGGTCAGGTCCACGATCAGTTCCCCTCTGCAGCGACACCGGCGCTGAAGCGCGCGACGGTGCGGTCGAGCACGGCCAGCGGCAGGGCGCCGTGGGCCAGGACGGCGCCGTGGAAGGCGCGCGGGTCGAAGCGGTCGCCGAGCTCGGCCTCGGTGCGGGCGCGCAGCCGGCCGATCTCCCGCCGTCCGACGGTGTAGGCCAGTGCCTGGCCGGGCCAGCAGACGTACCGGTCGACCTCGCTGACCACGTGCTCCCGGGTGGTCGCGGTGTGCGCCAGCATGAACTCGACCGCGTCGGAGCGGGACCAGCCCATCGCGTGCATGCCGGTGTCCACGACCAGCCGGCAGGCCCGCAGCGCGGCGAAGCTGAGCATCCCGAACAGCGCGGTGTCGGTCGAGTACAGGCCCATCTCCTCGGCGAGGGACTCCGCGTACAGGCCCCAGCCCTCGTTGAAGCTGCACGCCTCGACGTCGAGGTGCCGCCGGTAGCGGGGCAGGTCCAGGGTCTGCGCGCTGGCCAGCTGCAGGTGGTGGCCCGGCACCGATTCGTGGAAGGCCAGCGCCTCGTACTCGAACCGGAACCGCTCGGTGGGGTGGGTGGTGAGCAGGCAGTGCGCCCCCGGCCGCGAGCCGTCAGCAGCCGGGGGGCGGTAGTAGGCCATCGCCGATCCCTCGGCGTCGACGGGGTTGATCTCCTCCAGCACGCAGGGCGCGATGTCGTAGTGCGGGAACCAGTCCTCCTGCGCCGCCTGCGCCCGCTCCAGCGCGGCCTGGGCGACGGCGACGATCTGGTCGCTGGTCTCGAACCGCAGTGCGGGGTCGGTGCGCAGCCGGGACACGATCGCGGCGAAGTCGCTCTCCCCAAGCACCCGCTGCCCGACGTCGGTCCAGCGCGGGGCCAGCTCGGCGAGGGTGTCCAGGCCGATCCGGTGCACCTGCTCGGGCGTCAGGTCGGTGGTGGTGTGCCGGGCGACGGCGTCGACGTAGGCCTCGGCACCGCCGGGGACGTGCGAGATGCCGACCCGGTCGTCGGGCCGGGCCAGCGGCAGCAGCCCGCGCAGCGTCTCGGCCAGCGCCGCCATCGCCGGCCGGACCGAGTCGGCGACGACGTCGCGGTGGCCCTCGGTGGCGCCGCGGACGGGGGTGAGCAGCACGTCGTCGTCCAGGTCGGCGCGCAGGTGGCCCTCGAGCTGGCCGATCGCGTGCCGGACGCCGAGCTCGGTGGGCACCCGCCCCCGCCCGGCCTCCAGCTCGTACCGCTCGCCGAGGGCGGTGAGGAACCCGCCGATCCCGGCCAGCCGGGAGCGGTACCGGTCCAGGGAGTCGGCGTCGGTCACGGTCATCGCGGGGACGGCCTGGAAGACCAGGCCCTGTCGGCTGACGTAGCCCTTGGCCGAGGCGTTGGCCGCCCACAGCGCGTGGTGCGCGTCGCGGGAGGCGCCGTGCGCCAGGGCGGTGAGCACGCCGTGGTCGACCTGCTCGGCCTCGGACAGCCCGGCGGTGTCCATGCCGGAGAGCTCGGTGCCGATCGCGGCGAGGTCCGCTGCCGCGGCGTCGCTGGCCTCGACCGACGGGTCGCCGGCCAGGCCGTCGAAGTCGGGGATGCCGAGCAGGGTGGCGTTGTAGGGGTCGTAGGTGTGCTGGAGGCGGAAGTACCGCTCGCCCAGCTCGTCGAGCCTGGTCATGGGACTCCTCAGAAGAGCGAGTGGCCGCCGTCGATGGACAGCGTCTGGCCGCTGACCCACCCGGCGGCGGGGTCGGCGAAGAACAGCACCCCGCGGGCGATGTCGGCGGGGGTGCCGGTGGCACGGACGGCGATCTTCTCCAGCAGCGCCTGCTGGCCGGCCTCGCCGTAGGACTCCCACTGCGCCCGGGTGGTGGGGTTGGACAGCACGAAGCCGGGCGCGACGCCGTTGACGGTGATGCCGTGCGGGCCGAGCTCGTGCGCGAGCTGGCGGGTCAGCCCGATCTGGGCGGCCTTGGCCGAGGCGTAGGCCTGGATGCCGGTGAGGCTGACGCTGCGCCCGGCGCCGGAGGAGATGACCACGATGCGGCCGAACCGGCGTTCCTTCATGCCGCCGACGACGGCGCGGGTGCAGTTGAGCGTCGTCCGCAGGTTCGCGTCGTAGATCGCGTCCCAGGCCTCGTCGGTCAGGTCCTCCAGCGGGGTGTGCGTCTGCCCGACCACGCCGCCGGCGCAGTTGACCAGCACGTCGACCCGGCCGATACGGCTGACCAGGTCCTCGACCTCGGCGCGGACGGACAGGTCGACGGTGTCCCGGTCGGCGCGGTGCACGGTGGCCCCGGCGTCGGCGAGCGCGTCGGCGATGGCGGCGCCGATGCCCTGCCCGGTGCCGGTCACGAGCGCGGTGAGCCCCTTCATGCCGGGCCCACCCGGAACGCGCGGTGGATCTGCACGGACTGCTCCCAGTCCCGCATCCGGTCCAGACCGGCCTGCCCGACCCGCTGGAACACCCCCTCCACGACCGCCTCGACCAGCACCATCAGCGCGGCGAAGGAGTCGAAGGGCACGCCGTCGACCGCGACGGGCAGCACCACGTCGGCGTCGTCGGCGGCCGGGGACATCTCCTCGTCGGTGATGACCAGGACGGCGGCGCCCCGGCTGCGGGCCAGCGCCGCCACCTGCTGGGCGGGCAGCTCGTGCCGGCGCAGGTCGAACACGACGGCGACCGACCCGCGGCCCATCGCCAGGTAGCGGCCGATGTCGCGGCCCAGCGGCTCGGTGGCCAGCTCCACCGCGGGCACCAGCTGGTCCAGCTGCATGACCAGGATCTGCGCCATGTACCGGGAGAAGTAGCCGCCGCTGGCCACGATGCCGCCGGTGGCGGTGGCCAGCAGCTCCACCGCGGCGTCGAACTCGCTCGGCGGCACGGTGGCGCGCAGCCGGTCGACCAGGTCCAGCCGCTGGCCGACGGAGCGGTGGAACAGGGTGCCGTCGCCCTCGCCGGTGAGCCGCTCGCTGGCCCGGCTGACCGGGGAGTTGAGCTGCTGGCTGACCTCCTCGCGCAGCCGCTGCTGGAACTCCGGGTAGCTGCCCAGCCCGATCCGGGTGACCAGCCGCAGCACCGTCGGCGTCGAGGTGCCGGCGGTCTTGGCCAGCTGCGCGGCGCTGGCCAGGCCGGCGCCGGGGTAGTCGGCCAGCAGCGTGCGGGCCACCTTCTTCTCCGCCGGGGACAGCTCGTCCATCCGGGCGAACACCTCGTCGCGCAGCGCGGTCACGTGTGGGTCACCACCTGGGTGCCGTCGGAGTAGGCGGCGAACATCGCCGGGCTGTTGTGGCCGACGACGATCCGCCCGTCCCCGTCGACCGCGATCAGCCCGCCGATCGCCCCGCGGGGGTCCAGCTCGGCGGCGACGGTGTCGGCGACGGCCTGCTCCAGCGGGGTGCCGAGGTAGCGCACCCGGGAGGCCAAGTCGTGCGCGACGACCCCCTGGATGAACGCCTCGCCGTGCCCGGTGCAGGAGATCGCCGCGACGCCGTCCCGGGCGTAGGTGCCCGCCCCCACGACCGGGGTGTCCCCGACCCGTCCCTCGGTCTGGTCGACCATGCCGCCGGTCGAGGTGGCGGCGGCGATCCGGCCGTGCACGTCGCGCGCGACGGCACCGACCGTGCCGTGCCGGGACCCCTGCAGCACCCCGTCCTGCACGTTGCGCAGCTGCTGCTGGCGGGCGGGGGTGAGGAAGTAGTCCCGCTCGACGGTGGTCAGCCCCCAGTCCTCCAGCACGGCGCGCGGCGGGGCGACCAGCAGGACGGCGGCGCTGTGCTCCATGACGTGCCGGGCGGCGTGCACCGGGTTGCGGGCATGCAGGCAGGCCGCGACCGCACCGGCCCGGCCGTCACCGGTCATCACGCTGGCGTCGAGCTCGGCGGTGCCGGCGGCGGTGAGCGCCGCGCCCCGGCCGGCGTTGAACAGCGGGTCGTCCTCGAGCGCCTCGACGGTGGCGCAGACCGCGTCCAGCGCGCTGCCGCCGGCGGCCAGCACGTCGGAACCGGCCCGGTAGGCGGTGCGCAGCCCGGCGGAGTAGTCGGCCGCGGCCTCCAGGGAGAGCTCCTCGACCCGGCCGCCGGCGCCGCCGTGCAGCACCAGCGACCAGCCGCCCGCGGTGGGCGGCGCGGTGAACAGCTGCGTCGTCACCGGCCACCGGCCTGGCGGGTGATGTAGTTCGTGGCCACGAAGGAGGTGAAGACCTCCAGCAGGTCGTCACCGCTGATCGAGATGGTCCGCTCCGACACCCGCTCGACGCCGCGCACCCAGGTGGCGACCTCGGCCATGTCGCCGGTCTGCACGTCCAGCTCCAGGGTGGCCGGCCGGGTGATGCCCGGCGTGGCGACCGACCCGGCGGCGACCCGGCGCATGGCCTCCTCGGCGCCCTCGCGGATCAGCCGGCAGCTCTCGGTGGGGTGCAGGTTGTCCGCGGCGAAGCGGGTGATGGAGGTCTTGGTCTGCACGTTCACCGCGCCCTGCGCGAACGGCTCGGTCTCGGCCCAGGTGACCGCGTCGCCGGAGACGAAGGCGATGGGCACGCCGTGGTGCTCGGCGACGAGGGCGTTGATGCCGCTCTCCCCCACCGGGGTGCCGTTGACCCGGGCGCCGGCGTACACCTCGGGGTTGTAGGTGTGGCTCAGCGAAGACGGCGCCCCGGAGATCGAGCCGTGGTAGCCGACCAGGAAGACCGCGTCGACGGTCTCGTCCAGGCCCTGCACCATGTAGCGCGGCTTGTGCCGGCCCCCGATGTAGCGGGCGCCGCCGGCGACGGCCCGGGGGTCGAGGTTGGCCATGGTGCCGTGGCTGTCGTTGAGCAGGACCTCGGTGGCCCCGCCGGCCAGCGCGCCCTCGATGGCGGCGTTGACCTCGGCGAGCATGAGCTGGCAGCCCAGCTCGTAGCGGGCGCCGCCGCTGGGCCGGCACTGGTCCCAGTCGACGATGCCGGCCACCCCCTCCATGTCGAAGGAGATCCAGGTCTTCATCGCTGCGGCTCCAGTGGCTCGGGTGCGTGTTCGGGCTCGGGGAGGGGGAGGGTGGCGAGCTGGTCGGCGTGCAGGCAGGCGCTCTCGCGCGCCGGCCCCACCTCCAGCAGCGGGGGGTCGGTGGCCCGGCACTCGTCGGTGGCCAGCGGGCAGCGCGGGTGGAACCGGCAGCCGGCCGGGACGTCGTAGGGGCTGGGCGGTTCGCCGTCCAGCTCGAAGTCGTCGTTGACGCTGCCGGCGGTCATCCGCGGGATGGAGTCGATGAGCGCGCGGGTGTAGGGGTGCCGGGGCGAGGCGAACAGCTCGGCGGTGGGCGCGACCTCGACGACCCGGCCCAGGTACATGACCGCGACCCGGTCGGCCAGGTGCTGCACGACGGCGAGGTTGTGCGCGATGAACAGCACCGACAGGCCGAGCTCGGCGCGCAGCCGGGCGATGAGGTCGAGCACCGTGGCCTGCACCGACACGTCCAGCGCCGACACCGGCTCGTCGGCGACCAGCACGTCGGGCCGGACGGCGAGCGCGCGGGCGATGGCCAGCCGCTGCCGCTGGCCGCCGGAGAACTGGCTGGGGTAGGCGTCCAGGACGTCGGCCTCCAGACCCACCAGGTTGACCAGCCGCTCGCAATCCGCGCGCACCTCGGCCCGGGGCACGACGTCGTGCAGCCGCAGCAGCTCGGCCAGCACCGCACCCACGGTCAGCCGCGGGTTGAGCGAGCTGTAGGGGTCCTGGAAGACCATCTGCACCCGGCGGGCGGCGGCCTTGCCCCGGCCGGTGGGCTCGACGGTGCCGGTGGTCGGGCTGGTGCTGCCGACCAGGATCTTGGCCAGCGTCGACTTCCCCGACCCGGACTCCCCCACCAGGGCGAGCACCTCGCCGCGGCGCAGCTCGAGGTCCACGCCGTCCACCGCGGTGAGGGTCGCGGCGCGCCGCCGGGTGAGCCGGGCGAGCCACGACGTCCCGGTGGCGTAGGTCTTCGTGACCCCGGTCAGCTGCACGGCGGTCTCGCTCACAGCTCATCCCCCAGCCGGTCGGTCTCGAAGCAGGCGGCCAGCCGGCCGGGCGCGACGGTGGCCAGCGGCGGCATCGCCGTCCGGCAGGTGTCGACGACGTAGCCGCAGCGCGGGGCGAACGGGCAGCCCGGTCCGCGGTCGGCGACGTTGGGCGGGAAGCCCGGGATGGGCACCAGCTCGCGGTCGGGCCGGTCGAAGTCGGGTGCGCTCTCCAGCAGGCCGCGGGTGTAGGGGTGCTTCGGGGTGGTGAACAGCTCCGCGACCGGCCCGGACTCCACGACGTGCCCGGCGTACATGACGTCCACGGCCGAGCAGGTCTGGTTGACCACCGCGAGGTCGTGGGTGACGAAGACCAGGGCGGTGCCGGTGTCCTCGCAGAGGCGCTCCAGCAGCTTGAGCACCTGCAGCTGCACGGTGACGTCGAGGGCGGTGGTGGGCTCGTCGCACAGCAGCAGCCGGGGCCCGCAGGAGACCGCCATCGCGATCATGATCCGCTGGCGGAGGCCGCCGGAGAGCTCGTGCGGGTAGGCCCGCGCCCGGCGGGCGGGGTCGGGGATGCCGGTGCGGGCCATCATCTGCACCGCCAGGTCCGCGGCCTCGGCCTTGCCCAGCCCGAGGTGCCGGCGGGGGCCCTCGGCGATCTGGTCGCCGACCCGCATGACCGGGTTGAGCGCGGTCATCGGCTCCTGGAAGACCATCGCGATCTCCGGGCCCATGAGGGCGCGCCGCCGCCGGGCGGGCATGGTCAGCAGGTCGGTGCCGCCGTACTCCACGGCCCCGCCGGTCACCCGCACGCCGCGGGGCAGCAGCCCGGCGATCGCGCGCAGGGTCAGCGACTTCCCCGAGCCAGACTCCCCGACGATGCCGGTGCGCTCGCCCGCGGCGACGTCGAAGGAGACGCCGTCCACGATGGTCGCGCCCGACGTCCCGACCGACAGGTCGTGGACCCGCAGCAGCGGCACGGTCTCGTCGAGGCCGGCCCGGAACGGGGCGGGCTGGGTGCTCACGGTGCTCACTTCCGGCGCTCCGGGGACAGCTGGTCGGACAGGCCGTCGCCCAGCAGCGACAGGCCCAGGCTGGTGACGACGACGGCGAGGCCGGGGATGGTGGCCTGCAGGAACTGGGTGGTGATGAACTCCTGGCCGTCGAGGATCATCGAGCCCCACTCGGCGGTCGGCGGGGCGATCCCCAGGCCCAGGTAGCCGAGGGTGACGATGGCCATGATGTCCATGACGATGTCGCTGCAGGCGTAGATCAGGGCCTGGGAGAGCACGTTCGGCGCGATGTGCTTGACGAGGATCCGGCCGTGCGACATGCCGCCCAACCGCGCCGCCGTCACGTAGTCCTGCTTCTTCGCGACCAGCAGCTCCCCGCGCATGATCTTGGCGTAGGCGACCCAGGAGACCGCGGCGATGGCCAGGTAGATGCTGCTCTCGCCGGCGCCCAGGACGAAGACCAGCACGATGACCAGCACGTAGAACGGGAAGGCGAAGAACACGTCGACCACGCGCATGACCACGGTGTCGAACCAGCCGCCGAAGTAGCCGGCCAGCGCGCCGACGACGGTGCCGACGACGAACGGGATGAGCACCGCGAGGAAGCCGATCCGCAGGTCGACCCGGGCGCCCCAGATGAGCCGGGACAGCACGTCGCGGCCGTACTTGTCGGTGCCCAGCCAGTGCTCGGCGCCGGGCCCCTGCAGCGCGTTGGGCAGGTCCTGCTTGATCGGGTCGTAGGGCGCCAGCAGCGGGGCGAACACCGCGACCGCCACGAGCAGGCCGACGACGACCAGCCCCACGACGAGGGTGCCGTTGCGGTACCAGGGCTTGAGCGTCCGCGACCGCGCCGGGCGGACCGGGTCGGGGGCGGCGTCGGCGGCCTGGCTGGCCAGGACGGCGGGGGGTGCCGGGGTGGTGGTCATGCCCGCTCCTTGGTGGCGAGGTCCACGCGGGGGTCGATGGCGGTGTAGACGACGTCGGTGACGATGCCGACGACCACCACGAACAGGGCGACGACGAGCGCGACGGCCTGGATGGTCGGTAAGTCCCGGGCGAAGATCGCGTTCACCATCAGCGACCCGAGCCCGGGGACGGCGAAGACCTTCTCGATGACCAGCGAGCCGCCGACCAGGTAACCGAGGCTGACGCCGATGATCGACACGGTCGGGATGGCGGCGTTGCGCAGCACGTGCCGGCGGAACAACGTCGTCCCCGCGGCGCCCTTGCTGCGCGCGGTGGCGACGTGGTCCGAGCCCAGCACGCCGATCGTGGAGGCCCGCAGGCTGCGGATCGTCGTCGGCGACATGGCGATCGCCAGCGTCAGGGCCGGCAGGAACAGGTAGTAGAGGTGCTCGCCGGGGGTCTGCCCGTACCCGCCGACCGGGAAGGCCTGCGCCTTCACGCCCAGCAGCAGGATGAGCATGATGCCGACCCAGAACTGCGGCATGCCCTGCCCGAGCAGGGTGAACACGCGGACGGCGGCGTCGCGGACCCGGCCGGGCGCGCTGGCGGCGAGCGCGGCCAGCGGCACGCTGATCACCAGGGAGAGCACCAGCGCGTAGGCCAGCAGCGACAGCGTCACCGGGACGGCGTCGCCGATGAGCTCGACGACCGGCCGCTGGTAGGTGATGGACTGCCCGAGGTCGAGCTGCACCAGGTTGCCGAGGAACCGGAAGTACTGGTCCCACAGCGGCTGGTCCAGGCCGAGCTGGCTGTTCAGCGCCGCGACCCGCTCGGGGGTGGCGGTCTGGCCCAGCAGCGCCAGCGCCGGGTTGCCCGGCAGCAGGTGGACCATGAAGAAGACGACGATCGTCACCCCGAAGACCACGGGGATCGCCTGGAGCAGCCGTCCGGGGACGAATCGGAGCCGGTCGAGCACGTGCCCACCTCCTCGGTGCGCTGTGGGTGGAGGGCCCCGGGGGCGGCGCGGAGCCGCCCCCGGGGTCGGGCTCACTGCGTCTTGTAGACGTCCTCCAGGTGGTAGTTGCCGAGGGGCGTCACCTGGAAGCCCTGCACCGCGTCGGTCATGGCGTAGGCGTAGGGCGAGTAGTAGAGGTAGGCGAGGAAGGCGCTGTCGCCGGCCTGCTGCTGGATCTGGGTGTACAGGTCCTGGCGGGCGTCGGTGTCCAGCTCCTGCTGGGCCTGCTTGTTCAGGTCGATCACCGTGGGGTCGTCCCAGTAGGTGAAGGCCGAGTGCGAGCCGCCGTCCGGGTCCACCGCGAAGGAGGTCCACTCGTCGGGGTCCGGGATGTCCATGGTCCAGGCGGAGATGGTCATGTCGAAGTCCGAGGCGAGGCGGGCCTGCTTGTTGGCGGTCGGGTCCAGCTGGCGGATCTGCATGTCGATGCCGAGCTCGGCGAGCTGGGTCTGCATGATCTGCGCGATCGAGGCCTGGTTGGGGTCACCGGAGGCGATCAGCAGGCTGGTGGAGAAGCCCTCGGGGACGCTGGACTGAGCCATCTCCTGCTTGGCCTGGTCCAGGTCGAAGGTGGGGCCCTGCACGTCGGCGTCGTAGTACGGCGTGCCGGGGCTCAGCAGGGAGTTCGCCGGCTGGCCGTTGCCGTAGAGCACCGCGCTGACCATGGACTCCCGGTCCAGGGCGTAGGCGATGGCGCGGCGGACGTGCACGTCCTGGAAGGGCTGCACCTGCTGGTTGAAGGCGATGTAGTCCATCCGGGTCGACGGGAACGCCGTCGCGGTGACGCCGGGGGTGGATGACAGCGACTGGAAGCTGGACCAGTCCGGGGTGTCGTCGATGTCGATCTGGCCGCCCTGCAGCTGCAGCTTGCGGGTGTTGGCGTCGGGGACGACGGTCCAGGTCACGCTGTCCAGGTAGGGCGCGTGGCCGTTGCGGCCGCCCCAGTAGTCGGGGTTGGCGTCCAGCTTGAGGTACTGGCCGCGCTGCCACTCGTCCCACACGAACGGACCGGTGCCGACCGGGGCCTCGTAGAACTGCTCGGCGGTCTGCCCGCCGTAGTTGGCCGGGATGATGCCGTTGGCGAACAGCGAGAGGTCGGCCAGCAGCGGCGCCCAGGGGTACTTGAGCTGGATGGAGACGGTGGAGTCGTCGACCACGCTGACCGAGTCGATGGCGGCGTTGATGAAGCCCCAGCCGTCGCCGCCGGTGGCGGTGTTCTCGTCGAGGGAGAACTTCACGTCCTCGGCGGTGACCGGGTCGCCGTTGCTGAAGTCGACGCCCTCGCGCAGGTCGATGGTGTAGGTCAGCTGGTCGTCGCTGACGGAGTAGTCGCTGGCCAGCCAGGGCTCGACGTCGGTGCCGTCGTCGCTGACGGTGAACAGCGGCTCCATGATCTGCTCCATCACGTAGATGGAGTTGTTGTCGAACGTGGTCGTCTTGTCCATCGAGATGGCGTCGGCGGCGCGGGCGATGGTGAGGTCCCCGCCCTGGACGGGGTCACCTCCGCCGCCACCGGCGCTGCTGCTGCTGGAGCCGCCGCCGCAGGCGGCGAGGGCCACCGCGGACGCGGCCAGGACGGCGGCGTACCGGGTGCGGGATGTGCGTGTCATCGACGGTCCTCGTCGGGTCGCCCGCACCGGGTGCGGGGAGGGTGGGGGGCCGCGAGCAGAGCGCGCGGAGGGCGTGCGGGGACGAGCTGCCGGCCCCCGGCGGGGCGGTCGAGGGGTCTCCTCGGGGGTCGCCCGTCCGGGTGAGGCGAACGTAGCGTTCATTACAGCGACAGCCAAGAGGCTCCTTCTCGTTACGTTTGTAACTTCTTAATGACGACAACCGTGGTGCCTGGCTGAACGCGCGTCTAGCGTGCTGGACATGCGTTCAGCCGACGCCGACCGGACCGCCCGGGCCCGCATCAGGGACGCCGCGGTCGCGCGGTTCGCCTCGGACGGGTTCGGCGCGTCCGTCCGCACCATCGCCGCCGACGCCGGGGTCTCCCCCGGGCTGCTCGGCCACCACTACGGCTCCAAGGACGGCCTGCGCACGGCCTGCGACCAGTACGTGCTCGACCGGCTGCACGACACCGAGACGGGCGCGCTGGCCGGGGGTCCGGCGGCGATGCTGGCCACGCTCGGCCAGGTCGAGGAGTTCGCCCCGCTGGTGGGCTACCTGCTGCAGACCTTCGTCGCCGGCGGCCCGCTGGCCACCACCGTCCTGGGCCGGATGACCGCCGACGCCGAGCGCGGCCTGGCCGAGGCGGTCGAGGCCGGCACGGTCAAGCCCAGCCGCGACCCCGCCGCCCGCGCGGCCCACCTGGTGGACGTCGGGATCGGCACGCTGCTGGCCTTCACCCGCCGGCACCCCCCGGTGGACGGCGACCTGCGGCCGGTGCTGCGCGCCTACGCCGACGCCCGCACCCTGCCCGCGCTGGAGCTGTACACGCACGGCCTGCTCGCCGACTCGGCGGTGCTGGACGGCTGGCTGGCGGGGGCCGGGTCGTGAGCGCCCCGGTCGTGGAGGTCGCCGGCCTGCGCAAGGCCTTCGGCCCGGTCACCGCACTCGACGGCCTGGACCTGGTGGTGCAGCCGGGCACCGTCGCCGGCTTCCTCGGCCCCAACGGTGCCGGCAAGTCGACCACGCTGCGGGTGCTGCTGGGGCTGCTGCGCGCCGACGACGGCACCGTGCGGCTGCTGGGCGGCGACCCGTGGGCCGACGCGGTCACCCTGCACCGCCGGGTCGCCCACGTCCCCGGCGACGTCGCGCTCTGGCCCCGGCTGACCGGCGGGGAGACCATGGACCTGCTGGCCCGGCTGCGCGGGACGCCGTCCCCGCGGCGGGACGAGCTGGTCGAGCGCTTCGAGCTCGACCCCACCCGCCGGGTCGGCACCTACTCCACCGGCAACCGGCAGAAGGTCGCCCTGGTCGCCGCGCTCTCGGCCGACGTCGACCTGCTGCTGCTCGACGAGCCCACCCGCGGTCTCGACCCGCTGATGGAGGAGGTCTTCCGGCAGTGCGTCCGGGAGGCCCGGGACGCCGGCCGGGCGGTGCTGCTGTCCAGCCACCTGCTCGACGAGGTCGAGGCCCTGTGCGACACGGTGACGATCGTGCGGGCCGGGCGCACCGTGGAGTCGGGTTCGCTGGAGGACCTGCGGCACCTCACCGCGCTCACCGTCACCGCCCGGCTGACCGGTGACCCGCAGGTGCTGGCCGGCCTGCCCGGTGTCGCCGACCTCGCCGTGGACGGCGGCCGGGTCACCTTCGGGCTCGACCGGGCCCGGCTGGACGACGTCCTGCCCCGGCTGGCCGCCCTGGGTCTGACCGACCTGGCCGTGGCGCCGCCGTCGCTGGAGCAGCTGTTCCTGCGGCACTACACCGGGGACGCCGGGTGACCGGGGTGCTGCTGCGCGCGGCGCTGACCCAGGACCGGCGCCGGGTGCAGGTCTGGGTCTCCGCGCTGACCGCGGTCACCGTCTACGCCGTCGTCGCGCTGCACCTGGTCTACCCGACCGCCGCCGACCGGGACGCCCGCGCGGCCGCGGTGCGCACCCCGGCCGGCGTCCTGCTGTCCGGGCCCGGCTACGGCGTGGGTGGGGACTACACGCTCGCCGCGATGGTCGCGAACGAGCTGCTGCTGTCGGTGCTGGTGGCGACCGCGCTCATGGCGGTGCTGCTGGTCGTGCGGCACACCCGCGGCGCCGAGGACGCCGGCACGACCGACCTGGTGCGCGCCGGCGCGGTCGGCCGCGGCGCACCGCTGCTGGCCGGGGTGCTGGTGGGCGTGGTCGCCTCGGCCGCCGTCGGCGCCGGGGTCGCGG
>NZ_JAMXRZ010000060.1 GCF_024124375.1 Klenkia sp. PcliD-1-E
GCCAGCGGCGGCAGCGGCCCGGTGCGGCGCACGACGCGCTCGGCCGGCGGCGGCACCGGCGGCAGTGCGCCGACCACGGGCTGCAGCGCGGGGACCGCGACCGACGCCGGGGCCAGCTCGGTGATCAGGTCGTGCTCGTCGAGCGCCTCCAGCGCCGCCTGGAGCGCGGCGAGGTCGTCGAGGTGCAGCGGGGCCATCGGGTCCTCCGGGGTGTCGGGGGGCAGGGACGCGGGGGAGTGGCTGGTGAGCCCGTGCTGGGTCTTCTCCCAGTAGAAGGGCTTGGTGACCAGCTGCCAGGCCGCCTTGTACGAGGCGATCGAGTGCAGCAGCCAGTAGAGGGGCGAGATCAGCGCGTAGGCCACGAGCCGGTAGCTGCGGCGCTTGAACCCGGCCAGCAGGCCCAGGTAGACGATCAACCCGTTGCCCAGCAGCAGGTTGCCCAGGCTGACCAGCTGCAGCCACGGCGGCAGCGGCGCGAACAGGTGCGGGGCGGCCAGCCACAGCCCGAACACCGCCCACAGCGGCGGGGTCAGCAGGAACGTGGCCGGGGTGCCGCCGATGGTGAGCAGGAACCCGACGGCCTGCCGCGGCCCGATCGCCCGGACCAGCCGCACCGGGTGCCGGCTGTGCACCAGGAAGGTCTGCATGTAGCCCTTGATCCACCGGCTGCGCTGGCGGAGCCAGTTGCCGACGGCCATGTTGGCCTCTTCGTAGGTGGTCGAGTTGACCACCGCGACCCGCCCGCCGCGGGCCGAGGCCCGCACCCCGAGGTCGGCGTCCTCGGTGACGTTGAAGGGGTCCCAGCCGCCCAGCTCGCGCAGCATCGAGGCCCGGAAGTGGTTGCTGGTGCCGCCCAGCGGGATGGGCAGGCGCAGCGCGTCCAGCCCGGGCAGCGTGTAGTCGAACCACGAGCTGTACTCGAGGGTGAACATGCGGTTGAGCAGGTTCTCCTCGGCGTTGAAGTAGTTCAGCGCGGCCTGCACGCAGACCAGGTCCTCCCCGCCCTGCGCGAAGGCCACCACGGCCTTCTTCAGCTGGTCGGGGTCGGGCCGGTCCTCGGCGTCGTAGATGACCACCAGGTCGCCGCGGGCGAAGGCCAGGCCGACGTTGCAGGCGCGCGGTTTGGTCTTGGGCAGCGAGTGCGGCACGACCAGGATCCGGACGACGTCCGGCGGCGCGGCGGCCAGCGCGGCCTGCAGGGTCTCCGGGTCGTCCTCCTCCAGCAGGAGCAGGATCTCCAGCTTCTCCCGCGGGTAGTCCAGCCCGGCCAGGTTCTGCATGAGCAGGCCGACGATGCCGGCCTCCTGGTACACCGGGACCAGGATCGTGTAGTGCGGCAGCTGCGCGTCGGTCAGCGCGGCGACGTCGGCCGAGGTCACCTGCTCGACGGTCTCCGACGCCGTCCCCACCGTGCTGATCAGGGCCTTCGCGCCGACCGACAGCCCGATGACGACGTTGACCACCGCCAGCAGGACGACGACGGTCGTGGGCGCGTCCAGCAGCAGGCCGACGGCGACCGCGAGGACGGCGGCGACGGCGGTGGCCACCTGCGGCCAGGTGAAGACCGTGGACGCGGACTCCTCGGGCCGGCGCTCGGCCAGCGAGGAGACCGCCTCGTGCACGACGTCGTCCCGCCACACGGTGCGCAGCGCCCGCTGCACGTCCCAGTCGGTGGTGGCCAGCTGTTGCACCCGCTCCACCCCGGTGCGCTCGGCCACCGTCCGGCGCACGTGCTCGCTGGGCCGCGAGGACGAGGCGACGACGACCTGCGGCTCGCCGTCCGGCCCGGTCTCGGTGCGCAGCGGGACCCACTGCTCGCGGGCCAGGTCCGGGTAGGGGAACAGCTGCGCGAGGTCGGGGTCGACCTCGACCGGGTCGACGAAGGTCATCTCGGTGCCCCACACCTCGGCCAGCGCCACGTACAGCCGCCGACGGGTGATCCAGCCGCGGGCCAGCAGCACCGACCCCAGCGGCGTGCCCACCTCGCGGGAGGCGGCCAACGCCTCGTCCCGCTGCCCGGGGGTGATCGAGCCGTCCTCGACCAGCACGGCGCCCAGCCGTCGCTCGACCGCGGGCCGCGGCGCGGCGGGGTCGGGTCGCAGGGCGGTGCTCACCCCAGGTGGTTCGGCACCGGACCGGCCGGACCCCAGCGCGTTCACCCGTCCGGGTGGACCGACCGGACGGCGCCGTGCGGGAGAGGGGAGTCGAACCCCTACGCCCGAAGGCACCAGGACCTAAACCTGGCGTGGCTGCCGTTACACCACTCCCGCGCTGCCCGGAGTCTAGGAGCGGTGCGCCGGCCGGGGACGTGGCACGCTGTCGGCGTGCCCCGCAGCCCCGAGCAGATCCAGCAGGAGATCGACGCCGCCCGCGAGTCGTTGGCGGCCACCCTGGACCAGCTGGTCCACCGGGGCAGCCCGCAGCGGCTGTCGGCCCAGGCGCAGGACCGGGTCAAGCAGTGGCTGGCCAGCCCGGCCGGGCAGGCGACGCTGGCCGCGGCCGGCCTGTTCGTCACCTTCGTCGTCGTCCAGAAGGTCCGGCGCGCCCGGCGCTGACCGCGCACACTGGGGTCGTGGTGCACCCGAAGCCCGACCCCGTCGGCCCCGGTCAGGAGTCCGTCTGGGACTACCCCCGTCCCCCGTCGGCCGAGGTGACGTCCCGCCGCGTCCAGGTGGTGCTGGGCGGTGTGGAGATCGCGAGCACGGACCGTGCGGCCCGGGTCTGCGAGACCAGCCACCCGCCCGTCTACTACGTCCCGCGCGAGGACGTCGCCGACGGCGTGCTGCGGCGCGGGGAGGGCGCCAGCTGGTGCGAGTGGAAGGGCGTGGCCACCTACTGGGACGCCGTCGTCGACGGCACCCGGTACCCGGCGGTCGGCTGGTCCTACGAGGACCCGACCCCCGGCTACCGGCACCTGCGCGGCGCCGTCGCGTTCTACCCCTCCAAGCTCGACCGGGCGAGCGTCGACGGGGAGGTCGTGCGGGCCCAGGCCGGCGACTTCTACGGCGGCTGGATCACCGACGAGGTGGTCGGCCCGTTCAAGGGCGAGCCCGGCACGCGAGGGTGGTAACCCCTACCCCCTAGGGGTACCCTCGACGGCATGGCCGGCTACGAGGGCAACAAGGAGCAGGTGCTCGCGCGCCTGAAGCGCGTCGAGGGCCAGGTGCGCGGCATCGCCCGCATGGTCGAGGACGACACCTACTGCATCGACGTCCTCACCCAGGTGTCGGCCGCGACGAAGGCGCTGCAGGCCGTGGCCCTCGGGCTGCTCGACGACCACCTCGGGCACTGCGTCCGGGACGCGGTCGCCAGCAGCGCCGACGACGACGGCGCGGCCGCCGACGCCAAGATCGCCGAGGCCTCCGCCGCCATCGCGCGGCTGGTCCGGTCCTGAGACGGGAGGAACCCCCATGAGCACGCTCGACTTCACCGTCACCGGCATGACCTGCCAGCACTGCGTCGCCTCGGTCACCGAGGAGGTCTCCGAGGTCGCCGGTGTCTCCGCCGTCGACGTCGACCTGGCCGGCGGCGCGCTGCGGGTCACCGGCGAGGACGTCGACGGCGAGCAGGTCCGCGCGGCCGTGGCGGAGGCCGGCTACACGGCCACCCCGGCGTGACCGCCACCGCCGGCCCCCGCGAGGAGGTCCGGCTCGACATCACCGGCATGACCTGCGCCAGCTGCGCGAACCGGATCGAGCGCAAGCTGAACAAGGTCGAGGGCGTGCAGGCCAGCGTCAACTACGCGACCGAGGCCGCCACGGTCGTCTACGACCCGGCCGCGGTGGACACCGACACCCTGCTGGCCACCGTGTCCGCCGCCGGGTACTCCGCCGCGCTGCCCGCCCCGCCGGCCGCCGACGCCGCCGTGACGCCGGACGACGAACCCGCCGACGAGCCCGCCAAGGACCGCGACCTGCGGCAGCGGCTGCTCGTCTCGGCCGCCCTCGCGCTGCCGGTGCTGGTGCTGTCGATGGTTCCGCCGCTGCAGTTCGACAACTGGCAGTGGCTGGCGCTCACCCTCGCCAGCCCGGTCGCCGTGTGGGGCGCCTGGCCCTTCCACCGCGCCGCCGCCGTCAACGCCCGGCACGGCGCCAGCACCATGGACACGCTGGTCTCGATCGGCATCGTCGCGGCCTACCTGTGGTCGCTGTACGCCCTCTTCCTGGGCGGTGCGGGCGACCCGGGCATGCGGATGGAGTTCCACCTGCTCGCCGAGCAGGGCGCCGGCAGCAGCGAGGTGTACCTCGAGGTGGCCAGCGCGGTCACCGTGTTCCTGCTGGCCGGCCGCTACGCCGAGTCCCGCGCCAAGCGCCGCTCCGGGGCCGCGCTGCGGGCGCTGCTTGCGATGGGCGCCAAGGACGCCGCGGTGCTGCGTGACGGCGTCGAGGTCCGGGTGCCGGTGGACTCCCTCGTCGTGGGCGACCGGTTCGTCGTCCGGCCGGGGGAGAAGGTCGCCACCGACGGGGTCGTCGTCTCCGGCTCCTCCGCCGTCGACCTGTCCATGCTGACCGGCGAGTCGGTGCCGGTCGAGGTCGGCCCGGGCGACCGGGTCACCGGCGCCTCGGTCGTGGCCGGCGGCCGGCTCGTCGTCCAGGCCGACCGGGTCGGTGCGCAGACCACGCTGGCCGCGCTGGGCCGGCTGGTCACCGCCGCGCAGAGCGGCAAGGCGCCGGTGCAGCGGCTGGCCGACCGGGTGTCGGCGGTCTTCGTGCCCGTCGTCCTCGTCGTCGCCCTCGCCACCCTGCTGACCTGGCTGCTGGTCACCGGCGACGTGTCCGCGGCGTTCACCTCCGCGGTCGCCGTGCTGGTCATCGCCTGCCCGTGCGCGCTGGGCCTGGCCACCCCCACCGCGCTGCTGGTGGGCACCGGCCGCGGCGCGCAGCTCGGCATCGTGATCAAGGGCCCCGAGGTGCTGGAGTCCACCCGCACCGTCGACACCGTCGTGCTGGACAAGACCGGCACCGTCACCACCGGCGAGATGGCCCTGGTGGAGCAGGTCGGCGACCCCGAGGTGCTCCGGCTGGCCGCCGCGGTCGAGGCGGCCTCCGAGCACCCGGTCGCGCGCGCGGTCGTCGCCGGCGTGCCCGGCCCGCTGCCCGAGGTCGTCGACTTCGCCAACCGGCCCGGCCTCGGCGTCACCGGCACCGTCGAGGGCCGGCGGGTCGAGGTCGGCCGGCACGTCCAGGGCGACGTGCCCGAGGAGCTCGCGGCGGCTGCGTCCCGCGCCGCCGACGCGGGCCGGACGGCCGTCCTGGTCGCGGTCGAGGGCGAGGTCCGCGGGCTGCTCGTCGTCGCCGACGCCGTGCGGCCCACCAGCCGGGCCGCCGTGCAGGCGCTGCGGGACCTCGGGCTGAGCCCGGTCCTGCTGACCGGCGACGGGCCCGGTGCCGCCGCGGCCGTCGCCCGGGAGGTCGGGCTGGACCCCGCGACCGAGGTCGTGTCCGGTGTGCTGCCCGAGGGCAAGGTCGACGTGGTGGCCGACCTGCAGGAGCGCGGCCGGGTCGTGGCGATGGTCGGGGACGGCGTGAACGACGCCGCGGCGCTGGCCCGCGCCGACCTCGGGCTGGCGATGGGCACCGGGACCGACGTCGCGATCGAGGCCGGTGACATCACGCTGGTCCGGGCCGACCTGGCCGCCGCCGCCGACGCGGTGCGGCTGTCCCGCCGCACGCTGACCACCATCAAGGTCAACCTGGTCTGGGCCTTCGCCTACAACGTCGCGCTCGTCCCGCTGGCCGCGCTGGGGTTCCTCAACCCGCTGCTGGCCGGCCTGGCGATGGCCGCCTCGTCGGTGCTGGTGGTCACCAACAGCCTGCGGCTGCGCCGGTTCGCCGCCGGCTGACCCCGACGGCCGGGCAACGGCCCGCCCTCCGGGGGGAGAGGACGGGCCGTTGGTCCGGGCGCTCAGGCGGGTGCTGCCGCCCGGGCGAGGGGGAGGACGACGGTCTCCAGCACGGTGTCGACGTAGTCGTCGTCCAGGGGTTCGCCGGTGAGCAGCCACCGCTGCACGACCAGCGCCGAGGCCGCCTGGGCGATCGCGGTGTGCGCGGTGCCCGAGCGCACCTCGCCGCGTGCCTCGGCGCGCTCCCAGACCGCCGCCAGCGCACTGCGCCACCCGGCGAGCGGCCCGGCCCGGAACGCGTCGGCCAGGGCGGGCTGGTGCGGCAGGGAGGACAGCAGCGAGAGGGCGGCCGACCCGGTCGGCCCGGTGACCTCGGCCACCAGCGACCGCAGGATCAGCCGGAGGTCCTCGGTCAGGTCGCCGGTGTCCGGGACGACGAACCCGGCCTGCTGCATCTCGGTGATGGTGTCCACCACCAGGTCGGACTTGGTGCGCCAGCGCCGGTAGATCGTCGCCTTGCCCACCCCGGCCTCGGCGGCCACCGCGTCCATCGTCAGCGCGTTGTAGCCCACCTCGCCGAGCAGCCGCAGGATGGCGGCGCGGATCGCGCCGTCCCGGGACGGGTCGCGTGGGCGACCGCCCCGGTTGGGCACGGCGGTCTCCTGCAGGGTGGACGACGACATGGTCCGAGACTTTAGACCGTTCAGCGGTGTAGTTGCTCCACACCTGGGTGTGCACAACCTGTGAGTTCCGGTACCACCGGGACCGATCGCCCGCCGTCCCGCGCGCCTGGGACCGCCCGGCGCCGTCCTGGGTGATGCTCCGGGTGTGGCCGGGGCACGACGGGGGGAGCAGCCGTCCTTCCCGCTGCCCGGCCGGGTGGGGCGCCTGCTGCTGGCCAGCCCCCTGCCGCACGTGCTGCCGATCGCGGTCCGCGCGGCCACCGAGCTGGGGCTCAACGCCGAGACCGCACCCGGCCTGGTCGACGTCGTCGACGACTCCAGCCCGCTGGACGCCACCCGCTTCGACCGGCTCCTGGCCCGGCTGGCCCGCGAGCTGACCACCGCCGAGGCCGGCGTCGTCCGGGTGGCCTGCGACCCCGGGGACGACGACGGCGTCGCGTTCGCCGCGCAGCTGATGGCCGCCCCGACCCTGGCCGTGGAGCTGGCCCGCCGCGGGATCACCGTCGAGGTCGGGCTGCTGGCCGAGGCGCAGCTCTACCCCGTCTACCAACCGGTGGTCGACCTGGCCGACGGCCGCACCACCGGCTACGAGGCGCTGCTGCGCGGCCGGGTGGACGGCCGGGAGGTCGGCGGCGGCGACCTGTTCTTCCTCGCCGAGGCGGCCGGCTGGGGCGACCGGCTGGACCGGTGGGCCCGGGAGGCCGCCGTCGCCGGCGCGGCGCCGTGGCTGGGCGGGGCCGACCTGTTCGTCAACTCCGGACCCGAGGCCGTCTTCCGCCCCGAGGTCTGCCTGGCCGGCACCGCCCAGGCGGTCCGCGACGCCGGCATCGCCCCCGGCCAGCTGGTCTTCGAGGTCGTCGAGGCACACGCCACCCGTGACCGCGGGCACCTGCTGGCCGTCCTGGAGCACCACCGGGCGCAGGGCTGGCGGGTGGCCCTGGACGACGTCGGCGTGGGATGGTCGAGCCTGGCGCTGGTCTCGGCGCTGCGGCCCGACGTCGTCAAGCTGGACAAGGCGCTGGTCGCCCGGCTGGACAGCGGCGCCGCCCGGGCCGTCGTCGGCGGGCTGGTCGAGGTCGCGCACTCCCTCGGCGCGGTGGTCGTCGCCGAGGGCGTGGAGACCCAGGGCCGGGCCGACCAGGCCCGCCAGCTGGGGGTCGACCTCGGCCAGGGCTGGCTGTTCGGACGCCCCGCCCGCGTCGCCGACGAGCTGCTGGCGGGCTGACCGACCGGTCAGCCCGCCTGGTTCCAGCCCGACAGCACCGGGCGGTCGTGCTCGTGGCCCAGCGCACCGAAGGAGCCCGCGTGCAGCGCGAACAGTGCGCCGGCCTCCGGCTCCAGGCCCAGCCAGCGGGCGGTGAGGATGCGCAGCACGTGCCCGTGCGCGACCAGGGCGACGTCGCCGTCCTCCAGCCGGGGCCGGACCCGCTCCAGCACCCGGTCGCAGCGGGCGGCGACCTGCGCGAGCGTCTCGCCGGGGGTCTCGCCGGGCTCGGTGCCGTCGGTCCACAGCGACCAGGTGCGGCCCAGCTCGGCGGAGATGTCGGGGGTGGTGCGGCCCTCCCACCGGCCGTAGTCGACCTCGACCAGGTCCTCGTCGACGGTGTCGGTGGGCAGCCCGGCCAGCTCGGCCGTGCGCCGGGCCCGCTCCCGGGGGCTCACCCGCACCTCGACGAACGAGCGGCCGGCCAGCGGCCCGCGCAGCGCCCGGGCCTGCTGCTCGCCCTCGGGCAGCAGCGGCAGGTCGGTCACGCCGGTGTGCTGGCCCGACAGGCTCCACTCGGTCTGGCCGTGCCGGACGACGACGATCTCACCCACGTGCGCGCTCCTCCTGCTGCTCGTCCTGCGGCCGGCCCCCGGCGGACAGCCCGCCGGCCACGGCCATGACCACGATCGCACCCAGCACCAGCACCATCGGCACGGTCCACCCGCCGGTGAGGTCGTGCACCGAGCCGACCACCAGCGGCCCGGTGGCGGCGACTGCGTAGCCCCCGCCCTGCACCATCGCCGACGTCCGGCGGTTCTCCACCAGGTCGCGGGAGCGGGCGACGATCGCGATGAAGACCACGGTGATGCCGCCGCCCTGGGCCACCCCCGCGATCGAGCACCACACCGGCCACAGCTGCGGCGCGGCCAGCAGCCCGACCGGCAGGAACGCCCAGGCCGCGGTGACGGCGACGAGCGCGGCCGCGGGGCTGTGCCACCGGCGCACCAGCACCGGGACGGTGAACGCGCCGGCCACGGCGAAGACCTGGAACAGCGCGCTGCTCACCCCGGCGGTGCTGCGCGACAGGCCCTGCTCGTCGGCCAGCAGCGTCGGCAGCCACGCCGTCACGCCGTAGTAGCTGAAGGCCTGCGCGGCGAAGGCCAGCGTCAGACCCCACACCGCGGGCTGCCGCCACACCGCCCGCCCGGGGCCGACCGGCGGAGGGGGCGGGGCGGCCACGGCGCGGGCGGCCTGCCGGCGCAGCCCCGCCGTCCACACCAGGCAGGCCAGGCCCACCAGGAGCCCCCACGCCGCCAGCGCCCAGCGCCAGCCCAGCAGGTCGGCCAGCGGTGCGGTGAGCGTGGTGGTCAGCGTCGCGCCGATGTTCAGCGCCGACGTGTAGGCCGCCGTCACCACGTGGGTGGCCCCGGGGAAGTCCCGGCCGATGACCACCGGGACCACGACGTTGCCCACCGTGATCGCCAGGCCCAGCACGACCGTGCCGGCCAGCGCGGTGCGGACGTCGCCCACCGACCGCAGCACCGTGCCGGCCAGCACGCCGAGCATCGCGACCAGCACCGCCCGGTGCGTGCCCGCCCGGGCGATCACCCAGGACGCCAGCGGTGCGGCCAGCCCGAACAGCAGCACCGGGATCGACGTCAGCAGGCCGACGGTGCCGGCGCCGACCGCGAGGTCCCTGCGCAGCTCCCCGGCGACCGGGGCGACGGCGACCAGCGGCCCGCGCAGGTTGAGCGCCACCAGCAGCACCCCGGCCAGCAGCAGCCCCGGCACCGCCGCGCGTGCCCGCACCCCCGTCGTCATCGCGGGCCAGCTTCCTCCCAGGCCCGGGAACACCGCGCACCGGGCGGCTGCTGCACCCGGCATGACCTCCTCCACCACGCACCCCGACACGTTCGCGCTCGGCGGCGACCTCACCGTCCACCGTCTCGGCTACGGCGCCATGCAGATCACCGGTGACGGCGTCTGGGGTCCGCCGGCCGACCGCGAGGGCGCGCTGGCGGTGCTGCGCGCCGCGGTCGAGCAGGGCGTGGACTTCCTCGACACCGCCGACTCCTACGGCCCGCAGGTCTCCGAGCAGCTCATCCACGACGCGCTGCACCCCTACGCCGACGGCCTGGTCGTCGCCACCAAGGCCGGCCTGACCCGCACCGGCCCGGGCGAGTGGCTGCCGGTGGGCCGTCCCGAGTACCTCAAGCAGCAGGTCGAGCTGTCGCTGCGCAACCTCGACGTCGAGCGCATCGACCTCATCCAGCTGCACCGCATCGACCCGCAGGTACCCCTGGCCGACTCCCTGGGCGCTTTTGCGGAGCTCAAGGAGCAGGGCAAGGTCCGGCACGTCGGCGTCAGCGAGGTGTCGCTGGACGAGCTGAAGCAGGCGCAGGGGATCACCGAGATCGCCAGCGTGCAGAACCTCTACAACCTGACCAACCGGCAGTCCCAGGACGTGCTCGACCATGCCACCGCCGAGGGCATCGCGTTCATCCCCTGGTTCCCGATCGCCACCGGCGACCTGGCCAAGCCCGACAGCCCGGTCGCCGACATCGCCCGCGAGCTGGACGCCTCGCCCTCGCAGGTCGCGCTGGCCTGGCTGCTGCAGACCTCGCCGGTCGTGCTGCCCATCCCCGGCACGAAGTCGGTCGAGCACCTGACCGAGAACCTGGGTGCGGCCTCGCTGACCCTCTCGGCCGAGGACGTCGCGCGCCTGGACGCCCTGGCCTGACTGCGCGGCCTGACCTGCACGGCCTGACTGCGCGGCCTGACCTGCACGGCCTGGTAGACCTGCGGGCATGGACGCCGACGTCTTCGCCCAGGTCCGCACCGCCGTCCGCGAGCTCGTCCGGGAACGGGTCGTGCCCCTCGAGGAGCGCATCGAGGAGACCGACGCCGTCCCGGACGAGCTGCGCCGCGCGGCTGCCGACATGGGCCTGTTCGGCTACGCCCTGCCCGAGGAGTTCGGCGGTCTCGGCGTCACCATGGCCGAGGACGTGCAGCTGGCGATCGAGTTCGGCTACACCTCGCCGGCCTTCCGGTCGCTGTTCGGCACCAACAACGGCATCGCCGGGCAGGTCATCGCCCGGTTCGGGAGCGACGAGCAGAAGAAGGCGTGGCTGCCCGGGCTCGCCGCCGGGGAGCTGATCGGGTCCTTCGCGCTCACCGAGGCCGAGGCGGGTTCCGACCCGGCCGGGCTGCGCACCAGCGCCCGCCGCGACGGCGAGGACTGGGTGATCACCGGCGGCAAGCGGTACATCACCAACGCCCCCATCGCCGACCTGTTCGTCGTCTTCGCCCGCTCGGAGCCCGAGCAGACCGGTGGCCGGGGCATCTCCACCTTCCTGGTGCCGGCGAGCACGCCGGGGGTGACCGTCGGGCCGCACGACCGCAAGACCGGCCAGTCCGGCGCCTGGACGGCGGAGGTGTTCCTCGACGACGTCCGCGTGCCGGCCGACGCGCTGGTGGGGGAGCAGGGCCGGGGCTACAGCAAGGCGCTGACCGTGCTCTCCCGCGGCCGGCTGCACGTCGCCGCGCTCTGCGTCGGGATGGCGCAGCGGGTGCTGGACGAGTCGGTGGCCTACGCGGCCACCGCCAAGCAGGGCGGTGCGCCGATCGGCCGGTTCCAGCTGGTGCAGGCGCTGATCGCCGACATGCACACGGAGCTGCTCGCCGGGCGGGCGATGGTGGCCGACGTCGCCGCCCGCTACGACTCCGGCGAGGACACCTCGGTCGGCCCGTCGGCGGCCAAGCTGTTCTGCTCCGAGATGGTCGGCCGGGCCACCGACCGGGCCGTGCAGGTGCACGGCGGGCTGGGCTACCTGCGGACGACGCCGGTCGAGCGGTTCTACCGGGACGCCCGGCTGTACCGGCTCTACGAGGGCACCAGCGAGGTGCAGCGGGTCATCGTCGGGTCGGGGCTGCTGCGCGCGGCGGGCATGGCGCGTGGCTGAGCTGCTCACCGGCACGGCGCGGGAGGAACGGCGGGCCGCCGTCGCCGAGCTCGGGGCCGCGCTGCGCGAGCTGGTCGACGCCGCGGTGCGCACCGAGGTGCCGGCCGACGACCTCGCCGCCGCCGCGGACACCGCCCGGCGGCTGGCCGCACAGCTGCGCGCCGGCGGGCGGGGGCTGTACGAGGTGGCGTCGGTCGACGACCCGGTGGCGGGCGAGCGCTGGTACTCCCCGGTCTACGGCCCGGGCAGCCCGGTGGCCCCGCCGCTGCTGGTCGACAGCGAGGGCGGGGGCCGGGCGACCGCGCGGGTGACGGTGCCCAAGGCGCTGGAGGGCCCGCCGGGGCTGGTGCACGGCGGCACCATCGCCACGCTGCTGGACCACGTGCTGGCCCGGGCGCTGCGCTCGGCCGGCCGCGGCGGGCTGACCGCCACCCTCACGGTCACCTACCGGCGGCCGGTGCGGCTGGGCGTGGAGCACGTGCTCACCGCCGAGGTGGCCTCGACGGAGGGACGCCGGTCGACGGCACGGGCCCGGATCGTGGCCGCCGACGACCCGGGCACGGTGCTGGCCGAGGGCGAGGGCCTGTTCGTGGCGCTGCGCCCCGAGGCCGCGGCGGCGACCTTCGCCGGTGTCGACCACGCGCCCGAGGCCTGGACCGCCCGTCCCTAGGGGTGCAGGAGCGGGCCCTGGCCGCCGTCGCCGCGTCCCAGGGCGGTCACGAAGTCGGCGAGCAGCCGGTCGCCGGGGTGCCGCGGGGACCACTCCAGCACCTCGCGGGCCCGGGTGGTGTCCAGTGCCGGCACGTCCAGGGCGAGGTCGAGCCAGCCGGGCTCGGTGGGCACCAGCCGGCTCTCGAAGGCCGCCACCAGCCCCGCGCGCAGCACTGACCGCGGCACCGGCACCCGTTTCGAGCCGAGCGTGGTGGCGAACCCGTCGGGGTCGAGCACCGGATCGGCGGAGAGGTTGAACGCCCCGGTCGCGCGCCGGTCGATGGTCCGCAGCAGCGCGTCGGCGACGTCGTCGGCGTGCACGAAGCCCAGGTGCAGGTCGTCGGGCAGCGGGAGCGGGAGCTTCGACGCGACCGCGCCGGGCAGTGCGCGGGCGCCGCGCAGCAGCAGCGGGCCGAGGAAGTAGCGGCCGATCTCGCTGGCCGCGTCGGGCTGCAGCACCAGCGTGGGCCGGACGACGGTGACCGCGACGTCGGGGTGCGCGTCGGCGAACTCGCGGGTGACCTGCTCGACGGCCACCTTGTCGCGGCTGTACTGCGAGCTGGGCACCCCGGTGGTCGGCCAGGTCTCGTCGACCCGGTCGGCGGGGTTGCCCGGGGCGTAGCTGCCCAGGGAGGACATCACCACCACGTGCCCCACGCCGGCGTCGGCCGCGGCGGACAGCACGCGGCGGGTGCCGTCGACGTTGACCTGGGCCAGCCGGTCGGGCTCGCGGCCGGGCTGCAGCGCCCAGGCCAGGTGCACCACGGTGGTCGCCCGGTCGCAGAACTCGCGCAGCGGGCCGGCCGACCCGGGGTCGCCGAGGTCGGCGTGGGTCCAGAAGACCGAGCTGTAGGGGGCGGTGTCGGGGGGCTCCCGGCGGGACAGGCCGCGCACCTGGTGCACGCCGGTGAGGAACAGCTGGCGCAGCAGCGCCGTCCCCAGGTTGCCGGTGGCGCCGGTGACGGCGACGATCTGCCCGTCGAGGTGGCCGGGGTCGGCTGGAGTGGTCACCGGGTCGCCCTACCCGGTCAGACCAGGTCCACGCCGCCGGGGCGCAGACCGCGGGCCGTGGCCATCTTCTCCGCCTGCGCCTCGACCGCGGCGGCGTCGAACGGCCGCCACCGGGTCACCGCGAGGATCAGCCGGCCACCCTTCGTCGAGGGCCGCCAGGTGCCGGCGACCTCGCCGTCGACGAGCAGCGCACCGGGGCGCCCGAGCACCGGCCACAGCTCCTTCACCGGCCGGTCGGGGACCAGCAGGTCGCGGTCACGGACCTGCAGGTAGGGGTCGAAGGGAGTCAGCAGGCGGGTGGTGCGGGCCCGGTCGGGGGGTTCGGTGCCGGCCAGCACCCAGCGCTGCTCGCCGGCGACCTCGACCGGCTCGACGTCCTCGGGCCAGTGCCGCTTGACCTCCGCCACCGTGGAGTCGACGAACGCGGCGACCTGCTTCGGCGTGGCCGGTCCGGTCAGCCGGAGGTAGGCCCGCACGACGTCCAGCCGCTCGGGCACCGCGGCGGCGGGATCGACGCCGGTCTGCTCCAGCACCGGGGGTGACGTGCCCGGCTGCAGCACCAGCCCGGCGTGCAGCGCAGCCAGCCGGAAGGTCTGCTCGTAGGCGTGCACCGCGTCGCAGGGGCGGCAGTACCGCAGGTAGGGCTCGGGCAGCCGGTCGCGCAGCGCGCCGGACATCGCGCCCTTCACGGTCGGTTCGCCGGCGATGTCCCGCATCTGCGCCCCGACGTGCTCCAGCGCCTCGAGCACCGGGATGCCGGCGGCCTTGAGTGGCCGGGCCCCGTCGAAGATGCGCTTCGCGGCGTCGGCCTCCGACCACGGCCAGGTGGCCGCCGCGACCCCGGCCAGGTCGGCGCGGCGGTAGGTGTGCGGGGCGCCGCGCAGCGTCCACGCGGTGACCAGGTCGTCGTCCGGGGGGTCGGGCAGGCCGCGGACGGCCAGTGCCCAGCGGGCCGCGCCGGGTGGTCCGGTGTCCTGCACACCGAGGTCGAGGACGGCGGTGTCGGCCACCGTGCCACCGGCGTCGCGGTCCAGCTGCTGGGCCCGGACCCGGTGCGCGAGGAGGTCGTCCCGGCTCCAGTCGCTCATCCCCGCACGTGCCCGGTGACGAGCTCGGCGAGCCGGTCGCCGGCGGTCTCGGGCACCCAGTGCGTCACCCCGGGCAGCACCTCCAGGCGGTAGTCACCGGTCACGTACGGCGCGGTGGCCTCGGTGCCGGCCCGGCCGAGGAACCCGTCGCGGTCGCTCCACACGTGCAGCGTGCGCACCCGGACCCGGCCCACCGGGTCCTTGGCCCCCAGCGGCAGCGCCCGGTACCAGTTCAGCGCGGCGGTCAGCGCACCGGCCGGGCGCAGCCGGGCGACGGTGTCCTCGGCGTCGGCCCGGGGCAGGCCGGCCCGGACCAGGGTGTCGCGCAGGAACGAGCCGTTGCCGCGGGTGAGCAGCGCCTCGGGCGCGCCGGGCAGCTGGAAGAAGGCCATGTAGGCCGACTTCAGCCCCTGCGAGCTCGTGAGGAAGGACCGGGTGAACGCGGCGGGGTGCGGCACGGAGACCGCCGTCAGGCTGGACACCCGCTCGGGGTGCCAGGCCGCCAGCGCCCAGGCCACCATCGCGCCCCAGTCGTGGCCGACCACGTGCGCGCGCTCCAGACCCGCGGCGTCCAGCAGCGCGCGGACGTCGTCCACCAGCTCGCGGACGACGTAGGCCCGGCGGCCGGCAGGCCGGGCGGCGGGGGAGTAGCCGCGCTGGTCGGGGGCCAGCGTCCGCAGGCCGGCGCCGTGCAACCCGGGGGCGACGCGGTCCCAGCTGCCGGCGTGCTGCGGGAAGCCGTGCAGCAGCACCACCGGCTCGCCGTCGGCCGGGCCGGCGTCGCGCACGTCGAAGGTCAGGCCGGAGCGGGTGAAGGAGTCCACGCGCCCAGCATGCCGGGCCGCTCCGACAGGTGCGTCCGCGCGCATCCGGTTGAGCGCGGCCGGATCGGGCACCACCGCCCCATGCCGATCACACCCACGGGGTTCGCCCACGTCCGCCTGACCGTCACCGACATCGCCCGCTCGAAGCAGTTCTACGACCAGGTCTTCGGCCTCGACGTCGCGGTCGACGGCCGCGACGGCGACCCGGCGTGGGCGTTCGGCGGCGTCGTCTACCAGATCGACGAGAAGACGCTGTGGGGCCTGCGCCCGGTCGGCGACGACGGCTTCGACCCCGACCGCACCGGCCTGGACCACCTGTCGGTCTGGGTGGAGTCGCACGCCGCGCTGGAGGACGCCGCCCGGCACCTGGACGCCCTCGGCGTCCCGCACGAGGAGATCAAGGACATCGGGATCATGTACATCCTGGAGTTCAAGGACCCCGACGGCGTCGCCCTGGAGCTCTCCGCGCCGAAGTGACGCGCTGCCCCCTCCCGGGACCCCTCGTAGGGTCCCGGGGGTGGGTGCGCTCAGCGGGCTGGTCGACCGGGGACTGATGGCGCCGGACTGGGCGGAGGCGATGGCCCCCGTCGAGGACCGGATCACCGCGCTCGGGCAGTTCCTGCGCGACGAGGTCGCGGCGGGCCAGCCCTACCTGCCGCACGGCGACCACGTCTTCCGCGCGTTCCAGGCGCCGCTGGCCGACGTCCGGGTGCTGGTGGTCGGCCAGGACCCCTACCCGACGCCCGGGCACCCGATCGGGCTCGCCTTCGCCGTCGACCGGCACGTCCGGCCGCTGCCGAAGTCCCTGGTCAACGTCTACAGGGAGCTGCGCGACGACCTGGGCATCGAGCCTGCGCAGCACGGCGACCTCACGCCCTGGCGGGACCGCGGCGTGATGCTGCTCAACCGCGCGCTCACCGTCCGGCCCGGCGCTCCTGCCTCGCACCGCGGCCAGGGCTGGGAGCACGTCACCGCGCACGCGATCTCCGTGCTGGTGGAGAAGGCCGGTGCGGGGCAGCCGATGGCGGCGATCCTGTGGGGCAAGGACGCGCAGGGCCTGGAGCCGCACCTGGGTCCGGTGCCGTTCGTGGCCACCCCGCACCCGTCGCCGCTGTCGGCGTCCCGCGGCTTCTTCGGCTCGAAGCCGTTCAGCCGGGTGGACGCGCTGCTGGCCGAGCAGGGCGGGGAGCCGGTCGACTGGACCCTGCCCCCGCTCGACGAGCTGCCTTGACGCCTCCTGACGTCCCGGCGCCCCGGCAGGGGAAGCCCCGCACCCGTCGACGACCACTGTGAGCGGGTGCTGGGCTTCCCCTGCCCCGGGTGGTCAGGAGGCCGGCGGCCAGGTCTTGGCGACCATCGTCAGCACGTCGTAGGTGGCCACCGGCCGGCCCTCCGAGTCGACCACGACGGCGTCCCACCGCACCTCGCCGTGGTCGGCGCCGCCGCGCGGGGTGATCTGCTTGCAGGTCAGCGTCACGGTCACCTGCTCACCGGGCTTGACCGGGGTCAGGAACCGCAGGGCGTCCACCCCGTAGTTGGCCAGCACCGGGCCCGGGTCGGGGTCGACGAACAGGCCCGCGGCCCAGCTCACGATCAGGTAGCCGTGCGCGACCCGGCCGCCGAACAGCGGGTTGGCCGCGGCGGCCTCCTCGTCCATGTGCGCGTAGAACGTGTCGCCGGTGAACTCGGCGAAGTGCTCGATGTCCTCGAGCGTGATCTCCCGCGGGCCCGCCGTGACCGAGTCCCCGATCCGCAGCTCGGCGAGGGACTTGCGGAAGGGGTGCACGCCGTCGTCGGTGCGCGCGGCACCGGTGACCCACCGCCGACCCACGCCGGTGAGGACGTCGGGGGAGCCCTGGACGGCGGTGCGCTGCATGTGGTGCAGCACGCCGCGGACGCCGCCGAGCTCCTCGCCGCCACCGGCGCGCCCGGGCCCGCCGTGCACCAGCACCGGCAGCGGGGAGCCGTGGCCGGTGGACTCGGCGGCGTCGTCCCGGTCGAGCACGTGCACCCGGCCGTGCGCGGAGCCCGCGCCCAGCACGAACTCCCGGGCGACGGCGGGGTCGTGGGTGACCAGCGAGGCCACCAGCGAGCCCTGACCGCGGCGGGCCAGGGCCACCGCGTCGGCCAGCCCGTCGTAGGGCAGCACGGTCGACACCGGGCCGAAGGCCTCCACGTCGTGCGGCTCGGGTGCGGCCGGGTCGTCGCAGCGCAGCAGCATCGGCGGCAGGAACGCACCCCGCTCCCGGTCGGCACCCACGACCTCGAACCGGCCGGGGTCACCGACCACCAGGTCGGCGTGGGTGCGCAGCCGGTCGACGGCCCGCAGCACCTCCTCGCGCTGGTCCTGCGAGGCCAGCGCACCCATGGTCACGCCGTCGGCACCCGGGGCACCGACGACGACCTCCTCGAGCTTCGCCCGCAGCGCGTCGACGACGGCGTCGGCGTGCTGGCGGGGCACGATCGCCCGGCGGATCGCGGTGCACTTCTGGCCGGCCTTGACGGTCATCTCGGTGACCACGCCGTCGACGAACAGGTCGAACTCCGGCGTGCCGGGGCCGGCGTCCGCGCCGAGCACCGAGCAGTTGAGCGAGTCGGCCTCGGCGTTGAACCGCACCGCCCGCTCCGTGACGGCCGGGTGCGAGCGGAGCAGGGCGGCGGTCGACGCCGAGCCGGTGAACCCGACGAGGTCCTGGCCGTCGAGGGCGTCGAGCAGCCCGGACGCCGACCCGGCGAGCAGCTGCACCGAACCCTCGGGCAGCAGCCCGGTCCCGACCATCGCCCGGAAGACCGACTCGGTGAG
Organism: Klenkia sp. PcliD-1-E; assembly: GCF_024124375.1. Lineage (GTDB taxonomy): Bacteria > Actinomycetota > Actinomycetes > Mycobacteriales > Geodermatophilaceae > Klenkia. Next base: position 18,132 of record NZ_JAMXRZ010000060.1, read on the forward strand.
GTAGGCGGTCTGCGAGGCCGGCTTCACGATCGTCGGCATCCCGGCCAGGAACGCCGGCGCCAGCTTCTCGAGCATGCCCCAGACCGGGAAGTTGAAGGCGTTGATCTGCACCGCGACGCCGGTCAGCGAGGTGTAGACGTGCTGGCCGAGGAAGGTGCCGCCGCGGCCGAGCGGGGTGGGGAGCCCGTCGAGCACAAGGACGTCGTCGGGCAGCTCCCGGCGGCCGGTGGAGGCGTAGGACAGCAGGGTGCCGAAACCGCCGTCGATGTCCACGAGGTTGTCGCGGTCGGTGGCGCCGGTGCGGTGGGAGAGGGCGGAGAACTCGTCCTTGCGGCCCATCAGGTGCAGGCCCACCGCCTTGAGCAGCGCGGCGCGCTGGTGGAAGGTCAGCTCGCGCAGCGCCGGCCCGCCGACGGTGCGGGCGTGGTCGACCATGGCGCCGACGTCCAGGCCGCGGCTGCCGATGCGGGCGACCGTCTCGCCGGTGACGGCGTCGGGCAGCGGGGTGCCCTCGTCGGAGGTAGCCCACCAGCGGCCGGCGACGTAGCTCTCGAGCAGGCGGGTCATCAGGACTCCTCGGGGTCGGTGCGGAGGGGACGGAAACCTGCGCACACGGCCTGCAGACGGGTGATCCGGCCGTCGGCGTCCAGGTCGTAGTAGGCGCGCTGCTCGACCAGGTGCAGCCCGTCGTCGTTGCGCACGTGCAGCAGGTAGTCCACGCGGTGCCGGTCGGCGACCCGGCCGGTCTCGACGGAGAGCACCTGCTCGACGACGTCGGCCGGCTCGAACCAGCGGTACAGCACGTCGTGCACGGTCGCCTGTGCGCCGGTGGCCTCCCAGGCCCGGCCCGGGGTGAGGCCCCGGAAGTCGACGTCGTCGGCGAGGACGGCGAGCAACCGGTCGGTGTCCTTGGTGGTGAGCGCGGCGACGAACTCCCTGCCGGGGTCGGCGGTCATGGCGTCCTCAGTCCGGAGAAGAGCGTGGTGACCAGGCCGTCGGCCAGCGCCCGCGGGGTCAGGCCGCCGTCCGGGCGGTACCACTCGGTCAGGGAGTTGACCGTGCCGAAGAGCAACCGGCTGGTCAACGCCGGGTCGACGTCGGGGCGCACCGACCCCTCGGCGACGCAGGCCCGCACCAGCTCGGTGACGGCCCGGTCGAACTCGCGTCGGCGCTGCAGCGCGCGGGCCTCCACCTCGGAGTTGCCGCGCACCCGCAGCAGCAGGGTGACGAAGGGCAGCTCGGTGGTCAGCACGCCGACCGAGCCGCGGACGACGGACTCCAGCCGGCCGATCGCCGGACCGTCGCCGGCGCCGGCGAGCACCGCGAACAACCCGTCCAGCGCGCGGTCCAGGGCCAGCTCCAACAGCTCGGTCTTGGAGCGCACGTGGTGGTAGATGGCGGACTTGGTGACCCCCAGGCGCTCGGCGAGGGTGTCCATCGAGGTCGCCTCGTAACCCCGCTCGATGAACACCGCGACGGCGGTGTCGAGCAGGGAGTCCAGCGAGTGGCCGGGCCGGCCGCGCCGGACGGGTGCGGTCACCGGCTGCGCTTGTCGGTCAGCCGCTGCAGCTTGCCCATCGACCGGGGCAGGGTCTCCGGGTCGACCACGACCACCTCGACGCTGGTGCCGACCGTCTCCTTGAGCCCGACCTGCACCTCGGCCGCCGCGGGGGCGCGCCGGTCGGCCGGGCAGTCCGGCCGGGCCTCGACCGAGACAACGAGGTGGTCCAGCCGGCCGCGGGTCGACAGCTCCAGCGCGAAGTGCGGGGACAGGCCCGGGGTGCGCAGCACGACCTCCTCGATCTGGGTGGGGAAGAGGTTCACCCCGCGCAGGATGATCATGTCGTCGGTGCGGCCGGTGACCTTCTGCATCCGCCGCATCCCCGGCCGCGCGGTGCCCGGCAGCAGCCGCGTCAGGTCCCGGGTGCGGTACCGGATGATCGGCAGCGCCTCCTTCGTCAGGGAGGTGAACAGCAGCTCGCCCTCCTCGCCGTCGGCCAGCGGGGCGGCGGTCACCGGGTCGACGACCTCGGGCAGGAAGTGGTCCTCCCAGATGTGCAGGCCGTCCTTGGTCTCCACGCACTCCTGGCTGACGCCGGGGCCCATCACCTCGGACAGGCCGTAGATGTCGACGGCGTGGATGTCGAGACGGTCCTCCACCTCGCGGCGCATCTGCTCGGTCCACGGCTCCGCGCCGAAGATGCCGATCTGCAGCGACGAGGCGCGGGGGTCCAGGCCCTGCCGCTCGAACTCGTCGACCAGGGCCAGCATGTAGCTGGGCGTGACCATGATGATCCGGGGCCCGAAGTCGCCGATCAGCTGCACCTGGCGTGGGGTCATGCCGCCCGAGATCGGCACGACGGTGCAGCCCAGCGCCTCGGCGCCGTAGTGGGCGCCCAGGCCGCCGGTGAACAGGCCGTAGCCGTAGGCGTTGTGCAGCATGTCCCCGCTGCGCCCGCCGGCGGCCCGGATGGAGCGCGCCATGACGGTCGCCCAGGTGTCGATGTCGTGCCGGGTGTAGCCGACGACGGTGGGCTTGCCGGTGGTGCCGGAGCTGGCGTGCACCCGGGCGACCTGGTCCTGCGGGACGGCGAACATGCCGAACGGGTAGTTCTCGCGCAGGTCGGCCTTGGAGGTGGTGGGGAACTTGGCGATGTCGGCCAGCTCGCGGCAGTCGTCGGGGTGCACGCCGTGGGCGTCGAAGGCCCGCCGGTAGTGCGGCACGTTCTCGTAGGCGTGCCGGAGCGTCCACTGCAGCCGGTCCAGCTGCAGCGCACGCAGCTCGTCGGTGCCCATCCGCTCGGCCGGGTCGAGCAGGGCCGGGTCGGGGGCCTCGCCGAGGCGCTGCGCTGCGGACGTCGTCGTCACGTGGTCTCCCGGGGCTCGCGGATTACTGACCGTTCGGTCAGTCATGCAAGACCCGGGGACGGTGGCTGTCAACCCGCGGTCATGTCCCCTGTCGCGGGTGTGCCCCCGAGCAGGCCGTAGCGCAGCAGGACGCTGCCGGTGGGGGTGGCGGCGGGCGGGTCGAGCAGCCGCAGGGAGGTCGGCACCGTGCCGTCGGCGAACACCTTCTTGCCGGTGCCGAGGGTGATCGGGTGCAGCCACAGGTGCAGCTCGTCGAACAGCTTCTCCCGCAGCAGCGTCTGCACCAGGTCCAGGCTGCCGACGACCTTCACCACCTGGTGCCGGGCCCGGACTTCCCGGACGGCGGCCGGCAGGTCCGGGCCCAGCAGGGTCGACCCGGCCCAGAGCAGCTCGGGTGTGCCGCGCGAGGCCACGTACTTCGGGACGGCGTCGAACAGCTCGGCGAACGGCCCGGTCTGCAGTGGCCAGTACGCGGCGAAGATGTCGTAGGTGCGCCGGCCGAGCAGCAGTCCGTCGGTGCCCGCGTAGGAGGCCTGCACCTGCGCGCCGCCCTCCTCGCTCGTCAGCGGGGCCTGCCAGCCGCCGAAGGCGAACCCGCCGCCGGGGTCCTCGTCGGGCGTGCCGGGCGCCTGGCCCACGAGGTCGAGGGTGGCGAACAGCTCGAGGTGGATCTGGCCCATGGCGTGCTCCCGGGTGTTGGTGGTGTTGGGGTCGGGACCGGCCGCCGCGCCGGAACTCATCGGGGTTGTGCCGGGACCGCATCCGGGGCACACTCATTACCGACCGGATGGTCAGTAATTGCCGCAGGAGGTTCGCCGATGTCCGCACCGACCGCCGTCCGCACGACCGAGGACGAGCTGCAGGCGCAGTTCGACGCCACCATCGCCGCCGACCGCCGGATCGAGCCGCGCGACTGGATGCCGGAGAAGTACCGCGCCGGGCTGGTGCGCCAGATCGCCCAGCACGCGCACTCGGAGATCATCGGCATGCAGCCCGAGGGCGACTGGCTGCTCAAGGCGCCGTCGCTGCGCCGCAAGGCCGTGCTGCTGGCCAAGGTGCAGGACGAGGCCGGCCACGGCATGTACCTGTACTCGGCGGCCGAGACCCTGGGCGCCGACCGGGCCGACCTCACCGACAAGCTGGTCACCGGCAAGCAGAAGTACTCCTCGATCTTCAACTACCCGACGCTGACCTATGCCGACTGCGGCGTCATCGGCTGGCTGGTCGACGGCGCGGCCATCTGCAACCAGGTGCCGCTGTGCCGGTCCAGCTACGGGCCCTACGCCCGCGCGATGATCCGGGTCTGCAAGGAGGAGTCCTTCCACCAGCGGCAGGGCTACGAGCTGCTGATGACGATGATGCGCGGCACCCCCGAGCAGCGGGCGATGGTGCAGGACGCCGTCGACCGCTGGTGGTGGCCCTCGCTGATGATGTTCGGCCCGCCGGACGACGACAGCCCCAACTCGGCGCAGTCGATGGCGTGGGGCGTGAAGCGGCACAGCAACGACGAGCTGCGCCAGCGCTTCGTCGACATGTCGGTCCCGCAGGCCGACGCGCTCGGCGTCACCCTGCCCGACCCGGAGCTGGCGCTGGACGAGGCGACCGGCCGGTACCGGTTCGGGCAGATCGACTGGACCGAGTTCAAGCAGGTCATCTCCGGCAACGGCCCCTGCAACGAGGAGCGGATCACCCGTCGCAAGGCCGCCCGCGACGACAACGCGTGGGTCACCGAGGCCGCGACGGCCTACGCCGCCAAGCACGCCCGATGACCGAGACCACGGCCGAGGGCGGCCACGGCGCCGTCCCCACCGGCCCCGACGTGCCCAGCGGCGCGCACCCCGCGCCGTCGGGCGCCTCGCGGAAGGACTGGCCGCTCTACGAGTGCTTCGTGCGCGGCAAGCGCGGGCTCAACCACGTGCACGTCGGGTCCCTGCACGCGCCGGACGACGAGATGGCCGTGCACGCCGCGCGCGACCTGTTCACCCGCCGCAACGAGGGCGTGAGCATCTGGGTGGTCCGCGCCTCGGACATCACCGCGTCCAGCCCGGACGAGAAGGACCCGATGTTCGCGCCGTCCGGCGACAAGGTGTACCGCCACCCGACGTTCTACGAGATCCCGGAGAACGTCCCCCACATGTAAGGACCCCCTCCCACCCCCGGACGTCCTCGTTCCTCGGCCGCCCGGGGTCCCTGGGAGCGGGCCGTTCCAGACACCGGTTGCGAGAACCAGGAGCGTTGCGTTGGCGCACGAGGAGACCGTCTACGACGCGCTGGACCACGCCCACGGCGGCGAAGGCCAGTGGGCGTTCGGCACCGGCTTCGACGACCCGCTGGCCGGGGTGGACACCACCGTCCCCGACGGCGTCGACCCCGCCGACCTGGGCGCGTACTGCCTGATGCTCGGCGACGACGCCCTGGTGCTCTGCCAACGGCTCACCGAGTGGGCCACCCGGGCGCCGGAGCTGGAGGAGGAGGTCGCGCTCGCCAACTGCGGGCTGGACCTGCTCGGCCAGGCCCGGCTGCTGCTGGCCCGCGCCGGCAGCTGCGGGGTGCTCGGCCGCAGCCGGCAGCACGCCACCGACTCGATCCCCGACGAGGACGCGCTGGCCTACTTCCGCGACCCCGACGAGTTCGTCAACCACCACCTCGTCGAGGCCGACGGGGGCGACTTCGCGCAGACCGTGGTCCGGCTGCTGGTCGCCAGCACCGCTCGGCTGGCCCTGTTCGCGCAGCTGCGCGGGTCCCGTGACCCGGTGGTCGGCGCGATCGCGGCCAAGGGCGTGCCCGAGCTGACCTACCACCGCGACCACGCCGCCCGCTGGGTGCTGCGGCTGGGCGACGGCACGCCGGAGTCCCACCGCCGCGCGCAGGCCGGCGTCGACGCCGTCTGGCCGCTGACCGCCGACCTGTTCACCGCCACCGACGTCGAGCGCCGGCTGGTGGAGCAGGGCGTGGCCGTGGACCCCGCGGCCACCCGCGACGAGGTGCGCGACGTCCTCACCATGGTCCTGGAGCGGGCCACCCTCACCGTGCCGGACTGGCTGGCCGACCGGCCGTCGCCGGGCCGGGCGGGGGAGCACACCGACGAGCTCGGCCCGCTGCTGGCCACCCTGCAGGGCCTGGCCCGCGAGCACCCGGCGGCCACCTGGTGAGCACCCCGCTCGAGGTGGCGCAGACCGTCACCGACCCCGAGCTGCCGATGCTGACGCTGGCCGACCTGGGCGTGCTGCGCGACGTGCGCACCGAGGGCGAGCGGGTGGTCGTGGAGATCACGCCCACCTACTCCGGCTGCCCCGCGATGGGCGTCATGCGCGCCGACCTGGTGCACGCCCTGCACCGGGCCGGGTTCGCCGACGTCGACGTCCGCACCGTGCTGTCCCCACCGTGGTCCACCGACTGGATCAGCGACGAGGGCCGTCGCAAGCTCGCCGCCGGCGGCATCGCCCCACCCGGGGCGGCCCCGCGGCACACCGGTCCGATCCCGCTGTCCCTGGGCCCCACCCGCCGGACGGCGACCTGCCCGGTGTGCGGGTCGGCCGACACCGAGGAGCTCAGCGAGTTCAGCGGCACCGCCTGCAAGGCGCTGCGCCGCTGCCGCAGCTGCCGCGAACCCTTCGAGCACGTCAAGGAGATCTGAGTGGCGCGCACCCGTCCGACCTTCCACCCGCTGACGGTGGCCCGGGTCGAGCAGCTCACCGACGACGCGGTGGCGGTCACCTTCGACGTGCCCGACGACCTGGCCGAGGACTACGCCTTCGCCCCCGGCCAGGCCCTCACCCTCCGCCGGGTGGACGGCGACCGCGACGAGCGCCGGTCCTACTCCATCTGCGCGCCGGTCGGCGCCGCCCCGCGGGTCGGCGTCCGCGAGGTGCCCGGCGGCTACTTCTCCTCCTGGCTGGTCAAGGAGGTGCGCCCGGGCCAGGTCATCGACGTGCTCCCGCCGAGTGGCACCTTCACCGCCGACGTCTCCGCCCCGGCCGACCACGTGTTCGTCGTCGCCGGGTCCGGCATCACCCCGGCGCTGAGCCTGGCGGGGACGGTGCTGCGCGACGGGGAGTCCACCGTGACGGTGTTCTACGGCAACCGGCGCACCAACACGGTGATGTTCGCCGACGAGCTGGCCGACCTGAAGGACCGCTACGGCCAGCGGTTGCAGCTGGTGCACGTGCTCTCCCGCGAGCCGCGCGACGCCGAGGTCACCAGCGGCCGGCTGGACGGCGACCGGCTGCGCACGCTGGTCGGCGCGCTGGTCGACGTCCCCGAGGTCGAGCACTGGTGGCTGTGCGGGCCGCACGGCATGGTCACCGAGGCCCGCGACCTGCTGGCCGAGCTGGGCGTGCCGCGCGAGCGGGTGCACCAGGAGCTGTTCTTCGTCGACGAGGGCGACGGGGCCCCACCGGAGCCGGTGCGCGGGGACGAGCAGACCGTCGACGGGCCCTCCAGCCAGGTCACGATCGTGCTCGACGGCCGGTCCACCACCCTCGCGCTGGAGCAGGGCGTGCCGGTGCTGGACAGCGCGCAGCGGGTGCGCTCGGACCTGCCCTTCGCCTGCAAGGGCGGGGTCTGCGGCACCTGCCGGGCCAAGGTGACCGCCGGTGAGGTCGAGATGCGGCGCAACTACGCCCTGGACGCCGACGAGGTGGCCAAGGGCTACGTGCTGACCTGCCAGACGGTGCCGGTCTCCGCGGAGGTCACCGTCGACTTCGACGCCTGACCACCGCCTAACCTGATCCCATGCCGGAAGAGCTCATCGTGCTGCTGGACGACGACGGCACCGAGATCGGCACGCTGCCCAAGCCGCTGGTGCACCACGGCGACACCCCGCTGCACCGGGCGTTCTCGGCCTACCTGTTCGCCGCCGACGGCCGGCTGCTGGTCACCCGCCGGGCGCTGTCCAAGCAGACCTTCCCCGGCATGTGGACCAACACCGTCTGCGGCCACCCCGGCCCGGGGGAGGACGACGCCGCCGCGATCGCCCGCCGCGCCGCGGACGAGCTGGGCCTGCAGGTCGACCGGCTGGCGCCGGTGCTGCCCGACTACCGCTACCGCGCCGAGTTCCAGGGCGTGGTGGAGAACGAGATCTGCCCGGTCTACACCGGCGTCTTCCACGGCGAGCCCGCCCCGGCGGCCGCCGAGGTCGAGGAGTGGGAGCTGCTGGACTGGGACGCCTTCCGCGCCCGCCAGGACACCGAGGGCGACGCCTGGTCCCCGTGGTGCCGGGAGCAGGCACGGCTCATCGAGGCCACCGGGCTGCTGCCGGCCGCCTGAGCGGGCTCAGACATCCCATGGTCTGTGATGTCAAGCTGCGGCGGCGGTGAGTTGGGGCCAGGCGGTGTTCTCGTCGTAGTGGGTTCGGGTCTTCAGGCAGCCGTGGAGGATGCCGACGAGTCGGTTGC
>NZ_JAMXRZ010000061.1 GCF_024124375.1 Klenkia sp. PcliD-1-E
CGGCCGTACCGGCCGTGCGGTTCCTGGTCGGCGGCCACGGCTCAGCCCTCCGCGGCAACGGGCGGCTGCCCGCCGACGGCGCGGGGACGGCGCGAGGCGATCGTGGCCAGGGTGGTGGCGAGGGCGAGCAGCAGCAGACCGGCGGCCACCAGCGGCCAGGGCGTGCGCCCCGTGGCCCCGGGGGTGTCGCGCGCCGCGACCTGCAGCGACACCTCGGTCGCCGCGGAGGAGTCGGCCCCGACGAGCCGGACGACGGCCGGCCCGAGGACGACGTCCTGCGGGATCTGGACCACCGCCTCCACCCGGCCCTCGTCGTCGGCGGCGACCGTGGCCAGCGGTGAGGCGGCCAGCGTCACGCTGACCGCCTCGCCGGGCGCGAACCCGCTGCCGCGGATGGTGAGCACGCTGCCCGGGGACACCTGGCCCGTCGAGGACGACCCGCCGACGGCCGGGGCGGCACCCGACGACGAGCCGCCGGTCGGCGTGGCCGGCGGTGCGGGCGCCCCGCTCGTCGGCCGGGGGGTGCTCGACGGGGCGCCGGTCGTGGGCCGCTGGCCGGGGGTGGTGGTCGGCGCCGGCCGCGTGGTCGGCCCGCTGGTCGGCCCGGCGGACGTGGTGGGGCTGCTGGTGGACGGCGTCGCGGTGGAGGACGTGCTCGGCGACGGGGTGGGCGACGTGGTCCCGGTCGGGCCGCTGATGGCGTCGCAGTCCTCCTTGCTGGGCCGGGTCCAGTCGCCCAGGTCCAGCGGGTCCTCCGCGCCGTCGACCCCGGTGACGGAGACCCCCACCTCCGCCCGGGTGCCCCAGTCCAGCTCCTCGCCCTCCAGGACGACCCGCTCGCCCGGCTCGAGGACGGCCTGGTCGCCGGCGTCGGCGCCGTCGTAGGTGAGGGTGACGGCGTGCTCGGCGGTGCCGTTGGTGACCTCGACCCGCACGAACCCGTCGGTGCAGTTCGGCCCGTGCACGAGGCGGGCGGTGGGCCGGCCCGGGTCGACGAGGGCCGACGAGGCGGTCGGGTCGGGCTCCGCGGTCTCCGTGGGCTCCGACGTGCCCGAGGTCTCCGTGGGCGCCGAGGTCTCCGTGGGCGCGGCGAGGGCCGGCCCGGCGAGCAGGACACCGCCGAGCGCCACCGCCAGGGCCAGCACCCCGCTCTGCAGCAGGGTCGGCAGGCGCACGGGCACCGGTCCCGTCGTCGCGCTGCGCACCCCGCACCTCCTCGTGGCTGGTCCGCCGGAGGCCGCGACCACGGCCCCGGGCGCCCCATGATGACCCGTCCCCACCCCCCGTTGTCGAGCGGTCCCTGCAGGTCCCGGGCGTGTCACCGGCATGTCGGGGCGGGTGGGGCCGGTGGTGCAGGACCGGCCCCACCCGGTCAGGCGACCGGGGCGACGTCGACCGCCGACCGGCGGGCCCGGCGACGGGCGCCGATCCGCTGGCCGGCCACCAGCAGCGCCAGACCCGCCGCGTAGACCAGCAGGTTGACCACGCCGTAGGCCCACACCTCCCCGGTGTCGGCCGCCGGGTAGGGCCCGAAGGCGCTCCGTCCGGTGCCGCTCACCCAGCCCACCACGAGGGCCACGGACTGGAAGGTGAACACGAATGCGTGCAGCGCGGTGTAGGCGACGAAGCCCGCCGTGCGCGAGCGGACGAGCAGGCCGAGGGGCAGGGGGACGAGCACCAGCACGATGATCTCCATGCCGGGAGCCTCCGGCCCGCACCCGGCCCAGCACATCGTGGCGCCCACCGGACCGGATCTGCGTGCTGGCACGGATACCGCTCGGGGTCCCGGTGGTCCAGCATGGCGCGGTGGCGCCGCCCAGCACCCGCACCGCCCTCGTGGTGGCCGGCTGGCTGGGGTGCGCCGGCGTCCAGCTGACCCTGTGGGCGGCCGTCCCGGACCGGGTGGACGGTGACAACCTGCTGGTCACGCTGGTGGCGCTGGCGCCGACGGTGCTGCTGGGCACGGTGCTGGCCCTCCGCCGTCCGGACAGCCCGGTGGGTCCCGCCCTGACCGGGCTGGCCGCGCTGCCGGCGCTGACCTTCGCCCTGGAGGCCACCGGCGCAGCGGTCGGCGGGGACCTGGGCGCGGCGCTGGCGGCCGGGGCATGGGTCCACCTGGTCACCGGGTTCGGGCTGCTCTGCCAGGCCTTCCCCGACGGCCTGCTGCCGCGTCGTCGCTGGCGCCTCCTGCCCGGCGTCTTCCTCGGGGTCGCCGTCGCGCTGCAGGTGCTCCTCGGGCTGACCGCGGCCGGGGTGCTCGAGCTGACGGCACCGCAGCTGCTGCCGGGGTACGCGGCCCTGCTCGTCGCACTGGCCGCGTCGGTGGCGCCGCTGGTGCTGCGGTTCCGGCGCGGTCCGGCGCGGGTGCGGCGGCAGGTGGGGTGGCTGGCGCTGGGGGCGGTCTGCGTCCCGGTGCTGCTGGCCACCGGCTGGGGCCTGCAGCTCGTCGGGGTACCGGTCGGGCTGGCCTACCTGCCCGTCCTCGCCGCGCTGCTGCTGGCCGTGCCGGCATCGGTGGCCGTCGCCGTGCTCCGGCACGACCTGCTCGACGTCGACCGGCTGCTGGGGCAGACCGCTGCCTGGCTCGCGACGGCCGTGACCGCGGCCGCGGTGTTCGCCGCCGGCGTGTGGGCCACCGTGCGGTTGGTCCCGGGACAGGACACCGCCACCGGGGCGGCCGTCGGGGCCTTCCTGGCGGCGATCGGGCTGCTGCCGCTGCACCGCAGGGCGCTAGCCGTCGCCGGGCGGGTCCTCGACCCCGAGCGCACCGTGCTGCACGCCCGGCTCCGGACCTGGGTGCACGACGTCCGCGACGGCCGCGCCGACGCCGCAGGGGTGACCGCGATGCTCCGCGCGCTGCTGGACGACCCGGACCTGGACCTGCTGCTGCGGTCACCCGACGGGGAGGGGTGGGTGTCGCCCGCGGGTGAACCCGTCCCCGGGCCGGCGGACGACGACCCGGGTCTGATCCCCCTGCGGTCCGCGGGGGTCGCCATCGGTGTGCTGCGCCTGGGCCGGACCGGGACCCGGCGGCTGCGCCGGGCGCGCGAGGCCGTCGTGGAGCTGCAGCTGCCGCTGGAGCTGGCCCGCCTGCAGGTCGGGCTGCGGACCGCGCTGACCGCCGTGCAGGACAGCCGGGCCCGCCTGGTCGGGGCGGCCGCGGCGGAGCGGGTGCGCCTGGAGCGCGACCTGCACGACGGCGCGCAGACCGACCTGCTCGCCATCGGCATGGCCCTGCGCCGGCTCGCCCGGGACGGCGACCTGCCGCCGGGCGGGACGGCGGAGCTCGACGGCGCGGTGCGCGGCATCGAGCAGGTGGTCGCCGAGCTGCGGCGGTTGGCCCACGGTGTCCGGCCCGCACGCCTCGACGACGGTCTGGTCGCCGCCGTCCTCGACCTGGCCGCGGCCGGGCCGCTGCCGGTCGAGGTCGTGGCGGAGGGGGTGGACGAGGCCGGACCGGTGTCCGAGGCCCGGACCACCACCGCGTACTTCGTCGTCGCCGAGGCCCTGGCCAACACGTACAAGCACGCCGGGGCGGCCCGGGCCGCCGTGCGCCTCGAGCAGGTCGACGGCCGGCTGCGGGTGCAGGTGCGCGACGACGGGGTGGGCGGGGCGGGCAGCGCGACGGTGCTGCGGACCGTGCGCGACCGGGTGCTGGCCGTGGGGGGCCGGCTCGCGGTGGACAGCCCGGCGGGCGCCGGCACCACGGTCATCGCGGAGCTGTGAGCGGTGCGCGTCCTGGTGGCCGAGGACTCCGCGCTCTTCCGCGCGGGCGTGGTCCGGTTGCTCGCCGACGCCGGCCACGAGGTCACCGCCGTCCCGGACGCCGACAGCCTGCGTCTCGCGTTGCCCCCGGGTGACCGGCCGGTGGACCTGGTGGTGGCCGACGTCCGGATGCCGCCGTCGATGACCGACGACGGCGTGCGTGCCGCCCGGGACCTGCGGCGGGTGCACCCCGGGCTGCCGGTCCTGCTGCTGTCCCAGCACGTGGAGACCGGTCACGTCGCGGACCTCGTGGGCGAGCCGGGGTTCGGCTACCTGCTCAAGGACCGGGTGCTGCACGAGGACGACTTCCTCGACGCGGTGGGCCGGGTGGCGCGCGGCGGTTCGGCGCTGGACCCGTTGGTGGTCGCTGCACTGGTGCGGCCGCGCAGGGTCGACGACCCGCTGCACCGGCTCACCCCGCGCGAGCTGCAGGTGCTGGAGCTGGTGGCCCAGGGACGGTCGAACGCCGCGGTGGCCGCCACCCTGGTCCTCGCCGAACGTACCGTGGAGACCCACATGCGCTCGATCTTCGACAAGCTGGGCCTCGTGGAGTCCGAGGGCTCGCACCGCCGGGTGCTCGCCGTGCTCGCCCACCTGCCGCGGACCGGTCGCGCTGGTTAGCGTCGCGGGATGGGCAACGCGGCGGGAACCGGTCGGCGGAGGCAGGACGAGGTCTACCGGGCCGGGGTGTACGGGCGCCGTCCCCGGGTGCCGACGGTGCACACCGCGCTCGCCGAGGCGGCCCGGCGGCGGCTGACCGACCGCGCCCTGGGCTACGTCGCCGGCGGGGCCGGCGGCGAGGCCACGGTCCGCGCCGACCGGGCCGCCTTCGACCGCTGGCAGGTGGTGCCGCGGGTGCTGCGCGACGTCAGCGCCCGCGACACCTCGGTCGAGCTGTTCGGCCGGCGGCTGCCCGCCCCGCTGCTGCTGGGCCCGGTGGGCGCGCTGGAGCTGGTGCACCGCGAGGCCGACCTCGCCGTCGCCCGGGCCGCGGCGGCCACCGGCATCCCGATGGTGTTCTCCAACCAGGCCTCGGTGCCGATGGAGACCACCGCCGCGGCGATGGGCGACGCGCCGCGGTGGATGCAGCTGTACTGGTCGACCTCCGACGAGCTGGTCGAGAGCCTGCTGCACCGCGCCGAGGCCGGCGGCTGCGAGGCCGTCGTCGTCACCCTGGACACCACCATGCTGGGCTGGCGGCCCCGCGACCTGGACCTGGGCCACCTGCCCTTCGCGCTCGGGAAGGGCATCGCGCAGTACACCTCCGACCCGGTCTTCCGCCGCCTCGTGGAGGAGCGCGCCGCGGCGGCGGGCCCGCGCCCACCGCAGCCCCGGCCCACCCTGGCCGCCGTCCGGGCGCTGGTGGGCATGGCCCGGGCCTGGCCGGGGCCGCTCGCGGACAACCTGCGCTCCCCGCTCCCCCGCGCCGCCGTCGAGACCTTCCTGGCGATCTACTCCCGGCCCTCGATCACCTGGGCCGACCTGGCCTGGCTGCGGGAGCGGACGTCGCTGCCGCTGGTGCTCAAGGGCGTGCTGCACCCCGACGACGCCCGGCAGGCCCTGGACTCCGGCGTCGACGGCCTGGTGGTCAGCACGCACGGCGGCCGGCAGGTGGACCGCTCGGTCGGCGCCCTGGACGCGCTCCCCGGCGTGGTCGAGGCGGTCGGCGACCGGGTGCCGGTGCTGCTGGACTCCGGCGTGCGCAGCGGCGCCGACGTGCTGGTGGCCACCGCACTGGGTGCGCGGGCCTGCCTGCTGGGCCGCTCCTACGTCTACGGGCTGGGCCTGGCCGGCGAGGTCGGCGTGCGGCAGGTGGTGGAGGACGTCGTCGGCGAGTTCGACCTGACGCTGGGCCTGACCGGGCACACCGCGGTCAGCCAGCTGTCGCCGGACGTCCTGCGCCGCGCCGGCTGATCCGCCGGGTCGCCAGCACCCCGGTCGCCATCGCGGCGACCACGACCCAGCTGGACACGTTCAGCTGGGCGACCCCCGACAGGCCGTGCCCCAGGTTGCAGCCCCCTGCGATCCACCCGCCGGCCCCGAGCAGCAGCCCACCGGCCAGCAGCTGGCCGTACCGGACCGGCTGCTCGCCCCGGACCCGCACGGCGCCGTCGCGGCGGGCGGCCACCAGCGAGCCCACCGCGAGGCCGGGCAGGAACGCCAGCAGCCACGGGTTCGGGCTGCCGCTCACCACGCCGGCTGCGGCGCCCACGGTGCTCGGGCCGAACGACGCGCCACCGAGCGCCGCCAGCACCCACCCCAGCACCAGCGCACCGGCCAGGGCGACCCCGAGACGGGTACCGGTCCAGCGCCAGCCCGGCTCGGCGCGGTCGGGGCCGTACCGCCGCCGGTGCAGTGCCAGGCCGGTGACGACCGCGGCCAGCAGGACGGCGGCGACCAGCCACCGCGGCAGGCCCAGGACGCCGGCGACCGTGCCGCCGTCGCCCCCGGGCAGGACCGTCGGGCCGGGGAGACGCACCTGCCGGGCCAGCAGCTCCCCCACCACCCAGCCGGCCAGACCGACGAGGGCGCCAAGCATGCCCTCACCGAGCTTGTAGAACAGCCCCGAGACGCACGAGCGGGCCACCGCCATGCCGACGCCGACGAGCAGGCCGCCGACGACGTTGGCCACCGGCCGGAACGGCAGTCCGGTCGACAGCCCCGCACCCAGCGGGGTGGCGAACAGGACGGCGAGACCGACCGCGCCGAGGGCGACCCCGAGCAGCCACGCCCGCAGCAGGCGCAGGTCCCCGCCCCCGATCCCGGCGAACATCGAGTGGAAGCAGAGCTGGCCGCGGTGCAGGACGACGCCCAGCAGGACCCCGGCCAGCGCTCCGGTGACGACCACGCTGCCCTCCCGGTCCGTCGTGCACGACCGGTCCAGTCTGCACGGACGACGTGCCGACCGGGTCTTGACGCGATCGAGTGGCCTGCGTCACAGTGGTCGTGGGCGGGGCAGCCGGCAGATGAGATGGCTCCTCAGCACCACCGACGGAGACCGACCAACGCGGCCAGACCGCCAGGACCGGCGCCCCGCCCCACACCAGCCCGGCAGCTCAGGCCGCCGCGCCGTCCCACACCAGCCCGGCAGCTCAGGCCGCCGCGCCGTCCGTGGTCGGGGCCGCGGTCGACGTCGACGGCTCGGTCGTCGGGGGCCCTGTCGTGGGCGGCTCGCTCGCCGGTGGTCCCGTGGTCGGGGGCTGCGTCGTCGGCGGTGTCGTGGTCGGGGGCTCGGTCGTCGGAGGGGGCTCCGTCGTCGGGGGTTCCGTCGTCGGGGGTTCCGTCGTCGGGGGTTCCGTCGTCGGGGGTTCCGTCGTCGGGGGTTCCGTGGTCGGGGGTTCCGTCGTCGGAGCTTCCGTCGTCGGCGGCTCGGTCGTCGGGGGCTGCGTCGTCGGAGGCGTCGTCGTCGGGGGTGCCGTCGTCGAAGGGGGCGCCGTCGTCGAAGGGGGCGCCGTCGTCGTCGGAGGGGCCGTCGTCGGGGGCTCGGTCGTCGGAGGGGCCGTCGTCGGGGGGACGTACCCGGAACCGTTGCTCACCGTGACGACCACCTGCTGCCCGGAGCGCACCGTGCTGCCGGCCGGCGGGTCGAGTGCCAGCACCGTCCCGGCGGGGACGTCGGCGTCGACCTCGACCACGGTGGCCGCGATGCCCGCGTCGGCGAGCGCGGACAGGCAGCGGTCGACGTCGCCGCCCAGGCAGGTGGGCACCCGGGACCGGTCCCCGTCCAGGTACGCCGGGTCGGCCGGCGGGAACGGGACGGCGGGCATCCCGGCCAGCACCGGCACCATCGCGTCGTGCCAGATGGTGGCCGCCTTGCCGCCGCCGAACCCGCCGACGTCCTGGTTCTCCACCGGGTCGTAGACCATCACCCCGGCCGCGATCTGCGGGGTGTACCCGACGAAGGCGATCGAGTAGTTGTCCTGCGACGTCCCCGTCTTGCCGGCGATCTGGTGCCCGGGCACGTACGCGGCGCGAGCGGTCTGCCCGGGGTGACCGGGCTCGACGTCCTTGCGCAGCGCCTGCGTGACGGTGTGCGCGATGCCGGGGGCGACCGCCTCGGGCGTGCAGCGGTCGCCGGGCACCACGGGGGTCCCGGCCGCGTCGCGCAGCGGCTCCCCCGCCCGGTCGGTCACCGCGACCAGCAGGTGCGGGTCGCACTGCGTGCCCGACGCCGCGAGCGTGGCGTAGGCGGAGGTCAGCGCCAGCGGGCTGGTCGGCTCCGCGCCGAAGGTGAACGACCCCCGGTTCTCCGCGACCACCCGGTCGGCGATCGGGTCCAGGCTGCTCAACCCCATCCGCTGCGCCGCGGACACCGGCCCGGCGACGCTGCCCAGGGCGTCCTCCAGCGCCAGGAAGTAGGTGTTGGAGGACATGTAGAGCGCCTGCTCCATGTCCAGGGTGCGCGGGTAGCGGCCGGCGTTGCGCACGTCGTAGGCCTCACCGCCGTCCCGGTAGACCGAGGAGGTGTACGGGTCGGCGGTGGTGATGGTGTGCTCCAGCCCGAAACCGGCCTCCAGCGCGGCGACAGCGGTGAACACCTTGTAGGTCGACCCGGCGCCCTGCCCGGCGGCGTCGGGCAGGTCGACCACGGTCTGCGCGGGGTCGAGGTCGTCGACGCCGTAGACCCGGTTGACCGACATGGCCAGCACCCGGCCGGTGCCCGGCTCGACGGCGGTGTAGATCGCGGCCCGGCTGTCGGTCTCGGGCAGGGTGGCCCGGACCGCGGCGTCGCCGGCGCCCTGGACCTGCGGGTCCAGGGAGGTCTGCACGACCAGCCCGCCGGCCTCCAGCCGGGCCTGGTCCAGCCCGAGCGCGGCCAGCTCGCCGAGCAGGTGCCCGCAGGCGAACCCGCCGACCACCGCGCCGACGCAGCCGCGCGGCGGCCCGGCGCCGAGCACCGGGGCGAGCGGCTCGGCCTGCGCGGCCGCCGCGGCCTCCTGCGTGACCAGGCCGAGGTCGGCCATCCGGCCGAGCACGCGGTCCCGGCGGGCGGTGGCCGCCTCCGGGGCGTCGACCAGGTCGAAGGTGGTGGGGCTGTTCACCACCGCGGCCAGGGTCGCCGACTGGGCGAGGGTGAGGTCGGCGGCGTCCACGGAGAACCAGAGCCGGGCGGCGGCCTGGATGCCGTAGGCGCCGCGGCCGAAGTAGACGGTGTTGAGGTAGCGGGTGAGGATCTCGTCCTTGCTGTAGGCCTGCTCCACGGCCAGCGCCACCTGCGCCTCGCGCAGCTTGCGGCCCACCGACTGCTCGGTGGCCGCCGTCCGGCCCTCGGTGTCCTGCGCGGTCTGCAGCCGCAGCTGCTTGACCAGCTGCTGGGTCAGCGTCGAGCCGCCCTGCACGACCTCACCGGCCGCGAGGTTGCGGACCAGGGCCCGCAGCAGCCCCTCGCCGTCGACTCCGTCGTGGTCGAAGAACCGGGCGTCCTCGATGGCGACCACGGCGTCGCGCACCGCCGGGGCCATGGCCTCCGCCGGCACCGGCGTGCGGTTGCGCCGGTAGAACTCGGTGATCAGCGAGCCGTCGGCGGCCAGCACGAGGGTGTTGCCGGGCAGCCGGGTGTCGACAACGTCGGTCTGCCGGGGGTGCAGCAGCCCGGCGCCCCGCTCGGCGACCAGTCCGGCACCGCCCAGCCAGGGCGCGGCGAGCCCGGCGACGAGCAGGCCGGCCATGGCCACGGCCAGGCCCAGCTGGAGCAGCGCGCGGCCGCGGCCGGTGGTCTCGGCGGGAGCGGGTCGGATGGCTCCTCCACGGGCGTCGGGGACGGATGGCGCGGGCCCGCGGCGCTGCGGGCCCGCCGTCCCACCGTGCGCCCGCTGGTCCGACGACGCCGTGCAGGAGGCCAACACTTGTACATCTGCAACAGGATCGTTACCCGGCGCCTAGGCTCGACCGGTGCCCGCCCCCCAGCCCCACGCCGAGCTCGACGCGGTCGTCGACGCCGCGCTGCACGCCTCGCGGGCCCTGCTCGGCGCGGTCACCCGGTCGCTGGCCGGGGCCCTCGACCAGGTCACCCTGCCGCAGTTCCGGGTGCTGGTCCTGCTCGCCGGCCGCGGCCCGCAGCGCAGCGGTGACCTGGCCCGCGCCGTCGGCGTGCACCCCTCCACGTTCTCCCGCAGCGCGGACCGGCTGGTCGCCGGCGGGTGGGTGGTTCGCACCGGCAACCCGGACAGCCGCCGGGAGGTCCTCGTCGAGCTGACCCCGGCCGGCGCCGCGCTGGTCGCCGACGTGACCGAGCGCCGCCGCGCCGAGCTGCGCACGGTCCTCTCCCGCCTCGACCCGGCCGACGCCGGTCGGGTGCGCGACGCGCTGCGCGCCTACGCCGACGCCGCGGGCGAGGCCGACGTCGACCCGTTCAGTCCCGTTCCCTGACCTCGCCGTCCCGCTCGCCGTCCCGCTCGTCGTCCGACGCCGGCACCCCGGCCTCCTCCTCGACGTCGAACAACCGCGAGACCGGGACGTCGGTGCTGGAGTGGGCGACGATCGACACCGCGATGCACACCGCGATGAGCGCGAACGCCCGCTGCGCCTCCGGGTCCCCCGAGGCGAGCACGAGCAGGCCGTAGACCACCGAGGCGAACCCCTTGGGCCCGAACCAGGCCGCCGTCCACAGCTCCCGGCGCGGGATGGGCACCCCGACCTGGGCGACGACGAACGACAGCGGCCGCACCACCAGCAGCGCCAGCACGGCCACCGCCCAGCCGCCCCACCCCAGGTCGCCCAGCAGCGTCGGGGTGAGCAGGGCCCCGAAGACCAGCAGCGCGGCGAACTTGCCCAGCTCGGCGAGCTGCTCGCCCAGGGCCTCGAACGCCTCCTTGGCCCGGGGGGCGATCGTGGCCACGGTCGCCCCGCCCAGGAACGCGGCGAGGTACTGGTTGGCCGAGGTCAGCTCGCAGACCGCGTAGGTGATGATGCCGACCGCGAGCGGGCCGAGCGGCTGCAGCTGCGGGGTCGCCCCGAGCCGCGGCAGCCGGACCAGCAGCGCGGCGACCAGCGGCAGGGCGACCCCGATGACGATGCCGAGGGCCAGCTCGCCGGCCACCTGCAGCGGGTGCGGGTCGGTCCCGTCCATCGCCGCCAGCAGGATGACCACGATGGGCAGCGCCAGGCCGTCGTTGAGACCGCTCTCCACGTTGAGCAACCGGCGCAGCTTGTAGGGCACCTCGACCCGGCCGACGATCGCGCTGGCGAACACCGGGTCGGTCGGTGAGAGGACGGCGCCGACCAGGAACGCCGCCGGCCACGACAGCGGCGTCAGCCAGCCGACGAGACCCCCGATGGCCAGGATGGTCAGCGGCATGCCGATGCCCAGCGCCCGCACCGGGGCCCGGCCGGCGTGCGCGAGGTCGCGCAGGCCGAGCCGCATGCCGTCGGTGAACAGCACGGTCACCAGGGCCAGGTCGGCCAGCGTCTCGACGACGGGTGAGTCCACCGACACGTCGACCAGGCCGAGGGCGCCGGGGCCGACCAGCACCCCGGCCCCCAGGAAGACCAGCGAGGTGGACAGCACGGTGCGCGCGGCCAGCCCGGAGACGAGCACCGAGACCAGGAGGGCGACGCCGAAGACGGCCACGAGCGGGAGCATCGCCGCCAGCGTGCACCTCCCGGCGCCGTCCGGCGCGCCGGGCAACCATTGTCACAATGCAACTGTTGTAGTCGTAGAGCATCATGGTGCACCGTGAGCGTCCTGCGCCCGGCCACCGCCCGCGGCACCCGAGCCCTGCGCGGCTCCGACACCGGCCTGCTCGTGCTGGCCCTGCTGGTCGGGCTGGCCACCGGCGCGGGCGCCGTCGCCTTCCGCGGGCTGATCACCGTGCTCACCCAGGTGTTCACCGGCACCGCCGACTACGCGGCCACCCCCGGGGCACCGCACGGCTGGCTGGGCTGGGGCCGCTGGTTCGTGCTGCTGACACCGGTGGTCAGCGGCCTGCTCTACGGACCGCTGGTGCACCGCTTCGCCCGCGAGGCCCGGGGCCACGGCGTACCCGAGGTCATGGTCGCGGTCGCCCGGCACGGCGGCCGCATCCCGGCGAAGGTGGCCGCGGTCAAGGCGCTGGCCTCGGCGCTGACCATCGGCGGCGGCGGGTCGGTCGGCCGGGAGGGCCCGATCGTGCAGATCGGCGCCGCCCTGGGTTCGACGCTGGGCACGCTGGTGCGGGTGGCCGAGGACCGGCAGCGGCTGCTCGTGGCCTGCGGGGCAGCCGGCGGGATCGCGGCCACCTTCAACGCCCCGCTGGCCGGGGTGGTGTTCGCCATGGAGATCGTGCTGCGCGACTTCGCCGCCCGCTCCTTCGGCATGGTGGTCGTCTCCGCGGTGACCGCGAGCGTCGTCGGCCGCAGCGTGCTGGGCAGCCAGGCGTTCCTCGACCTGCCCGACTTCACCGTGCCGCACCTGCTCACCTACGCCCTCTTCGCCGGCCTGGGCGTGCTGGCCGGCCTGGTCGGCGTGGGGTTCACCCGGGTGCTCTACGCCGTCGAGGACCTCTGCGACCGGGTCTGGCGCGGACCGGAGTGGCTGCGCCCGGGGGCGGGCGGCCTGCTGCTGGGCCTGCTGCTGCTCGCCGTCCCGCAGATGTACGGCGTCGGCTACCCGGTGCTCGGGGACGCCGTCGCCGGCCGGTACGCCGTCGGCTTCCTGCTCCTGCTGCTGGTCGCCAAGGCCGTGGCCACCAGCCTGACCATCGGCATCGGCGGTTCGGGCGGGGTGTTCGCGCCCAGCCTGTTCGTGGGTGCCGCCCTCGGCGCGGCCGTCGGCCAGACCGCGGCGGCCGTCGCGCCCGGGATCACCGGTGCCCCGGGCGCGTTCGCGCTGGTCGGCATGGCCGCGGTGTTCGCCGGGGCGGCCCGGGCGCCGATCACCGCGGTGCTCATCGTCTTCGAGCTGACCGGTGAGTACTCGCTGATCCTGCCGCTGATGGCCGCCGTGGTGCTCTCCACCGGGATCAGCCACCGGCTGTCCCGGGACAGCATCTACACGGCCAAGCTGCGCCGCCGGGGCGTGGACCTCGACGCGCCCCCGCCGTCCTGGGCGGCGGGCCGCACGGTGGCCTCCCTGGACGTGCCCGCGGCCACCGTGCTGGCCGCCACGACGCCGCCCCAGCAGGCCGCGGACGCCCTCGCCGGGTCCGCCGAGCTGCCGGTCGCCGACGCCGCCGGCTACCTGGGCGTGGTCACCGCCCGCGCCGTCGCCGAGGCCCTCGCCGGCCCCGCCGTCCCGGCCTCGATCACCGACCTGGTCGAGAGCCGCCCGACGACGACGCCGGCCGGCACGGTCGACCGCGCCCTGGACCTGCTGGACACCCACGACGTCCCGGGCGTGGCCGTGGTCGAGGACGGCCGGGTGGTCGGCTGGTTCACCGCGGACGCCGTGCTGGCCGCCCTGCGCCCCCGCTGAGCGCCGCGGCGTGCTGGGATGGGCCGCGTGACCACCACCGTGACCCTCGCCGGCATCGAGTCCCCCGTCCCCACCGGCCTGCTCGTGGGCGGGCAGTGGCGGGCGGCGTCGTCGGGGGCGACCTTCGACGTGCTGGACCCGGCTGACGGCTCGCTGCTGGCGAAGGTCGCCGACGGCACCGTGGACGACGTCACGGCGGCGGTGGACGCGGCGTCCGCGGCGCTGCCCGGGTTCGCGGCCACCCCGCCCCGGCAGCGGTCGGAGATGCTGCGGAAGGCGTTCCAGATCATGACCGACCGGGCCGACGAGTTCGCCCGGCTGATGAGCCTGGAGAACGGCAAGGCGCTGCCCGACGCCAAGGCCGAGCTCGCCTACGCCGCGGAGTTCTTCCGCTGGTTCGCCGAGGAGGCCGTGCGCATCGACGGCGACTACCGCATCGCCCCGGCCGGCGGCACCCGCACCGTCGTCACCCACCAGCCGGTCGGGGTCTGCCTGCTGGTGACGCCGTGGAACTTCCCGGCCGCGATGCTGACCCGCAAGCTCGGCCCGGCCATCGCCGCCGGCTGCACCAGCGTGGTCAAGCCCGCCGAGGACACCCCGCTCACCGCCCTGCTGCTGGCGCAGGTGCTGGCCGAGGCCGGGGTGCCCGACGGCGTGGTCAACGTCGTCCCCACCATGGACGCCCAGGGCGTCGTCGCCGCCGCGATGGCCGACCCCCGGCTGCGCAAGATCAGCTTCACCGGCTCCACCGAGGTCGGCAAGGTGCTGCTCAAGCAGGCCGCCGACCAGGTGCTGGTCTCCTCCATGGAGCTCGGCGGCAACGCCCCGTTCGTGGTCTGCGCCGACGCCGACCTCGACGCCGCCGTCGACGGCGCGATGCTGGCCAAGATGCGCAACGGCGGCGAGGCCTGCACCGCGGCCAACCGGTTCTACGTCGAGTCCCCCGTCGCCGAGGCCTTCGCCGCCAAGCTGGCCGAGCGGATGGCCGCGATGACCACCGGCCGCGGCACCGACGAGGGCGTCACCCTCGGCCCGCTGGTCAACGAGGAGACCGTCGCCAAGGTCGACCGCATCGTCACCGGCACCGTGCAGGCCGGCGCCCGGGCGCTCACCGGCGGCACCCGACCCGAGGGGCCGGGCTTCTTCTACCCGCCCACCGTCCTGGTCGACGTCCCCGCCGGCGCGCCCGCGCTGACCGAGGAGACCTTCGGCCCGGTCGCCCCGATCACCACCTTCGACGGCGACGAGCAGGCACTCGCGCTGGCCAACGCCACCCCGTTCGGGCTGGTCGCCTACGTCTACACCGGCGACCTGGCCCGCGGCCTGCGGCTGGCCGAGGCCCTGGAGTCGGGCATGGTCGGCATCAACCGCGGCGTGGTCTCCGACCCCGCGGCCCCCTTCGGCGGGGTCAAGCAGTCGGGCCTGGGCCGCGAGGGCGGGCACGAGGGGATCGGGGAGTACCTGACGACGAAGTACGTCAGCTTCCCGCTGTGATTCCACGGCGGAAGGCCCATGCGTGACCGGGATCACACAACCGGCGGAGGCGGACAGCGCCGGCCAGGTGGCCCGGCACGTACTGCGCTTGGGCCCGGTGCCGCGGGGCGCGGTGGCCCGGGCGCTGGGGCTGTCCGCCGGCAGCCTGACCCGGCTGGGCTCGGCGCTGCTGGACGCCGGCGTGCTGGTGGAGACCGACCCGGTGGCCGACCCGGTCACCCGCCGGCCCACCCGCCCGCTGGACGTGGCCCTGGACGCCCACCGGTTCCTCGGCGTCGCGCTGGCCGACGGGTCGGCGTGGGGCGTGCTCACCGACCTGCGCGCCGGGGTGCGGGCCCGGGCGCGGGTCCCGCTGGCCGGGGCGACACCGGACGCCGTGGTGGCCGCCGTCGCCGCGCTGGCCGGCGAACTGGGTGCGCCGCGGCCGGACGGCGTGGGGCTGGCGGTCGACGGCCAGGTGGACGCCACCGGGCGGGTGCAGGCCGAGGTGCTGGGCCGCCGTCCGCCGGTGGACCTGGCCGGCCCGCTGCGGGAGGCGACCGGGGCCGACGTCCTGGTCGGCGACGACCTGACCTGCTTCACCCGCACCGAGCACTGGACCGGGCTGGGCCGGGAGCACACCGGGTTCGCCGTCCTCGCGCTGGGCTCGGGCGTGGGCCACGGGCTGGTGGTGGCCGACCGGGTGGTCGAGTCCCCCGACGCCGGCCTGCAGCCGCTGGGCCACCTGCCGCTGGAGCCGACCGGACCGCGGTGCCCGCGCGGGCACCGCGGCTGCGCCACCGCGCTGCTGGGCACCCCGGCCCTGCTGGCGGCCGCCCAGGTGGCCACCGGGCTGCCCACCACCTGGCCCGAGCTGCTCGCCGACGCGGTGGACGGCGACCGCCGGGCCCGCCAGGTGCTCGACGACGCCGCGGCGCACCTGGGGCGCCTGGTCGCGCTCGTCGCGGGGGTGACCGGGGTGGACCAGGTGCTGCTGGTCGGCGCGGGCGCCGACCTCGCGGTGGTGGGCTACGAGGCGCTGCGCGCCGCGCTGGACGGCCACCGCGACCCGCGGGCCAGGCCGGTGGAGCTCACGGTGCGCGACCACGACCCGCACGACTGGGCGCGCGGGGCCGCGGGGGCGGCGGCGCAGGCGTTCGCCACCGGCCCCCGCTGGCTGGCCGGCGTCAGGCGTTGAGCCGCGTGCCGGTGGCGGTGTCGAAGACGTGCAGCTCAGCGGGGTCGATCTGCAGGTGCACGGTCTCGCCCTTGCGCGGCACCTGCCGGGCCGGCACCCGGACGGTGACCAGCTCGTCGCGGCCCGCCGCCTGCGCGCCGGGGAAGGAGCCGTAGGCGAAGGCGTCCGAGCCGAGCTCCTCGACCACGACCACCTCGAAGGGGATGCCGTCCTCGGCCGTGGTCAGCGCGGTGGCCTCGGGGCGGAAACCGATCGTCACCGTCGACCCCTGCGCGGCCGAGGCCGCCGCCCGGGGCAGCGGCACGGTGCGCCCGCCCACCACGACGCCGTCGGCGGACACCGGGGCCTCGACGAGGTTCATCGCCGGGGAGCCGATGAAGCCGGCCACGAACAGGTTGTCGGGCTTGTCGTAGAGGTTGCGCGGGGTGTCCACCTGCTGCAGCAGACCGTCCTTGAGCACGGCGACCCGGTCGCCCATGGTCATGGCCTCGACCTGGTCGTGGGTGACGTAGACGGTGGTGGTGCCCAGCCGGCGCTGCAGGGCGGCGATCTCGGTGCGGGTCTGCACGCGCAGCTTGGCGTCGAGGTTGGACAGCGGCTCGTCCATGAGGAAGGCCTGCGGGTTGCGCACGATCGCCCGGCCCATGGCGACGCGCTGGCGCTGGCCTCCGGAGAGGGCCTTGGGCTTGCGGTCGAGGTACTCGGTGAGGTCGAGGACCTTGGCGGCGTCGGCGACCCGGGCCCGGATGTCGGCCTTGCCCATGCCGGCGATCTTGAGCGCGAAGCCCATGTTGTCCGCCACCGTCATGTGCGGGTAGAGCGCGTAGTTCTGGAAGACCATGGCGATGTCGCGGTTCTTCGGCGGCACGTGCGTGACGTCGCGGTCCCCGATCCGGATGCTGCCCTCGGTGACGTCCTCGAGGCCGGCGAGCATGCGCAGCGAGGTGGACTTGCCGCAGCCCGAGGGGCCGACCAGCACGAGGAACTCGCCGTCGGCGATCTCCAGGTCCAGCCCGTCCACCGAGGGGCGCTCGGCGCCCGGGTAGGTGAGGGTCGCGTGGTCGTAGGTGATGGAGGCCATCGTCGGCGGTCCTTCCTCGCGGGGTGCCGACCGTGGGGCCGGTCACAGCTCGGCGAGGACCATAACCACCTCGGCGCGCACCACCCGGCGGCCCGCGGAGGTCGGACTTCCGCGACGGAACCCCCACCCCCCGGTCGGCGTGGATCAGGTGGGACGACGACCGTGCATCCTCCGCCACCGACGTCGGCGGCGGCGGATGCACGCTGCTCGTCGGACCTGATCCACGCCGCCCCCGGCCCCGGCCCCGGCAAAGACGACGGCCCCGCACTCGCGAGGAGTGCGGGGCCGGCGGCTGTCTCAACCTGACGTGCACCCGAAGGGATTCGAACCCCTAACCTTCTGATCCGTAGTCAGATGCTCTATCCGTTGAGCTACGGGTGCGTGCCCGCCTGTGCGGGCCGTGGAGAAGTGTAGCCGGTCCCGGGCCACCCGCCGCAGCCCCCTCCCCCGAGGGCGGACGCCGCTCACCAGGCCCCGGCCGACGCCTGCTGCCCCACCCCGGCCGCGGTCAGCGCCGCCGGGAACACCGCGGCGTGCGCCAGCCAGCCCGACAGGTGCCCGTCCAGCGGGGCACCGGGCCAGCCCCACAGCAACCCGTCGCCGACCCGCCAGCTGCCGCTGCCCGGTCGTACCCCGGTGATGGTGGGGTCGGTGCCGACCAGGACACCGTCGAGGTAGAGGGCCGCGCCGCCGGCACCGACGGTGGCGGTGACCAGGTGCCACACGCCGTCGGCCACGACCGCCGAGCCGGTCAGGCCGTGCCGGGCGCCGTCGTCGACCCCCAGGGCCGGGCGACCTGCCGTGTCGACGTAGAGGGCCAGCCGGTCGGAGAACCCGACCAGGGCGCCCGGGCCGGCGGTCCGGACCCGCACCTGCACGGTGAGGTCACCCGGCGCCGGCTGTCCCGGCGCGGTGGACATGGCCTGGGTCGGCAGCACCCCCGAGACCAGGCCCGTGTTGAACGCCGCCGACCGGGTGTCGCCGCCGCCGCAGGCCGGACCGGGCTGGGCGAGGGTCTGGGCCAGGCTGAACAGGCCGTCCCCCGCTGCACCCGCCGTGCCCCGGTTCACCGCGGTCTGCGGGAAGAGGAACGTGGTGGGCTCCTGCATGGCCCAGTAGTGGGTGGCCCCGGCCGCCCGTGCGGCGCCGTCGCAGGTGGACCAGGTGACCGCCCACGGGGCCGAGGACGTGGTCTGCGCCGTGAAGGCCGCCTGCGCCGTCCCCCCAGCCGACGTCGACGCGACCACCAGCAGGCACCCGGCAGCCGCGGCGACCAGCGGGGGCACCGGGGTCGCCCGCGGCCGGCCCCCGTCGCGGTGCACCCCGGCGAGGGCCAGCAGGCCGGCGACGGCCACGGCGAGGCCGGCCAGGGGGCCCACCGCACCGGCCCGGGCCCACACCAGGGGCCAGCCCACCAGTGGGAGGCGGACGACGGCCACACCGAGGACGTCCTCGGGGGGCACCGGGGAGCTGTCCGGCGCCGGGTTGGCGTCCCCGCGCAGGCGCAGGCCGGCGGCGTCCTGGCCGACCAGCCGGTGCACCCGGTGGGCACCGGGGCGGTCGGGGTCCGCCACGACCAGGACGTCGCCCGGGCGCAGCTCGTCGGCAGCCGCCGGGCGGGCCAGGACCACATCACCGACCTGCAGCACCGGCTGCATCGACCCGGACACCACCGCGTCGGCGGACCAGCCGGCCAGGGCCGGCACCACGGTGGTCGCGACGAGGAGCGCGACCGTCCCCAGCACGGCGACGGCCGCGGTGCTGACCGCCCAGGCCGCCCACCCCGACCGCCAGCTGTCCTCCTCCGTGGCCTCAGACACCCTGGGCCTCCCAGACGAAGGTCGCCGAGGCCGTGCCTCCCTGCACCGAGTCCGGGGCCGAGGCCGACAGCACCCAGGAGACCCGGTAGACCCGGCTCTCCCCGGGTGTGCCGCTGGTGGTCCACGTGCCCAGCCCGGTCGCGTAGGACACCGCGGGGAAGGACGACATCGCGCCGGACCACAGCACGGCGTCCTGGACGAATCCGGCACAGCTGCCGAAGGAGCCCCCCGCCCCCGCGGACACCGTCACCGTCACCTGGGACGCCAGCCCGTTGGTGGAGCTCAGCCCCGACACGTACATCCGCACGGCCGCCGGCAGGGTGCCACCGGCGGTGACCGTGACGCACCGCTGGCCGGTGGAGCCGGGCCGCAGCCCCGTCGCCGTGAACAACGCCGAGCCGCCGTCGTCGTCGGTCAGGGCCACCGTTCCGGCGGCCCAGCTGTCCCCGGCGCTGCCGGTCGAGGCCGACCACGTCGCGCCGGCGCCGTGCCACACGAGCACGGTCGAGCACAGCAGCGCCGCCAGACCCGAGACGAGCAACCCCAGGCCGCGGCCGGGGTGTCGACGTCCGCCCCCGTCGACGGGGGCCGGCGGGACCGGGACGGGGGAAGGGGCCAGGGGATCCGACACGTCATCACTCCGTGCATCTGATCGGTCACCCTGACCGACATGACGCACCGTACGAGACACAGTGCTCAACAGTGAGCGTTCTGCAACGGATCCACCCGACCGGGTGAGGTCAGGCCCCCATGCGCGTCACCGCGTCCCGCACCACCATCTGCACGACGTCCTCGCCGACGGGCCGGTGCGCGACGAAGACCAGGTAGATGACCGGCCCGACGACCATCGCGAACTCCTCGGTGCTCACAGCGACGCCCCACGGGGCGAGCTGGTCGTTCAGGGCGGCCCGCCGGCTCTCCTTGACCTCGTGCAGCACCCCGGCCATGGCCTCGTCCGCGACGGCGGCCGCCATCAGCAGGGCGTAGGCGCCGTGCACGGCGGGGTCGGCGAACGCCGCGGCCAGGGAGCGGACGTAGCTGCCGAGGACGTCCGCCACTCCGCTGCCCGGCTCGGCGGGCAGGGCGACGCGCCGGCGGACCATGTCCGCGACCAGGTGCTCCGGCGTGGGCCAGTACCGGTACAGGGTCTGGCGGCTGACCCGGGCGCGGGACGCCAGCGCCGTGTGGGTCAGTGCGGTCGGCCCGCCCTCGACCAGCAGGGCGCGGGCCGTGTCCAGCACGTGCTGGCGGGTGCGGGCGACGCGGGGGTCCTCGTCCAGGCCCGGGTCACCCTCGGGCCAGGCGCTCAACGGGGCGGTCACGGCATCGCTCCCCGTGGGTGGACTACTGGTCGAACGCTATTGCGCACACCGTCCTCGATCGGCCGGTGCGCACCGGACCTTGAGCCGGAGGCGACCGCAGCGCGCGGGGAGGGGTGTCACAGCGAACCGGCCAGCCGGGGGGCGAGCAGGAGCTCGCCCGCCCGGTCGGCGGTGAGGGGACGGCCGAACCACCAGCCCTGCGCGTGGTCGCACCGCTCGTCCTGCAGCCGGAGGACGTGGTCGACCTCCTCCACGCCCTCGGCCACGACCGTCAGGCCGAAGGTGTGCGCCGCCTTGATCATGAGGGCGACCAGCTGGTCGTGCCCGGGCTCGGTGGAGGCGACGAAGCTGCGGTCGATCTTGAGGGTGTCCACCGGCAGGCTGCGCAGCTGACCGATCGAGGTGTAGCCGGTGCCGAAGTCGTCGATGGCGATGCTCACGCCCAGGGCCCGCAGCGCGGTGAGGTGCTCGATGGCCGACGGGTCGTCGACCAGGACGGTCTCGGTCACCTCCAGCACCAGCCGCTCCGCCGGGAGCCCGGCGGCGGCGAGCGCAGCCGAGACGTCGTCGACGACCCGGCGATCGGTCAGGTGCCGGCCCGAGAGGTTGACGGCCATCGTCACGTGGTCGGCGGCACCACCGGCCGCGGCCCGCCAGGCTGCGAGCTGGCGGGTGGCCGTGCCGAGCACCCAGCGGTCCAGGTCGCAGACCAACCGGCTGGCCTCGGCGACCGGGATGAACTCGTCGGGCGGGACGAGACCCCTGCCGGGCCGGTTCCAGCGGACCAACGCCTCGTACCCGGCGATCGCCGCCGAGCCCACGTCCATCACCGGCTGGTAGTGCACCTCGAACTGCCCGGCTTCCAGCCCGGAGGCGATGGCCCGCTCCAGGTCGGCCTGCGCCGACAGCTGCGCGCGGAGTGCGTCGTCGAAGACCTCCGCACGCCCGCGCCCGTGGGCCTTGGCGCGGTAGGCGGCGGTGTCGGCCTCGGCGAGCAGCGCGTCGGCGTCGACCGCCGCATCGCGGCTCACCGCGATCCCGATGCTCGCCCCCACGGACACGCGTGCCCCGGCGGCGGCCATGGGGGCCGACACCGTGGCGATCAGCCGATCGGCGAGGTCGACCAGGTCGGACTCGAGCTCGACCGGTTCGACCAGGACGACGAACTCGTCACCGCCCAGCCGGCAGACCACGTCGCCGCCGCGCAGCTGGCCGTGCAGCCTCCGGGCCACCTCGCGCAGCACCTCGTCGCCGCAGGCGTGCCCGTAGCCGTCGTTGACCGCCTTGAACCCGTCCAGGTCCACGAACAGCAGGCCGGTCTTCTCCCCCGACCGCCGGCCGCGGTTGAGCGCGGCGGCGGTCAGGGCCAGGGCCTGGGCCCGGTTGGGCAGGTCGGTCAGCGGGTCGTGGGCGGCCTGGTGGGCCAGCGCCGACTGCAGTTCCTCCCGTTGCCGGACCGAGCTGACGATCTGCTGGACGGAGGCGTGCACCACCGCACCGAGCGGGCCGGGCAGCGGTTCCTCCAGCAGCACGTTGGTCAGGTCGCCCTCGGCCACGGCCTGTGCCTGGTCCTGGATCCGCCGCAGGCTGCCCACCGCGGTGCCCAGGGCGGCACCGACGGTGCGCACCTCCCGCGGGCCGCGGGCGCCGACCTCGACCAGCGACCCCTCGCTGACCTGGGAGGCCTGGGCGGCCAGCCGGCCCAGTGAGCGCCCGACCGTGCGGGCCAGCAGCACCGCGCCCAGTGCGGCCACCGCGACCAGGGTGCCGGCCAGCACCAGGGTGGTGGTGGAGCGGTCAGTGGCCGCCTGGGCGTCCTGCCCGGCCAGCTCCTGAGCCCGGTGCAGGACGGCGTCGGTGAGCTCGGCGGTGTCGGCGTCCCGGGTGCTGCGCTGGGAGACCAGCGCGACCACCTGCGCGACGGTGGGGACGGCGCCGGGCGGGGTGGCCGCGGGGTCCAGCGCGGCGTCCAGTCCCCGCACCGCCGGGGTGGCGGCGAACGCCTCCCACCCGCCGACGACGGCGGGGTCGGACAACCGCAGGAGCTGGGCGCGGGCGTCGGTGTAGGTCAGCCAGCCGGTCTCCCAGCCCAGCCGCGACCCGATCAGCGACCCGGCCTGCTGGTCGACCATCGACCCCAGGTAGAGCGGCATCTGCCGGCTCGCCGACTGCGCGTACCCGGCCACCAGGAGGGCGTCGGCGACGGCGGCCCGGGTCCTGGCCGGGGTCCCGCCGGCCAGGGCCTCCGCGGCGGCCTGGCGCTCGGCGTCCATGAGCCCGTCCGAGAGGGCGACGTAGTCCAGGTAGACCCCGTGCAGGCTGCTCGTGCGGGCTGCTGCGGCGCGGCGGACGTCGGCCAGGTCGGTGCGCACGGAGTCCGCGAACCCCGGACGGCGGTCGTCCAGCGCGTCCAACGCTTCGTCGGTGGCCTCCTGGTAGGTCGACCGCAGACCGGCGATGAGCGGCCGCTGCGCGCTGACCTGGTCCACGGGCAGCCCGATGGCCTCGATCACCGCGGGGTCGTCCATCGCCCACAGCAGCAGCGCCCAGACGGCCTCGTTCTCCGTGGTGCGGCGGGCATCGTCCAGCAGCGCCGTCTCGGCGACCGCCTGCTCCGCGCGGACCGCGCTGGCGGCCTCGGCGCGGCGGGTGTCGACGATGATCGAGCTCAGCACGACCACGCCCACCAGCGGGACGCCGACCAACGCGGTGAGGTAGGCCCACAGGGGTACCCCGGCCCGGGGGCGGCGCGGCAGGGACGGGGCCCGGCGGGTCGTCGCCGCGACCCCCACGACCGTCAGGGCCCGGGCGAGGACGGCTCGGGGCGCTGGGGTGCCGGACGCCATCGCTGTCTCTCCTGCCTGCCCCACCGGTGTGGGGGACGCCGCCTCGGTGAGACCGGTCTGGTCACCGCAGGGAGTATTGGGCACAACACGTTCCGTTCGAGACGAACAGTCCAACAACGACCCGAACGGGTGGTCCCGATGCCCGGCGAGCCCGGTCCGGGGCCCATCCGGCGGCCGGTGCGACCGGTGTCGCGACGCCTGCCTGACCCCACCGGGCGCGACGACGGGCGGCGATGAGCCGGTGCGCGTCGGCGGTGAGGACGTCGCGGGCCAGCAACCGCCGCTCCCGGGCGTCCCCGACCAGCTGCCCCAGCGCGGTCTCCAACGACACTTCCCACCGGCTCTGCGGTCCCGTCACCTGCGCCCCCTCGCGTGTCCGGTCGGCGTCCTGAGCCTGTGGCACGGCTCACGCGGGGTCCAGGGTCGGAGGTCCCGCTTCGGACGGTTCCGTTTCGGTGGGGCTCGCACCGCACGCCGGTGCGCTCGGGGCGTGGACACCCGCCGTGACGGCAGTCCTGCGCCCGCGTCGGAGACGGGGTGACCAGTTGTGCCCCAGCGGGTGACGGCAGAACGCCCGGCCGAGGGGTGCGGGGCGACGACCCCCGGACAGCAGGAACGCCCGGTCCGGGGACCGGGCGCTGCGGAGCAGGCCGTGCGTGGCCGGGAGCTGGATCCGTCGACCTGCGGGGCGTGCCGTGTTCAGTTGATGCGCGGAGGCTCCGGGATTTGAACCCGGGATGGGGGATTACCCCAAACCGCATTAGCAGTGCGGCGCCATAGACCGGACTAGGCGAAGCCTCCCGGGATCCGGGTTCCCCCGTGACCACCGAGGAGGAAGGCTACCAGCGCTCCTCCCCGGTGGCGCCAGGGGGGTCTCAGGCCAGCGCGGGTGCGCGGCGCCCGGGGACGAGGGTGACGACGACGGCCAGCGCGGTCATGCCCGCGGCCAGCAGCAGGGCGCCGTCCACGCCCTGGCCCTCCACGACCGCCCCGCCGATCGCCGCACCGATGGCGGAGGCGCCGAAGGCCACCGTGGACAGCCAGGTGAAGGCCTCGGTGGTGGCGTCGGCCGGGGCGATGGAGCCCACCAGCGAGCTCTGCACGGTCAGCGTCGGGGCGATCGCGGTGCCGCCCAGGAACAGCAGCACCCCCAGCAGCAGCGGCGAGGAGACCGCGGCCAGCGGGAGCATGCCGATCGTCGTCCCCAGCAGGCCCCAGCGGTAGAGCCGGGGCAGGGACGCCGAGACGACCCGGGCGCCGAACCACAGCCCGCCGGCCACCGAGCCCAGCGACCACACGGCCAGCAGGACGCCGGACAGGCCCGGCGACCCGGCGGCGTCGGCGAACGCCGGGACGGCGACCTCGACGGCCCCGAAGCCGAGCATCAGCGCGGTGCCCGACACCAGCACGCGGGGCATGCCCGGCACGGTGACGGTGGCGAACAGGCTGCGGTGCACCGTCGGCGCCGGCCGCCAGGCCCGCATCGCGCCGGAGGTGGCCAGGCCCAGGGTGCCGACGACGGTGAGCGCGCCGGCCAGCGCGATCGCGGCGACCGGGCTGGCCAGCAGGGTCAGCGCGGCGACCGTGGTGGGGCCGGCGACGAAGACCAGCTCGGTGGTGGTGGCGTCCAGGGCGAACGCGGTGGGCCGCACCCGCTCGTCGACCCGGGACCACAGGGCGCGCACCGTGCCGCTGACCAGCGGGGTGGACAGCCCGGCCGCAGCGGAGGCGGCCAGGATCGCCGGTGTGCTGGCCGAGGTCAGGACGACGGTGGCCAGCAGCGCGAGCAGCAGCGGGTAGCCGACCGACTGGGTGAGCAGCACCAGCCGGGGCCCGCGGCGGTCGGCCAGCCGGCCCAGCACGGGGGCCATCGCGGCCATCGCGATGCCGTAGGTGGCCGACGCGAGGCCCGCGACGGCGTAGGACCCGGTCTGCTGCTGCACCAGGAGCAGCAGGGCCAGGGGGACCATGGCCGAGGGCAGCCGGCCCGCGAAGCCGGCGACGAGCAGCACCGGCGCGGACGGGAGCCGCCACACGGTGAGGTAGGAACGCATGGTGGAGCTCGCTTCAGAACGCAAGGATGGGGAATCGTAGGGACCCAACCCGGGTTCACCCCCTACGTGTTCCCGACGGTACGGGAGCCCGCGTAGGGAGTCAAAGCCGAATGAACTCCTACACGCCGACAGGGGTGCGAGATGGACTACGACGACTACGGGTCCGACGCCGTGGAGCTCGCCGTCGACCTGGCCAACGCCGCCCGCGACGACGAGGGGTGGGCGTCGGCGTTCCTCGCCGCGCACCACGAGTGGTTCACCGACGGCACCGCGCTCGAGCTGTCCGGCAAGCAGGCGAGAGCGGCCGCCACCACCGCCGACCTGGTGCGCGAGGTGGCCCTGGCGTCGTCCCAGGCCGACGTCGTCGATCGGTTGAACGCGCTGCTGGCCCTGGCCAGCCCCAAGCCCTACGCGACCGACCACGACGGCGCGCTGCACCTGCACTACGCCGCCCCCGAGGCCGGCGCGCTGGAGCAGCTGACCACCACCGTGGCGATGGGGTTGTCGCAGGTGGTCGTGCAGCACGGCTGGGAGCGGCTGGGCGTCTGCGCCGCCGAGGGCTGCGGCAACGTCTACCTGGACACCTCGCGCAACGGCAGCCGCCGCTACTGCTCGAGCACCTGCTCCTCCCGCTCCACGGTCGCGGCCTACCGCGCCCGCCAGAAGGGCTGACCCCCAGCGGCGTGGATCAGGTGCGACGACCGGCGTGCATCCTCCCTCGCCGACGTCCGCGGGGGAGGATGCACGTGGATCAGGTGAGCTGATCCACGCCGGGCGGGGTGGGGCTCAGACCAGGCCGGCGCGGACGGCGGCGACCCGGCCACGGACCGTGCTGCGACGCCGGCTGACCGCGGCCGAGCCGGCCACGCCGAACCCGAGGACGACGACCCCGCCCAGCGCCACGGCCGCCGCGGCGTCCGGCAGCGGGGCGGTCGAGGACGCCGGGTCCAGGCGGTCCACGCGGCGGACGAGGGTGGCGACGGCGTTGTCCACCGGCGCGACGGCCTCCTGGACGACGGCGAGGGCGGCGGTGGCCCGGTCCACGGAGACGCCGGCCGCGGCCACCACCTGAGCGGCGTAGTCGGCCTGCGCGGTGACGCCGGCGGCGGACTGCGGCAGGGCGAGCACCTGGCGCTGCGCGTCCTGCGCGGTCGCCCGGGCCTCCTGCGCGGCGGTGAGGGCGGCGGTGACAGCGGTGACCTGGTCGGCGACGAGCTGCTGCACGGTGCGGGCCTCGGCAAGGGCGGCGGCGACGACGTCGGCGGCGGGCGCCCCGAGCTCGACGGCGGCGGCCCGGTTCGCGCGGGCGGTGTAGCCGGTGACCAGCAGCTCGCCGGCCTCGGCCTCGGCGGCGGACTGCGCACCGGAGCGGGCGGCGGACGCAGCGGAGGCGGCCAGCACGGTGGCGGTGTCGGC
>NZ_JAMXRZ010000062.1 GCF_024124375.1 Klenkia sp. PcliD-1-E
CGGCCGCGGTCTCGGCCGTCGTCGCCACCGGTGCCGTCCCCGGGTCACCCGGCGCGGCGTTGGCGGCGACGCCGCCGACGACGGCGGCCAGGAACACGACGCCCGAGGCGACGCCGATGACAGCGGTGCGGTCGATCTTCATGCAGCTCTCCTCCAGGGGTCGTTCCCGTGCGCAGGAGGATCGGCATTGCGGACGGTCCAGTTCAGCTGAACCACCCGATCGGGTCAGAAACTGTGCTCCGGGCCGGGGAAGGCGCCGCTGCGCACCTCCGCTGCGTACTCCTGCGCAGCCCGCAGCAGCTCGCCCCGCAGGTCGGCGTACTTCTTCACGAACTTCGGCACCCGGCCGCCGTTGAGCCCGGCCATGTCCGGCCAGACCAGCACCTGCGCGTCGCAGCCGACACCCGCACCGATGCCCACCGTCGGCACGGCCAGCTCGGCGGTCACCCGGGCGGCCACGTCGGCCGGGACCATCTCCAGGACGACGGCGAAGGCCCCCGCGTCGGCCACCGCGCGGGCATCGGCCAGCACCTGGTCGGCCGCGTCGCCGCGGCCCTGCACCCGGAACCCGCCCAGCGCGTGCTCGGACTGCGGGGTGAACCCGACGTGCCCCATCACCGGGATGCCGTTCTCGGCCAGCAGCTTCACCTGCGGCGCCACCCGGGCGCCGCCCTCGAGCTTCACCGCCTGCGCGCCGCCCTCCTTCATCATCCGCACCGCGGTGGTGAAGGCCTGCTCCGGCGATGCCTCGTAGGACCCGAAGGGCAGGTCGGCCACGACCAGCGCCCGCGAGGTGGACCGGGTCACCGCCTTGGTGAAGACCAGCAGGTCCTCCACGGTCACCGGCACGGTCGAGGAGTGGCCGAGCACCACGTTGCCCGCGGAGTCCCCGACCAGCAGCACCGGGATGCCGGCCTCCTCGAACACCCGCGCCGAGTAGGTGTCGTAGGCGGTGAGCATCGCCCACCGGTCGCCGTCGGCCTTGGCCTGCTGCAGGTGGTGGATCCGCACCCGCGCGGTGGGGGAGCCCCCGCCGTAGAGGACCGGCTCGGAGCTGGGGGAGGACGACGACGGCGTGGTCACGGCGCCCATCCTCCACCCCGGCGTGGGGGCGACCACCCCGAGGAGGCAGGCTCCCGGGTGTCGTAACCCGCCCGACACCACCGGGAGACAGGATGCCCAGCATGGACCGCCAGCAGGAGTTCGTCCTGCGCACCCTGGAAGAGCGCGACATCCGGTTCGTCCGGCTCTGGTTCACCGACGTCTCCGGCTACCTCAAGGCCGTCGCGGTGGCCCCGGCCGAGATCGAGGCCGCCTTCGCCGAGGGCATCGGCTTCGACGGCTCGGCCATCGAGGGCTTCGCCCGGGTCTACGAGTCCGACATGCTCGCCAAGCCCGACCCCGGCACCTTCCAGGTGATGCCCTCGGCCAAGGGCGGGGCCAGCGAGACCGCGCGGATGTTCTGCGACATCACGCTGCCCGACGGCAGCCCCTCGTGGGCCGACCCGCGGCACGTGCTGCGCCGGGCGCTGGGCAAGGCCGCCGACATGGGGTTCACCTTCTACACCCACCCCGAGATCGAGTTCTTCCTGCTCAAGGACCTCCCCGACGACGGGACGCCGCCGACCCCCGCCGACACCGGCGGCTACTTCGACCTGTCCACGCACAACGTGGCGCACGACTTCCGCCGCGAGGCCGTCTTCGCGCTGGAGGCCATGGGCATCTCGGTGGAGTTCAGCCACCACGAGGTCGCGCCGGGCCAGCAGGAGATCGACCTGCGCTACGCCGACGCGCTGTCGATGGCCGACAACATCATGACCCTGCGGCACGTCGTCCGGGAGGTCGCGCTCGCCCAGGGCGTGCACGCCACCTTCATGCCCAAGCCGTTCACCGACCTGGCCGGCTCGGCGATGCACACCCACCTGTCGCTGTTCGAGGGCGACCGCAACGCCTTCCACGACCCCGCGGACCCCATGCGGCTGTCGACCACGGCCAAGCAGTTCATCGCCGGGCTGCTGCGGCACGCCCGCGAGGTCACCGCCGTCACCAACCAGACGGTGAACTCCTACCGGCGGCTGCTGGCCGGCACCGAGGCCCCCACCGCGGCCACCTGGGGCAAGGCCAACCGCTCGGCCCTGGTGCGGCTGCCCTCCTACAAGCCGTCCAAGGCCAACTCGGCGCGGGTCGAGGTCCGCTCGCCCGACAGCGCCTGCAACCCCTACCTGACCTTCGCGGTGCTGCTCGCCGCGGGCCTGAAGGGCATCGAGGAGGGCTACGAGCTCCCGCCCGAGGCCGAGGACGACGTCTGGTCGCTCACCGACACCGAGCGTCGCGCGGCCGGGTACGAGGACCTGCCGGTGAGCCTGGGCGAGGCGCTGGGCGCGATGGAGGGCAGCGAGCTGGTCGCCGAGACCCTCGGCGAGCACGTCTACGAGTTCTTCCTGCGCAACAAGTGGGAGGAGTTCAACTCCTACCGCCGCAACGTGACCCCCTTCGAGCTCCAGCGCTACCTCCCCGGCCTCTGAGGCTTTGTAGGAGAAGGACCCCCTCGCCCCCCACGACGCGCTCCGCACGCCGCGGGTCCCTGCGAGGGAGCCGGTCCGACCGGAATCTAGGCTCCTGGGCGTGACCCGTCTGCTCGTCGTCGTCCCCTCCGACACCGACCCGCCGGCCCGGCTGGGGGAGTGGCTCACCGGGGCCGGCCTGGAGCTCGACGAGCGGCACCTGGACGCCGGTGACCCGGTGCCCACCGACCTGTCCGGGCACGACGGCCTGCTGGTGCTCGGCGGCCCGCAGTCCTCCCTCGACGAGGGGGCCACCGAGCTCGCCCCGGTGCGCTCGCTGCTGGCGCAGGCCGCCGCCGACGACGTGCCGACCCTGGCCATCTGCCTGGGCGCGCAGCTGCTGGCCCAGGCCGCCGGCGGCTCCACCCGGGTGCGGCCCGACGGCCCCGAGGTGGGGGCCACCCTGGTCGCCCGCCGGGACGCCGCCGACACCGACCCGGTGTTCGCCGGGGTCCCGCTCTCGCCCGACGTCGTCGCCTGGCACCACGACGAGGTCGAGCGGCTGCCCGGCGGGGCGGTCGTGCTGGCCGCCAACCCCGTGTGCGACGTGCAGGCCTACCGCCTCGGGACGGCGGTCTACGGCCTGCAGTTCCACATCGAGACCACCCCGGAGATCGCCGCGTCCTGGGCCGCGCACGACCCGGTCGGCGTCGCGTCCACCGGGCTGGACGTCGCGGAGGTCAGTGCCCGGGCCGCGGCCGCGCACCCGGACCTGGCCGAGGTCTGGGCGCCCTTCGCCGGCCGGTTCGCCGACGTCGTGCGCGCCCGCGCCCGCGCGTGACCGACCCGGTCGAGGTCCCGCGCCGCGCCGTCGTCCGGCTGGTCCGGTTCGGCTTCGAGGACGGCGAGCGGGTCGCGCGGTTGCTGGCCTCGCCGGAGCTGGGCCTGTGGGACCTCGACCGCAACGAGCCCGCCGACCCCGAGGCCGCCCCGGTGGTGTCCGCGCTGGCCCGGGCCGGCGACCCCGACCTCGCCGTGCTCACCCTCGCCCGGCTGGTCGAGGCCCTCGACCGGGAGGACCCCGGCGGCGAGCTCGCCGCCCACCTGCTGTCCCGGCTGCGCGGCTCGGCGAACCTGCGCAGCCAGCTGCTCGCCGTCCTCGGCGCCAGCGCCGGCCTGGACGACCACCTGGTCGCCCACCCCGAGGACTGGACCGTGCTGGACACCGACGCCGGCCCGGTGCGGCCCACCCCGCTGTCGCTGGAGCAGCAGATGCTGCGCGCGGTCGGTGCCGACCCCGACGACCCGCCGTGGGGCGTGGGGCTGGGCACGCCGGCGCCGGACTCCGACGTGTCGCGCGTCCGCGACCTGCGGCGGGCCTACCTGCGGGCCGTGCTGTCGGTGGCCGGTCGCGACCTCGGCGGCGGACTGAGCGCCGACGAGGTGGCCGGGGAGCTGGCCGACCTGGCCGGTGCCGTGCTGGTCGCCGGGCTCGCCCTGGCCGTCGCCGACCAGCCACCGGGTGCACCGCACTGCCGGATCGCCGTCATCGGCCTGGGCAAGTGCGGCGGCCGGGAGCTGAACTACGTCAGCGACGTCGACGTCGTGTTCGTCGCCGAGCCCCTCGACGGGGCGGACGACGCCGAGGCCGTCGCGACCGCGGCCAAGGTCTGCTCGACCCTCATGCGGGTCTGCAAGGAGGCCGCCTGGGAGGTCGATGCGGCGCTGCGGCCCGAGGGCAAGGCCGGCCAGCTGGTGCGCACCCTGGCCGGCCACGTGGCCTACTACGAGCAGTGGGCCAGCACCTGGGAGTTCCAGGCGCTGCTGAAGATGCGCGGCGTGGCCGGCGACCCGTCCCTGTGCCGGGAGTACGTCGACGCGCTGTTCCCCCTCGTCTGGAAGGCCGGCGACCGGCCCGGCTTCGTCGCCGAGGTGCAGGCGATGCGCCGCCGGGTGGAGTCCCTGGTCCCGCCGGCCCAGGCCGGCCGGGAGCTCAAGCTGGGCCGCGGCGGGCTGCGCGACGTCGAGTTCAGCGTGCAGCTGCTGCAGCTGGTGCACGGCCGCGTCGACGTCACCCTGCGCACCGGGGGCACGCTGCCCGGGTTGCTCTCGCTGTCGGTGGGCGGCTACGTCGGCCGCGAGGACGCCGCCGTGCTCGCCGCCTCCTACCGCTTCCTGCGCACCGTGGAGCACCGGCTGCAGCTGCTGCGGCTGCGGCGGACCCACCTGCTGCCCACCGACGAGGTGCAGCTGCGCTGGCTGGCCCGTTCGCTGGGCTACAAGCCCGACCACCGCGGGGACGCCGTCGCGGTGCTGCGCGCCGAGCTGGCCCTGCACACCCGCGAGGTGCGGCGGATCCACGAGAAGCTGTTCTACCGGCCGCTGCTGTCGGCGGTGGCGCGGGTGCCGGGCGAGCAGCTGGCGCTGGGGTCCGAGGCCGCCGGGGTGTGGCTGCGCGCGCTGGGGTTCGCCGACCCGGACGGCGCGCTGCGGCACCTGGGCGCGCTGACCGGCGGGGTGTCGCGGTCGGCGTCGATGCAGCGCTACCTGCTGCCGGTGGTGCTGCAGACCCTGGCCTCGGCCGCCGACCCCGACGCCGGGTTGCTGGCCTACCGGCAGGTGTCCGAGGCCCTCGGCGGCAACCAGTGGTTCCTGCGGCTGCTGCGCGACGAGGGCCAGGTCGCCGAGCGGCTGGCGCTGCTGCTCGGTTCCTCGCAGTACGTCGCCGGCCTGCTGACCCGCACCCCCGAGGCGCTGCGGCTGCTGGCCCGCGACGAGGAGCTGGTGCCCCGCCCGGTGGCCGCGCTGACCTCGGCCTGGCGCCAGTCGGTGGCGCGGGCCGGGGACGCCGCCGAGGGCGTGCGGGTGCTGCGCGGGCTGCGCCGCACCGAGCTGCTGCGGATCGCCTGCGCCGACCTGCTCGGCCTGCTGGACGTCGTCGGCGTCGGGGTGGCGCTGCGCGACGTCGCCGTCGCCACCCTGGAGGCCGGGCTGGACGCCGCCGTGCGCACCTGGGCGGCCGAGGCCACGGTGCCCGCCGACCAGGTGCCGGTGGACATCGCCGTCATCGGCATGGGCCGGCTCGGGGGGCGGGAGATGAGCTACGGCTCGGACGCCGACGTGCTCTTCGTGCACCGGGTGCGCCCGGGGGCCGACGAGTCGCGGGCGGCCGCCGCGGCCAACCAGATCGCGCACGCGCTGCGCCGGTTGCTGGCCGAGCCGGCACCCGACCCGGCGTTCGAGGTCGACGCCAACCTGCGCCCCGAGGGCCGGCAGGGGTCCCTGTCGCGCAGCCTGTCCGCCTTCGCCGAGTACTACCAGCGCTGGGTCTCGGTGTGGGAGGTGCAGGCGCTGCTGCGCGCGGAGCCCGTGGCCGGGGACGTCGAGCTGGGCCGGCAGTTCTGCGACCTGGTCGACCCGCTGCGCTGGCCGGCCGAGGGGCTCACCGACGCCCAGGTCGCCGAGATCCGGCGGATCAAGGCCCGGGTGGAGAGCGAGCGGCTGCCGCGCGGCGCCGACCCGGCCACGCACACCAAGCTGGGCCGCGGCGGGCTGGCCGACGTGGAGTGGACCGTGCAGCTGCTGCAGCTGGAGCACGCCCACGCCCACCCGGCGCTGCGGGTCACCCCGACCATCGACGCGCTGGCGGCGCTGGGCGAGGCCGGGCTGCTCCCCGGCGCCGACGTGACGGTGCTGCGGGAGGCGTGGGAGCGGGCCAGCCGCGCCCGCAACGCCGTGTTCCTGGTGCGCGGCCGGGCCGGGGACCAGCTGCCCCGGCCCGGGCTGGAGCTCTCGGGTGTCGCGCGGGCCAGCGGCTACCCCGCCGACGCCGACCCGGGTGAGTTCGTCGACGACTACCGCCGGGCCACCCGGCACGCCCGGGCGGTCGTGGAGCGGGTCTTCTACGGCCACACCGACGACTGAGCCCGGGAACAGACCCCCGGCACTGGCCGCTGGGACCCAGCAGGACGACCGACGAGCGAAGGGTGCCACCGTGCCGATCGAGTTCCTGGGGATCGCCGCGACCAACGACGGCTCGGAGACCACGACGCGGTCGGGGGGCAGCTTCGACAAGGAGTACACCGTCCGGCTGGGCCGGGCGCACGAGGACTTCGGCTGGGACCGGGTGCTGTTCGCCTACGGCTCCGGTGCGCCCGAGCCGTCCGCGGCCGCCGCGTGGCTGCTTGCGCACACCGACACCCTGCAGGTGCTGCTGGCCCACCGGCCGAACGTCAGCTACCCGACCTTCGCGGCCAAGACCTTCGCCACGCTGGACCAGATCGGCGAGGGCCGGCTGACCGTGCACGTCATCACCGGAGGCACCGACGCGGAGCAGCGGCGCGAGGGCGACTACCTCACCAAGGACGCCCGGTACGCCCGGACCCGGGAGTACATGCAGATCGTCAAGAGGGCCTGGACGTCGCACGAGCCCTTCGACTGGGACGGCGAGCACTACCGGTTCGCCGACTTCGTCTCCGACACCTTCCCCGTGCAGCAGCCGCGCCCGGACCTGTCCTTCGGCGGCTCGTCGGAGGCGGCCTACGCCGTCGGCGGCGCCGAGGCCGACGTGTACGCGCTGTGGGGCGAGCCGCTGGCCGAGACCGCGGCGCAGATCGAACGGGTGCACGCCGCAGCCCGGGCCGCCGGCCGCGCCACCATGCCGCGCATCCAGGTGGCCTTCCGACCCATCATCGCCCCCACCGAGGAGCTGGCCTGGGAGAAGGCGCACCGCACCGTCGCCCGCATCGAGGCCATGCGCACCGGCACCGGCCGCTCCCCGCTGTCGATCAGCCGGCCCCCGGCGTCCGGGCCGGAGAACGCCGGCTCGCAGCGGCTGCTGGAGATCGCCGAGCGCGGGGAGCGGTTCGACCGCGCGCTGTGGACGCCGACGGCCAAGGCCAGTGGGGGAGCGGGCAACTCCAACGCGCTGGTCGGCACGCCGGAGACGGTGGCGGCGGCGCTGCTGGACTACGTCGACCTGGGTGTCGACATCATCTCCATGCGCGGCTACGACCTGCTCGGCGACGCGGTCGACGTCGGCCGGTACGTCATCCCGCTGGTGCGCGAGGAGGTCGCCCGGCGCGATGCCGTGCTGGGCGGGACCGGTTGAGCCCCTCCGCGCCGGGGCAGGGGTGAGCGGTGCCCGACCAGCGTGAGCCCGCGACCATCACCCCCTACCGCGACGGCCCCCTGGTCGTGCGGGGCGACTTCCGGCTCGTCGACGCCGACGGCGTCGAGTTCGACCCCGGCCGCGACGTCGTCGCGCTGTGCCGGTGCGGCAAGTCCGGGCTCAAGCCCTTCTGCGACGGCAGCCACGCCCGGACCGGCTTCTCCGCGCCGAGCGCGCCGCGCAGCAGCCGGCCCAGCCAGCGGCTGGCCGAGCTGGAGGCCTCAGACGGCGACGTCCCGGAGGGCGGGGCGGGGCAGCAGGGCTGACCGGCCCGCCCTCCACTCCTGCAGCACCCGGGCGCCGGCGCGGGACTCCAGCTCCAGCGCGACCGCCGCACCCAGCAGGACGTCGTCCCGCAGCTCCGGCTCGTCGGCGACCAGCGACCCGCACATGTCCACCGAGGCGACCTGCTCGTGCACCGCGTCGGCCTCCACGTGCTCGTCGTAGAACAGCGTGGCGTCCTCGCCCTTGCCCAGCCGACGCAACCCGGAGGCGTAGCGGCGGCTCGGCGCGGTCGAGGTCATCTCGATCAGCGCCAGGTGGCCGACCACGGCGCCGCGCAGCCGACGGTGCAGGCCCAGCATGCTCATCGCGTTGAGGGTCGCCAGCGTCTCGGCCGGGGCGGCGTCGACGTGCGCGCCGTGCGTGTCGTCGAGGCCGAAGGCCCGCATCACCCGGGCGAAGAGGGCGGAGTGCATGCGGGTGGGCGAGCCGCCGCCGTACTCGTCGGCCTGGATCTCGACCAGCGCCGCCTTGGCCCGGCCGGCCACGCGGGGGATGGCCCAGGTGTGCGGGTCGGCCTCCTTGAGGTGGTAGACCGAGCGCAGGGTGAGGAACTCGGCCCACTGGGCCTCGTCGGCCTGCTTGGCCATGTGCGCCGACAGCGACGGGCCGTCGTCCGCGGCCACCATCGCGGCCAGCTGCCGGTCGACCGGGCCCTCGGGGCACAGCCGCACCCACGGCGCGGCGGCCTCGCGCAGGGCCACCTCGAAGGCGGTCTCCAGGACCGCGCGCAGGGCGAGCAGCTGCGGGTCCCACTCCCAGCGGTCGTCGACCTCGGGGAACCCGCGGTAGTGCAGCTCGTAGCAGGTGTAGAGGGCGACCTGCAGGTCGTCGTCGGCGAGCGGCACCGGGGTGGCGGCGACCTGGTCGGCCAGCGCCAGCGTGCGGGGACGCAGCGCGTCGGTGGTCAGGTCGGCGACGAGCGCCGCGGACAGCGGGCCGCGCGGGGTGGGGAGAGGCACCGTGGTCCCTTGCCCCGGGGGAGGGGGTCTGGAACCTCACCCGGTCAGGAGGCGATGCGCAGGTCCTGCCGGCGGCGGACCGGGCGGACGGCGAACCGCTCGTCGGCGAGCGCGGCCTCCAGGCAGGGGCCGGTGAGCGAGCAGCCGGCGGGACCGCACGCGCACTCGTCCAGGGCGAGCAGCTCGGGGCGGCTGGTGCGCGTGGCGGTGCGGGTCATTCCTAGCTCCTCGTGATTGGGTGTGCACTCGAAGTTACCCGGGGTCGACGTGTCGACTCATCGGCGAACTGTGCCCAGCTGCAGCGGCAGGTCGGTGCAGTCGTGCCGTCGTCCTGGACGGGTCCCCGGGGCGCCGTCCAGGCCGGGCTCACCAGGTGTCGAACGCCGCCGCCATCCGGGCCTGCTCCTCGAGCACCTCGTCCATCCGGGCCTGCACCGCACCCAGCCGGCTGATCTCGGTGCTCGTGGCCAGGATGCCGTCGGCCACCGAGCGGGTCGTCTCCTGCATGCCGGTGATCTGGTCGGCCACCCGCTTCGTCGCCCCGGCGGTCTCCCGGGCCAGCTCCTT
Source organism: Klenkia sp. PcliD-1-E (assembly GCF_024124375.1). Lineage (GTDB taxonomy): Bacteria > Actinomycetota > Actinomycetes > Mycobacteriales > Geodermatophilaceae > Klenkia. The sequence continues at coordinate 9,486 of NZ_JAMXRZ010000062.1, forward strand.
GACCTCGTTGGCCACCACCGCGAACCCCCGGCCCAGCTCCCCGGCCCGGGCGGCCTCGATGGTGGCGTTGAGCGCCAGCAGGTTGGTCTGGTCGGCGATCCGGCTGATGATGGCGATGACCTCCCCGACCGCGGCCGAGGCCTGGGCGAGGGCGTCCACCTCGGCGGTCATCGAGGACGCCTGTGCGACCGCGGCCGCGGCGACCCGGCCGGCGTCGTGGCCGGCCTCCCGCAGCCGCCCGATCGTCTCCGACAGCGCGCGGGCGTTGGCGGCGTCGTCCTCGACCCGGCGGAGCACCTCCAGCCGCTGGGAGACCAGCTGGGCGACGTTGCGCAGGGCAGAGCCCCTCGACTCCGACAGCGCGATGGTCTGGGTGCTGAAGAAGTCCATCGTGCCCATGACCTCACCCCCCACCACGACCGGGAAGCAGACCCCCGAGCGGACGCCGGCCCGCTGCGCGGCAGGGGCCCGCACGCAGTCGGTCAGGTCCGCCAGGTTGGCCACGAACACCAGGTCCCGGGCCCGCCACGCGCGCCCGGACAGGCCGACGCCCTCCGCGAAGCTCGCGGCCAGGGTGACCTCGCGGAACTCCGGTCCGGCCGACCCGGACTCGAACTCGAACCGCAGCACCCGGTCGACGGGGTCCATCGCCCAGTAGGACCCGTAGGCCCAGCCGAAGGCGGAGCGCACCGTCTCCAGCGCCGCGCGCAGTGCGGATGCCCGGTCGGTCGCGGCGGCGACGCTGGTCACCACCTCGGTCACCGCGCCCCGGTCGTCGACGGTCTCCTGCAGCCGGGCAGCTGCCAGCGCTGCCCGGCGGGCGTGCGCGGCCAGCCGGCTCAACGTCCGCCACTTCTCGGCGCGGCCGCCGAAGAAGGGCAGCTCGGCGTCGCTGTAGTACTCGTGCAGCGCCACCACGCGGTCGTCCTCGACCAGCGGCACCACCGCTCCGTGGCGTGCGCCGGCGCGGTGCGCCGCGGCCCAGCGCAGGCACACGGTGCCGTCGCTGCCGGCGTCGACCAGCACCGGGCGGCGGGTGCGGATCGCCTCGCCGGTGTACCCGGCGTCGGCCGGCGCGGACTCCCCGACGGTGCCCGGGGCGGCCGCCATCGCCCGGGCCATCGGGCCGGCCTCGCTGACCAGGACCACCCGGTCGCCCTCGACCATCCAGGCGGCGCCGTAGGCCAGGCGCAGCGAGCCGACCAGCGAGGTGACGATCTTGACGTGCCCGTCGGTCTCGCTCGCGATGCCCTCGTCGAGGACCTCGATGACCTTCTCGATCGCCTCGACGTCCTGCGGCATCTCGGGCGCCGCCGAGAGGGGGGCGGGGCTGCGGAACACGGGTCCTCCTGCGGACGGGCGGTCGGTACCCGTCCTATCGGCAGAAACCGTTCCGGTTCGGTACATCCCCGGGGACGGCGACGGCCCCCGACCTCGGTGAAGTCGGGGGCCGTCGGGACGACGTGGATCAGATGTCGTAGTACATGGCGAACTCGTGCGGGTGCGGGCGCAGCCGGATCGGGGTGATCTCGTTGTCCCGCTTGTACTCGATCCAGGTCTCGATCAGGTCGGGGGTGAACACGCCACCGTCGAGCAGGTAGTCGTGGTCGACCTCCAGCCGGTCGAGGACGGCGTCCAGCGACGCGGGCACCTTGTCGATGCCCATGGCCTCCTCGGGCGGCAGCTCGTAGAGGTCCTTGTCGACCGGCGCCGGCGGCTCGATCTTGTTCTTGATGCCGTCGAGGCCGGCCATCAGCATCGCCGAGAAGGCGAGGTAGGGGTTGGCCGACGGGTCGGGCACGCGGAACTCGATGCGCTTGGCCTTCGGGTTGTCGCCCGAGATCGGGATGCGGCAGCAGGCCGAGCGGTTGCGCGCGGAGTAGACCAGGTTGATCGGGGCCTCGAAGCCCGGCACCAGGCGGTGGTAGCTGTTCACCGTGGGGTTGGTGAAGGCCAGCAGCGACGGGGCGTGCTTGAGCAGGCCGCCGATGTAGTGCCGGGCGGTGTCGGACAGGCCCGCGTAGCCGGTCTCGGCGGCGAACAGCGGCTGGCCGTCCTTCCACAGCGACTGGTGGCAGTGCATGCCCGACCCGTTGTCGCCGAACAGCGGCTTGGGCATGAAGGTGGCGGTCTTGCCGTGCGCCCAGGCGGTGTTCTTGATGATGTACTTGAACAGCATCAGGCTGTCGGCCGACCGCAGCAGGGTGTCGAACTTGTAGTTGATCTCGGCCTGCCCGCCGGTGCCCACCTCGTGGTGGCCGCGCTCGAGCTCGAGGCCCGCGTTGGCCAGGTTGGTCATCATGGCCGCGCGCAGGTCGCTGTGGTGGTCGTAGGGCTCGACCGGGAAGTAGCCGCCCTTCATCCGGGTCTTGTAGCCCAGGTTGGGGCCGACGCCGTTCTCCCCGGTCGCCGAACCGGAGTTCCAGGAACCCTCGACCGAGTCGATGTGGTAGTAGCCCTCGTTGATCCCGGTGTCGTGGCGGACCGAGTCGAAGACGTAGAACTCGGCCTCGGGGCCGAAGTAGGCGGTGTCGGCGATGCCGGAGCTGGCCAGGTAGGCCTCGGCCTTCTTCGCCACGTTCCGCGGGTCGCGGGAGTAGGACTCCCGGGTGATCGGGTCGTGGATGAAGAAGTTGACGTTCAGCGTCTTGTAGGTGCGGAACGGGTCCACGAAGGCGCTGTTCGCGTCGGGCAGCAGCAGCATGTCCGACTCGTTGATGGCCTGGAAGCCGCGGATCGAGGAGCCGTCGAAGCCGAGCCCGTCGGCGAAGGTGTCCTCGCCGAAGGTCTCCGCGGGGATGGTGAAGTGCTGCATGACGCCGGGGAGGTCGCAGAACCGGACGTCGACGAACTTGACGTCGTTGTCCTGGATGTACTTCGTGACCTCGTCGGGAGAGTTGAACATCGATCCTCCGGGAGTGGGCGGACGGCCGAGCCGGAACCTACGAGCGGGCGGTTGCCCGCCGGTGTCCCGTGTGTTTCCGATCCGTTACAGCGGCCCCGGCGTGTCGCGCGCCTACGCTGGCCGCATGGCCGGGGACGAGAGCACACCCTCCCAGAGCCGGGTCAAGGGGGCGGCGCTGGGGCTGCCCGGCGACGGCCCGGGCTCGATCGCACCCTTCGGCACCCGCGTGGTGGCCTTCCTCGTCGACGCCCTGGTGGCCGCCGTCGTGGCCGCCCTCGCCGTGCAGGGGCTGCCTCGCAACTGGAGCCTGCTGACCTTCGGCGTGATCACCGTGGTGTCGTTGGTGCTGGTCGGCCGCACGCCCGGGCACGCGCTGCTGGGCCTGCAGCTGGCCCACCCCCGGCAGGGGGAGCGCGTGGCCGTCTGGCGGGCCGTCGTCCGCACCGCGCTGCTGATGGTGCTCGTCCCCGCATTGATCGTGGACGGCGACGGCCGTGGTCTGCACGACCGGCTCACGCAGACCGCGGTCATCCGGCGAGTCTGAGCCTCACCCCCGGGCGGCGTGCACCGCCTCGGCCAGCCGCCGGACGCCGTCCTCGACGTCCTCGGCCGGGACCGCGGAGTAGGCCAGCCGGAAGGAGTTCTCGCCGCCCTCGAGCAGGAAGTCGGTGCCGGCCACGATGGCCACGCCCCGGTCGGCGGCCTCGGTGACGATGCGGGCGACGTCGTGCCCGGCGTCGGCGGGCAGCGAGACCCACAGGAAGTAGCCACCCTCGGGACGCCGGAAGGTGGCCTCGGGCAGGTGCGAGCGCAGCGCGGTGTCCAGGGCACCGACCCGCTCGGCCAGCGCCGCCTTCACCCGCTCGAGCGCGGCGGGGAAGCGCTCGCCGGTCAGGTAGGCGTGCACGATGCCCTGGGCCACCATGCCCGGTGCGATGTAGGTGTTGGTGGCCCGGACCCGGACCTTCGCGATGAGCGCCGGCGGGCCGACCAGGTAGCCCACCCGGATGCCCGGGCAGATGGTCTTGGAGAACGAGCAGGCGTAGACCACGTGCTCGCTGGCCGCGCCGCCGTCGAGCTCCAGCATCCGCGGCAGCGGCTCACCGCTGAACCGGACGTCGACGTAGGGGTCGTCCTCGAAGACCAGGAACCCGTGCTCGCGGGCCAGCTCCAACAGCCGCTCCCGCTTGGCCAGCGACAGGGTGTACCCGGCCGGGTTCTGGAAGGTGGGGATGACGTGCGCCAGCGCCGGCCGGAGGCCCTCGGCGAGCAGCTGCGCGACCTCGTCGACGGCGATGCCGTCCTCCTCCAGCGTCACCAGCCGGACGTCGGCACCGCGCTGGCGCAGACCCAGCAGCGTGCGGTCGTAGGTGGGCCGCTCGGCCAGCACCGCGGTGCCCGGCGTCACCAGCTCGTCGAAGAGGAAGGCGTCGGCCTGCATGGAGCCGTTGGTGACCAGCACGTGGTCGACCGGGACGCCGTGCTTGTCCGCGATCCACTGCCGCAGCGGCGGGTACCCCACCGCGGTGCCGTACCCGGTCATCCCGGCCGGGTCAGCGGCGAAGGCGTCGGTGGCGGCCTGCGTCAGGCCCTCGACGTCGACGATGTCGGTGGACGGCGCGCCACGCGCGAAGGAGACCGGGCGGACGGCGGGAGAGCTGGTCACGGCGGACAGTCTCCCCGATGCCGTCAGCGGCGGCGCATCTGGCGCTGGCTGACCGTCATCTGCCGGCCACCGGGCATCGGCCCGCCGGGGATGGGCATCCGGGCGCCGCCGAGGGCGTTCATCCGCTTGCCCAGGCTGTTGACCTCGGCGCCGTCGAGGTTGCGCGGCAGCTTCATCACGTGGGAGGACAGCTTCTTCAGCGGGACCTGGCCTTCGTCGTCGCCCACGGTGATGTCGTAGATCGGAGTGTCGCCGACCACCTTGGCGATCCGCCGCTTCTCCTGGGCGATGAGCCCCCGTACCCGCTGCGGGTTGCCCTCGGCGACCAGGATGATGCCGGGGCGGCCGAGCACGCGGTGCACGGCATCCAGCTGCGGAGTGCCGGCGACGCCCGAGGAGACCCGCCAGTCACCGCGCATGCCCTCGAGCACCCACGCGGCGGCACCGGGCTGGCCCTCGACCTGCCGGTACGCCGAGCCCTGCGCGCGGCGGCTGAACACGACCAGCGCGGCGAGGGCTCCCAGGAGCACGGCGATCGGGATGAACAGCAGCGGGGCGCTGAGGAGGATCGCGATGAGCTCGACGACCGCGGCGACCACCACGAAGGCGATCAACATGTACCAGGGCAGCTTGGGGTCGTTCTTGTAGGTCAGCGTGTAGGCCTGCCCGACCTGCTTCAGCGTCGTCCTGACCTTGGTCAGCCGGCCCACCTTGGGCTTGCCGTCCTTGCCGAGCTTGGCCGCCTTCTCGCCCTTCCCCGGCTTGGTCGCGGGGGTGGGGGCGTCTGTGGACTTGCTGCGGGCCATGCCACCCAGGATATGCCCCGGCGACGGCCCCCCGGGTCAGGAGGCCGGGGTGAGCCCGCGGGCGGCGATGGCCTGCTGGTAGAGCCGGCCGGCGCGGTAGGAGCTGCGCACCAGGGGTCCGCCGAGCACCCCGGCGAACCCGATCTCCTCGGCCTGGGCCGAGAAGTCCACGAACTCCTCGGGCTTGACCCACCGGACGACGGGGTGGTGCCGGGGGCTGGGGCGCAGGTACTGGGTGATGGTGAGCAGGTCGCAGCCGGCGTCGTGCAGGGCCTGCATGGTCTCGGTGACCTCGTGCGGCTCCTCGCCCATGCCCAGGATCAGGTTGGACTTGGTGACCAGGCCGGCCTCGCGGGCGGCGGTGATGACGGCCAGCGACCGCTCGAAGCGGAAGCCGGGGCGGATCCGCTTGAAGATGCGCGGCACGGTCTCGACGTTGTGCGCCAGGACCTCGGGCCGGGAGGAGAAGACCTCGGCCAGCTGGTCGGGGTCGGCGTTGAAGTCGGGGATGAGCAGCTCGACGCCGCAGCCCTCGACCTGGGCGTGGATCTGCCGGACGGTCTCGGCGTAGAGCCAGGCGCCGCCGTCCTCGAGGTCGTCGCGGGCGACGCCGGTGACGGTGGCGTACTTCAGCTGCATCGTCGCGACGCTCTCGGCCACCCGGCGGGGCTCGTCGCGGTCGAACTCCGCGGGCTTGCCGGTGTCGATCTGGCAGAAGTCGCAGCGCCGGGTGCACTGGTCGCCACCGATGAGGAAGGTGGCCTCGCGGTCCTCCCAGCACTCGTAGATGTTGGGGCAGCCGGCCTCCTCGCACACGGTGTGCAGGCCCTCGCGCTTGACCAGCGACTTGAGCTCGGTGTACTCAGGGCCGGTCCGCAGCCGGGTCTTGATCCAGTCGGGCTTGCGCTCGATCGGGGTCTGGGAGTTGCGGACCTCCAGGCGCAGCAGCTTGCGCCCGGCCGGCTCGATCGTCGCGCTCATGATCCCCACGGTACGCGCCGAGGGGGCGCCCCGGCGGTCGGCCGGGACGCCCCCTCGGGCGGTGTGACGAGGTCCTGCTACTCGCGGCCCAGCGGCGGCTTGTTCAGCGTCTCCTCGGTCGGGACCGGGTTGACCTGGGGCGCGGCGTCGGGCGAGGTCGACTGGGCGTCGTGGTGCTCGCCGTCGCGCCAGCCGAGGTCGGAGCCCTCCGGGGTGGCGTCGCCGGGGGCGTCCTCGGCGGTGGAGACCGCCTCGCCGCCGTGGGTGGGCTCGACCGACTCGTCGGCGGGGTCGTCGGTGGTGCTGGGGCTGCTGGGCACGGGGTCCTCCCGGTAGGTGGGCACCGGGCCGTCGCCGGTGGGCGCAGGGGTCCACGGGTCGTCGCCCGCGGTCGCCCGGCGGACGGCGGCGAAGGCCACCCCGCCGACGCCGAGGGCGACCAGCAGCCACGGCCAGCGCCGCGGCTTCTTCTCCACGCCGATCCGCTGGGCCAGTTCGTGGGTGGTCGACAGGGTCTGCTTGCGGGCGTCCTTGGTGGCCTTGGCCGTGGTCCTGGCCAGCTTCTTGCGCCGCTTCTCGGCCTTCTTCGACAGCTTCTCGGCCTTCTTGCCGACCGCCTTGCGGTTGGCCTCGGCGGCCGCGCGCAGCTCCGCGACCCGGGCGGCGGCGACGTCGCGGGCGGCCTCGGCGGCGGCGACGGCGTCGGAGCGACCGTCGCTGACCTGCTTCTTCGCGACCTTGGCCCGCTTGGCGGCGTCCTTCTGCAGCTGCTCGGCCTTCTTCGCGGCCTCCTTGCGCGCTGCGCGGGTGCGCTTCTCGCCCCGCTCGGCAGCGGTGGCGACGGTGCCGCCGGCGGCGGCCGCGGCGGTCCCGAGCTCGCCGCGGGCGGACTCCAGGGTGGCGACGACGGACTCCCGGGCATGCGCCAGCGCCGGGACGGCGGCGTCGCGGGCGGCCTCGTACCGGGGCAGGACGGCGGCCTGCACCCGCGGGGCGACGTCCTTCTCCAGGGTCTTCTGCGCGTTCCTGGCGGCGGCCCCGAGCTTCGGGCCGGCCGTGTCGCGGGCCTCGGCGAGCTTGGGCCCGGCCGTGGCGACCGCGGTGGCCACGCCGGCGGCGGCCGCGTCGCGGGCGGCCTCCAGGCGGGGGACGACGTCCTTCTCGTAGACCTTCTGGGCGTTCTTCAGCTGGGGCTCCAGCGCGTCGCGGGCGGCCTCGAGCCGGGGCGCCACCGCGGCGACGGCGGCCTCGACACGGGGGGCGACGTCCTTCTCGAGGGTCTTGTGCGCACTCTTCGCGGCGGCCTCGTAGCGCGGCCCGAGGTGCTCGGCGGTGGCCCGCCCCGCCTCGCTGACCGCCGAGCCGATGTGCGCGAGGCCCTCCTGCAGCTCTTCGCCGATGACCTGGGCATGGCTCTTCTTGCGGAACACCTACGCACCTCCGGGTTGATCGTCTCGCGCCATCCTGCCCGCATCCCTGCCGGGCCACACCCCGAGAGCCTGTGACGACGACCTGCAGGGCGGGGACGGGGCTGCGAGCCTGGGCGCATGCAGCTGCGCGTGTTCACCGAGCCCCAGCAGGGCGCCACCTACGACGACCTCCTGGCCGTCGCCCGCCGCGCCGAGGAGACCGGCTTCGACGCCTTCTTCCGATCCGACCACTACCTGGCCATGGGGGGCGGGGACGGGCTGCCCGGCCCGACGGATGCGTGGCTGACCCTGGCCGGGCTGGCCCGGGAGACCAGCACCATCCGGCTGGGGACGCTGATGACCGCGGGCACCTTCCGGTTCCCCGGGCCGCTGGCGATCTCGGTGGCCCAGGTCGACCAGATGAGCGGCGGCCGGGTGGAGCTGGGGCTGGGGTCGGGCTGGTTCGAGGCCGAGCACACCGCCTACGGCATCCCGTTCCCGTCGCTGGGCGAGCGGTTCGACCGCTACGCCGAGCAGCTCGCGGTGATCACCGGTCTGTGGTCGACGCCGCCGGGGGAGACCTTCTCCTTCGCCGGCGAGCACTACGCGGTCACCGACTCCCCGGCGCTGCCCAAGCCGGTGCAGGACGGCGGCATCCCCGTGCTGGTCGGCGGCCGCGGCGCCAAGCGCACACCCGCCCTGGCCGCCCGGTACGCCACCGAGTTCAACACCCCGTTCGCCTCCGCCCCCGACGCCGCGCGCCTGTTCGACGGCGTCCGGGCTGCCTGCGCCGAGGCCGACCGCGACCCGGCGACGATGACCTTCAGCTCGGCCCTGGTGCTCTGCGTCGGGGCCACCGACGCCGAGCTGGCCCGGCGCGCGGCGTCGATCGGGCGGGACGTCGAGGAGCTGGTGGCCGCCGGCGTGGCCGGGTCGCCGGCGCAGGCGGTGGACACCCTGGGCCGGTTCGCCGAGGCGGGGGCCACCCGGGTGTACCTGCAGGTGCTCGACCTCGCCGACCTGGACCACCTGGACCTGGTCGCGGCCCAGGTGGCCCCGCAGCTCGCCTAGGTGGCGGGGGTCCAGCGGGGGTCACGACCCAGCCAGGCGACGAGGGCCTCCAGCGGCGTGGCGTCCTCCGGGGCCGGCACCTCGTCGCCGAACGGGAACTCCGCCGGGCGCCGTCCCGGGGGCAGGATCCGCCGTGACGGGGCCGCCCCGGCCGCGACGACGTCGTCGGCGACGGCGACCGGGCGGCCGAGGGAGACCCCGAGGTCCCAGGCGTGGGTGAGCACCTCGCCGGTGTAGGTGGCCAGCAGCGCCCGGCCGGGCATCGGACCGGCCGGGTGGGTGAGCGTCCGGTCGAGCAGGTCGGGGTCGGACCACACCGCCACGGCGTCGTCGGCGGCCCGCTGCAGGGCGGCGTCCACGTCGGGGACGTCGGTGGTCACGTGCGGCAGGTCGAACGGGGCGCCGCCGCGGCCGACGTGGGCCACGCGGAGGAACACGGTCAGCAGGTGGCCCCGCAGCGTGGCGACGTCGAAGTCCTCGCACGGGGTGGGCCGGGACAGGCGCTCGGCGGGTACGCGCAGAGCCACCGGGAGGGCGGCGCGGACGGCGGCGGTGAAGGCGGGGCGGGGGTCCGGGGCGGACGTCGTGTCGGTCATGGACCCACCATCGCGGGTGACGTGGCCACCTCCTGGCCACTTCTGCGGGCAGGATCCGGGGCGTGCGTGCCGACCGCCTCATCGCCGTCCTCCTGCTGCTGCAGCGGCGCGGCACGGTGACGGCGGGCCAGGTGGCCGCCGAGCTGGAGATCTCCCCGCGCACCGCCCGCCGGGACCTCGAGGCGCTCGCGCTGGCCGGGGTGCCCGTCTACAGCACCGCCGGCAAGGGCGGGGGCTGGTCGCTGGTCGGCGGGGCCCGCACCGACCTGACCGGGTTGACCGCCGGCGAGGCCCGGGCGCTGTTCCTCGGTGCCGGCGGCGGGGACACCCCGGCCGCCCGGGCCGGGCTGCGCAAGCTGCTGGCCGCACTGCCGGCGCAGTGGCGGGCCGATGCCGAACGGGCCGCGGACGCCGTCCTGGTCGACGCAGCCTCCTGGGGCGCCGAGCCGGCGCCGGAACCGGTGACTCTGCCGGTGCTGCTGCGCGCGGTCGTCGACGGCGAGCAGGTGGAGGTGGACTACCGCAGCCGGGGTACGGCCAGCACCCGCACCGTCGACCCGCTCGGCGTGGTGAACAAGGACGGTCGCTGGTACCTGCTCGCCGGCACGGCGGCGGGGGAGCGCACCTTCCGGCTCGACCGGGTGGTCGACGCCCGCCCCACCGGTGCCCCGGCCCGCCGTCCCGAGGGCTTCGACCTGCGCCGGGCCTGGGCCGCCCGGCGCAGCGAGTTCGAGCAGCAACGGCACGTCGAGCGCACCCGGGTGCTGGTCGACCCCCCGGCCCTGCCGCGGCTTCGGTGGCTGCTCGCCCACCGCCTGGTCGACGTGGGTGCACCCGGCCCGGACGGCCGTGTGCCGGCCGTCGTCCTCGGACCGGTGGCCGAGGTGGTCGCGCTCGAGCTCGCCGGGTTCGGGTCGCAGCTGGAGTTCACCGACCCCGCCGCCCGGGCGCAGCTCGCCCGGCTGGCCGCCGACCTGCATTCCCGGTACGGCTCCGGCCCCGGTCCGGGGTAGCCTGCGGGCATGTCCGGTGGACTGCTCCTTCCGAGGCCGTGCTGACCCGCTCCCCGCACGTCAGCACGGCGACCCCTCCTGCGTGAGGGGTTTTTTCATGCCCACCACCGGCCGCGACACCCAGGAGCCTGCAGCGATGAGCGAGACCGTCCCCCCGCACCGGTACACCCCGGAGCTGGCCCAGCAGATCGAGCTGGCCTGGCAGGACCGCTGGGAGGCCGAGGGCACCTTCCACACGCCCAACCCGACCGGTGCGCTCAGCGAGGGGTTCGACCGGGTCGCCGACCGGCCCAAGGCGTTCCTGATGGACATGTTCCCCTACCCCTCGGGGGCGGGGCTGCACGTCGGGCACCCGCTGGGCTACCTGGGCACCGACGTCACCAGCCGGTTCCTGCGCATGGACGGGCGCAACGTGCTGCACCCGATGGGCTACGACGCCTTCGGCCTGCCCGCCGAGCAGTACGCCGTGCAGACCGGCCAGCACCCCCGCGTGACGACCGAGGCCAACATCGCCGCGATCTCGGCGCAGCTGCGCCGGCTGGGCGTCGACCACGACCGCCGCCGCACCTTCGCCACGATCGACCCGGGCTACTACCGGTGGACGCAGTGGATCTTCACCCAGATCTTCGGGGCCTGGTTCGACGACGCCGCGGGCAAGGCCCGCCCGGTCGACGAGCTGGTCGCCGAGCTGGACGCCGGCACCCGGCAGCCGGACCCCGGCACCATGCCCGAGGGCCGCGACTGGGCATCGCTGGACGAGGTGGAGCGGCACCGCGTCGTCGACGCCCACCGGCTGGCCTACCTGAACCAGGCCCCGGTCAACTGGTGCCCGGGGCTGGGCACGGTGCTGAGCAACGAGGAGGTCACCGCGGACGGCCGCTCCGAGCGCGGCAACTTCCCGGTCTTCCGGCGTCCGCTGACCCAGTGGATGATGCGGATCACCGCCTACTCCGAGCGGCTGCTGGCCGACCTGGACCGGCTGGACTGGTCGGACTCGCTGAAGCAGATGCAGCGCAACTGGATCGGCCGCTCACGCGGTGCCCGGGTCCGGTTCGGCGACGTCGAGGTGTTCACCACCAGGCCCGACACCCTGTTCGGTGCGACCTACCTGGTGCTGGCCCCCGAGCACCCGCTGGTGGCGTCGCTGACCGCGGACACCTGGCCCGACGGCACCGACCCGCGCTGGACCGGCGGCGCGGCGAGCCCGGCGGAGGCGGTCGATGCCTACCAGCTGCAGGCCTCGCGCCGCTCCGAGCTGGACCGGCAGGCCGAGGGTCGGGACAAGACCGGTGTGTTCACCGGCTCGTACGCCACCAACCCGCTGACCGGCCGCGAGCTGCCGGTGTTCATCGCCGACTACGTGCTGACCGGCTACGGCACCGGCGCGATCATGGCCGTGCCCGGCGAGGACACCCGCGACTTCGAGTTCGCCGACGTCTTCGGCCTGCCGGTGGTGCGCACCGTGCAGCCGCCGGAAGGGTTCGAGGGCGGTGCGTACACCGGCGCCGGGCCGATGATCAACAGCTCGAACGAGCACGTGCAGCTGGACGGCCTGGACAAGGCCGAGGCGATCGCCGCGGTCACCGACTGGCTGGTCGAGCACGGGCACGGCGAGGCCACCACCACCTACAAGCTGCGCGACTGGCTGTTCAGCCGCCAGCGCTACTGGGGCGAGCCGTTCCCGGTCGTCTACGCCGTCGACGGCCCGGACGCCGACCTGCCGGTCGCCGTCCCCGCCGACCAGCTGCCGGTGCTGCTGCCCGACGTCGACGACTACTCCCCGACGACGTTCGCCGACGACGACGCGACGTCCTCCCCGGAGCCGCCGCTGTCCCGCGCCACCGAGTGGACGACGGTCACCCTGGACCTGGGCGACGGGCCGCGGGAGTACCGCCGGGAGACCAACACGATGCCCAACTGGGCCGGGTCGTGCTGGTACTACCTGCGCTACCTGGACCCGGGCGACGACGAGCGGTTCGTCGACCCCGAGCTGGAGGCCTACTGGATGGGCCCGCGCGGCGAGGGCGACGTCGGCGGGGTCGACCTGTACGTCGGCGGCGTCGAGCACGCGGTGCTGCACCTGCTGTACGCCCGGTTCTGGCACAAGGTGCTGTTCGACCTGGGCCACGTGTCCTCGGAGGAGCCGTTCCGCCGGCTGGTCAACCAGGGCTACATCTCCGCCTACGCCTACACCGACGCCCGCGGGTTCTACGTGCCCGCGGCCGAGGTGGTCGAGAAGGACGGGGCCTTCTTGTTCGAGGGGCAGCCGGTCAACCGCGAGTACGGCAAGATCGGCAAGAGCCTGAAGAACATGGTCACCCCTGACGAGATGATCGGGGCCTACGGCGCCGACACCTTCCGGGTGTACGAGATGTCCACCGGCCCGCTGGAGCAGTCCCGGCCGTGGGAGACCAAGGCGGTCGTGGGGTCCCAGCGGCTGCTGCAGCGCATCTGGCGGGTCGTGGTCGACGAGGAGACCGGCGAGGTCCGGGCGACCGACGACGAGGTCGCCACCGACACCCTGAAGGTGCTGCACCGGGCCGTGGACGGCGTGCGCGACGGGATGACCACGCTGCGGTTCAACATCGCCATCGCCCGCACCACCGAGCTGACCAACCACCTGACCCAGGTGTACGGGCAGTCCGGGCCGGTGCCGCGGCAGGTCTGCGAGTGGCTGACCCTGCTGGTCGCGCCGCTGGCCCCGCACCTGGCGGAGGAGCTGTGGGCGCGGCTGGGGCACACCTCGTCCTCGGCGTGGGCGGCCTTCCCGGTGGCGGACCCGGCCTACCTGGTCGACGACACCGTGCAGATCGCGGTGCAGGTCAACGGCAAGGTGCGGGCCCAGCTGGACGTCGCGGCCGACGCCGACGCCGCCGCCCTGGAGGCCGCCGCCCTGGCCGACGCCCGGATCGCGGAGCTGCTGGTCGGCAAGACGGTGCGCAAGGTGGTCGCGGTGCCCGGTCGTCTGGTCAACGTCGTCGCCAACTGAGGCTGCGTCCCAGCGTCGATCAGTGAGGTTGATCGAACTCCGTCCTCCTGCGCCAGATCTGGTGCAGGGGGACAGACTTCGGTGCCGGGGGTCAGGCGGGGGAGATGCGGATGACGGCGCGGCGCTCGCGGCGGCGCAGGATGCCGACCAGCCGGCCGGCGCCGTAGGTGATCCGCCACTGCCAGCCGTAGCGGCGGGCCAGTGCCCGCAGCGCGGTCGGCCACTCCTCCGGCGGCAGCAGCCGGGCCTGCGCCTCGACGGCGTCGCCCTGCACGTTGCCGCGGACGTCGCAAGGCGCCACGGTGACCCGGCTGGTGTGCCGCAGCCGCTTGACCTTGCCGGAGTCCGCGCGGGTCCAGACCACCAGGTCCGCGCCGTCGGGGGCGGCCCACACCGGGGTGGGGACGGCGACGCCGGACCTGCGGAACGTGGTCAGGCTGACGTAGCGGCTGTCGGGGAGGGCGCTCACCGGGCCGGGACGGCGGTGAGCACCGCCCGCATCTCCTCCTCGACCGCGTCGATCGCCTCGGCGACCGGCACGTCGCGGCCGAGCTCGGCGGACAGCGAGGTCACGCCGGCATCGGTGATGCCGCACGGGATGATGCCGCCGAACCCGGCGGTCAGGTCGGGGTCGCAGTTGAGCGCGAAACCGTGCATGGTCACCCCGCGGGAGACCCGGACACCGATCGCGGCGATCTTGCGGTCGGGCTGCGGACCGACCCCGGGCTGGTAACCGGCGCGGACCCACGCGCCGCTGCGGCCCTCCACCTGCTCGGCCGCGATGCCGAACCGGGCGCACACGGCGATCAGCGCGACCTCCATGCGGCGCACGTGGGCGACCACGTCGACGGGGTCCGGGAGCTTGACGATCGGGTACCCGACCAGCTGACCCGGACCGTGCCAGGTGATCTTGCCGCCGCGGTCGACGTCCACCACGGGGGTGCCGTCCTGCGGGCGCTCGTGCGGCTCGGTGCGCTTGCCGGCGGTGTAGACCGCCGGGTGCTCCAGCAGCAGCATGGTGTCGGGGCTGCTGCCCTCGACCACCTCGGCGTGGACGGCCCGCTGGCGGTCCCACGCCTCCTGGTACTCGACGAGACCCGCCCGCACCACCCGCAGTTCGCTCACCGGCCCAGCCTATGCCTGCGCGACCGCGGGGCGGAGGCGCCGCAGGACCGCCCGGGCCGTGCGGGCACCGCTGGCCATCGCGCCCTGGATGGACGGGGTGTCGCGGTGGTCGCCGCACACGAACAGGCCCTCGCCCAGGTCGACCGGCCGGCGGTGCTGCAGCGGCGGGACCGCGGCGGGCTGCGCCCCGGTCACGGTGACGCTGGTCAGGTGCTCCAGGTCGGTCGTGGCCACCCCCTGGGCCCGGGCGACCTCCGCCCGGATCTCGGCCTCCCGGGTGGGGGCGAGGGTCGAGCTGGCGACCAGTGCCCGGTCGTCGGGGCTGTAGGCGGGCTGGGCGTCGGAGACGACCACCGAGTTGACGAGCTGTCCACCGGGTTCGCCCAGCACCACCAGCGGGACGCCGCGGGGCGAGGACGGCAGCACGTGCAGGTGCGTGGTGACCTGACGGGGTGCCGAGGCCTCGAGGCCGGGTAGCAGCCGGGAGGCGGTACCGGGGTCGGTGGCGACCACCACGGCGCCGGCGCTGGTGGTGCCGTCGGCCGTGCGCACCTGGCAGCCGGAGACCTCCAGGACCTCGGTCCCCCAGTGCCGGGCGGCGGCGGGCAGCCGGTCGGCCAACTGCTCGCCGACGGCCTGCATGCCGCGGGCGGGCAGGCCGATCCGGCCTCGCACGAAGCTGCGCCAGACCAGGTCCAGGTAGTGGCTGGAGGTGGCCAGCTCGGACTCCAGCAGGACCCCGGACAGGAAGGGGCGGAAGAACCGCTCCAGGGCCTCGCCCCCGACCCGGGCCCGGCGCAGCGCCTGCTCGGCGCTGCGTTCGGGCACGGCGAGCAGCCGGTCGACGGGCAGGTACCCCGCCCGCGCGGAGAACGCCCCGACGGCGGCCTCGTGCAGGAGCCCGCCGAGCGGGGCCCGCACCGTGTCGACGGTGGCACCCGGGTGGCGGCGGGGGTCGACCACGCGGTGCTCGCGGCCGTCGACCCGCACCACCGCGCCGGTCCAGAACCAGCCGAGGTCCAGCGCCGGCAGGTCGAGGTCGGCGGCCGTGCGCGGGTAGCCGGTGTTGAGCACCTGGAACCCGCGGTCGACGGTGAACCCGTCGACGACCTGCGTGCTGAGCCGGCCACCGGGGTGGTCGGCCGCGTCGACCACGTGGACGTCGGCACCGGCAGCGGCCAGCCGGACCGCCGCGGACAGCCCGGCCAGGCCCGCCCCGACGACGACGACCTCGGCACGTGGGGGGAGCGGCATGCCGCTGAACCTAGGCCGGTGCGCCGCCGCCGACCTGTCGAGGCGGCCTGCGCTGTGGACAGCCGTACTGCCTGTGGACAACTCCGCCGGCCGTCGTCGTGTCGACCTACCGTGCGCCCCGTGCCCGACCGAGAACCCCTGACCACCCCGGACCGCTGCCCCGTGGTGCCCGGCTACGTCCTGGAGGAGCGGCTCGGGCGCGGCGGGTCGGGGGAGGTGTGGCGGGCCCGCCCGCGCCGCGGCGGGGCGCCCGTCGCGGTCAAGGTGCTGCACCGGGGTGACCCCGAGCAGCAGGTGCGGGAGGCCGAGGTCCTGGCCCGCCTCGACCACCCGCACCTGGTCCGGCTGCACGAGGTCGTGCGCCGACGGACGAAGGACGGGGAGCAGGTCGCGCTGGTGCTCGACCTGCTGGCCGGCGGCAGCCTCGCGCAGCTGCTGGCCCGGCGGGGGCGGCTGCGCCCGGGGGAGGTCGTGACCGCCGTGGCCCCGGTCGCGGCGGCGCTGGCGCACGTGCACGACCGCGGGATCGTGCACGGCGACCTGTCCCCGGGCAACGTCGTGCTGACCGACGAGGGCCGTCCAGTGCTCACCGACCTCGGGGTGGCCCGGGCGGTCGGTGAGCCGGGCAGCGGCGCGGTCACCCCGCCCTACGTCGACCCGGTGGTCGCCCGGGGCGGCGCACCGGGGCCGGCGTCGGACGTCTTCGGCGTGGCCGCAGCGGCGTTCCACGCCCTCACCGGCATCCCACCCTGGAACGCGGCAGGCCCCGGGCAGACGGTCGTGGTCGCGGCGTCCGGGGAGCTGCCCGACCTGGCGCTGCTGGCGCCGGAGGCACCCGCCGAGCTGGTCGCCGTCGTGCAGCGGGGCCTGTCGCCGCACCCCCACCTGCGGGGCACGGCGGCGGCCTTCGCCCTGGACCTGCGGCACGCCTGCCGGCCCGAGCGGATCGCGCTGCCCGCACCCGGGGTGGACCCCACCGCGCTGGCCCGCACCGGCCACGTGCCGCGCACCGAGCTGACCCACCAGGTCCGCCGTCGCCCCGGGGCG
>NZ_JAMXRZ010000063.1 GCF_024124375.1 Klenkia sp. PcliD-1-E
CGACGGCGAGTCCTACCGGATGCGCCAAGCCCGCACCCGAGGAGGTGACCGCCCCACCCGCTAATCACCGCGAGGGGCGGGGACTTTCACCTGGCCACCAACGGGGACCTGAGCTTGGCCATTGACACGCCCGACGCCCGATCCTCCGCATCGAACAGGGCAGCCTGAGCAGGCAGCAGGTGTCCTTCGTTCGACAGGAGCAGGTCCCGTGGTCGAGCCCGTGTCCGGACGGCCCGTGGGGCGCCCGCAGAATCCCGAGCTGGACGACCTGATCCGTGCCGCAGCGCTGGAGCTGCTGGCCGAGGGAGGTCGGGACGGGTGTGGCATGGACGACGTCGCTCGTCGAGCCAGCGTCGGGAAGGCAACGATCTACCGCCGGTGGGCCACCAAGGAGGACCTGCTGATCGAGGTCCTCGGTGACGCCGGCCCGCGGCTGCTCCCCCTCCGTGACCACGGGTCTGCGATGGCCGACGTCGCCGCTCTCCTGGCTGACGTGGTCGACCAGCTGTGGTCTCCAGCAGCGATTGCCTGGCGACGGGTGGTGCCCGGGCTGCCGCCCTCGGACGGTTTGACCCTCCCTCTGCCATCCGATCCGCTGCCCGACGTGGTCGAGGCTGTCGGGGTCGTAGCGAGCCGAGCAGCGCTGCGCGGAGAGAGCAGCGATGGTGACGGCCTGGCGCTCGCCCTTCGGGCCGCCTGCGCGACGATCGTCCACGCCTGGCTCGTTGGCGACGATGCCCAATCCGGGCACGATCTGGCGAGAGAGCTTGCGGCCCTGCTCGTCGAGCCACGTCTCGTACGCCCCTCGACGGTGGGCGGTGGAGGAACCGCCCCGAGGGGCGCGACCTCACGGGGACGATGACCTCTCACCCCGGCCGAGCTCTCCAGCCGCGCCGGCACCTCATGCCCACCTCGAGGTAGACCGGGGCGGCGCTGGTGGCACGACTGGTGGCGGTAGTGGTGGCACCAGTGGTGGCAGTGCTGGTGGCGGCACAGGTGGCACGTCTGGTGGCGTAGCTGTATCACCTTCGGTGGCACACTGGTGGGAACCTTTTGGGGCATCTGTTGGGCAATTGTGGCGGCCTGTTGGTGGTATGCATGGGCCCCTTTGGTGGTCTGCTGTGCCCCGCTAGGGGCCTTGCTGGTGGCTCACAATTGGTCTGTTGGCGATCTGTTGGGGTCCATAAGCGCCCCTACTGACCGCCCGTTGGTGACCTGTGGGCGGCGTTTTGACCCACATTTGGCCAGCACAGGGGCCACCAACCGATACCTTCGCCCCGGCAGAACAGCCCCTTTTGGGGCCCGGTGTCACAACTCGTGGGGTCCAAGGACCTTCCACCGACGTGGAGGACAGCGACGTGGTCAAGAAGACCAGCGATGAGCGACTCAGCCGAGTCGTCGCGCTCATCAACGGCAAGGGCGGGGTCGGAAAGACCTCCGTCACTGCCAACATCTCCGGCCAGCTGGCCCGGGCCGGCTACTCGGTGCTGGCGGTCGACCTCGACCTCAGCGGCAACCTGAAGCTCGACCTGGGGTACGTAGGCGATCCCCTCGACGACGACGGCAAGGGCGTGGTCGACGCCGTGTGGCAGGGCCAGGCCCTGCCGGTCATCACCAATGTGCGAGAGAACCTGGACGTCGTGCCCGGCGGACGCCACCTCGAGATGCTGGCCGCGCTGGCCCAGACCCCGATGGGCGACGAGCTGCCCGGTGGGGGAGTCCCCACTGCGTTCGCCGAGCGCCTGGCCGAGCTGGCCGGTGACTACGACGTGGTGCTGCTGGACTGCGCGCCCGGCAACCCGATCCTGCAGGACATGGCCCTGCACGCCGCGCACTACGTCCTGATCCCAACCAAGACCGACTCGGCCGGCTGGGAGGGACTGCGGATGGTGGGCCCGCGCGTGAAGAAGGCGCGCAAGGAGAACCCCGACCTCAGCTACCTGGGCGTCCTGCTCTTCGCTCACCAGACCACCGCGACCCGAGTCCGCAGCGGCACCAAGGCCCGCCTGGCCGAGGTCAGCGACACCGTCCCGCTCTTCGACAGCTACATCCGCCACTCCGAGACCGCCGCACACGACTGCCGCGAACGAGGGCAACTGGCCCACGAGCTCGCTCGGGATGCGTCGGACTCGGCGAAGGCCCGCCTCAACGTCCTGCGCGCTCGCCGCCCAGGCGGTGAGGTCGTCGCGCTGCCCGCGCAGCTCTCGGGGACCGCGGACAGCCTGGCCGGGGACTACGAGAAGGTCGCCGCCGAGATGCTGACGCGGATCGCCGCAGCGGAGGCCTCCACCCCGATCAGCTCCGCCAGCGGCCGGTGACCGACGTGGCAGCACAGGACGCAGGGTCCGCACGATCCTTTCCCGCCGGACGGCTGGCCAGCTTCGAGGACGCAGCTGACGGCGACCCAGCCGTCGAGGCAAGCCTGCTCGGCAGCATTCTGGGTCCACGATCTCGGTCGCGGGCGGTGCCGCCGGCGGCCCCGCCGGCCACCGCCCCATCTGACACGGCCGCCCGCGACCGCTCCGACGCTGCAGAACCTGCGGCGGGCGGACCTGCTGTCGTCGACGAGGACGAACGGCCCCTTGAGGGAGCTGCAGCTGCTCAGGCCCTCCTGGAAGGAGCGGGCACCATTCGGCCGGCGCGTCAGCGGCCCCAGCGCGCCCGGACCCCGAGACCGGCAGCTGAGCCGACGTCGACGGCTGCACCGCTGGACAACCGCGTCCGAGCCAGCAACGTGCACATCCCCGCCAGCTTCATGCCCCGCATCGAGGCGGCCCGCAAGAAGCACGGTCTATCCAACGGTGAGCTCGTCGTGGCCGCGCTCGAGTCCACCATCGACGAGCTCCCTGGGCTGATCGGCGCACCCGCCGCCACGGGCGGGTCGTTGTTCGCACCGCGCAGCCCTCGGGTGGTTCGCGCCCACGAGGGGCCCCTGACCCCGTTCAACATCCGTCTCCGCGAAGCCGACTACACCGTGATCGACCAGGTGAAGGACACCGTGGGAGCCAACTCCCGCGGGCACCTGATCACCGTTGCGTTCGACGCCTACCTCCCCACCGTCTAGGTCCTCAGGAGCCTTCATGCCCACCCGCACCGAGCGCCGCACCGACCGCGACAAGCCGCCACCGACGCCTTCCACCGGCCCGGCGGCCCCCGCCTTCGGCGACGGCGCCGCCGCGGCCGCCTCACCCGCGCCGCCCAAGCTGCGACGCCGCAATGGCCTGATCGCCCTGGGGATTGCGCTGGTCGCCCTGGGCGGAGCTGGAGCAGCCTGGCTGACCACGACGGTGGGACAGACCAGCACCGTGGTCGCCGTGCGGGCCGACGTCGAACGTGGCGAGGTGATCGAGGCCGACGACCTGACCGTGGCGCGCATCAACTCCGACCCCGCCCTGCAGACCGTTCCCGAGGACCAGCTGGACACCCTCATCGGCCAGCGGGCCGCGGTCGATCTGGCTGCCGGCAGTCTTCTGACTCCGGCGTCGACGACAACGGAGGTCATCCCGGCGCCCGGACAGTCCCTGGTCGGGGTCACCCTGACCCCCGCGCAGCTGCCGGCTGAACCGCTGCTGGCCGGCGATCCCGTGCGGGTGATCGCCACCCCGCGCGATCAGGACCCGGTCACCGAGCCGACCAGCTACGGCGCCACCGTCGTCGGGGTGCAGAACCTGCCCGACACCGGGCAGGTGGTCATCGACGTCACCGTGCCCGCCGCCGAGGCAGGGGAGCTGGCAGCGCAGGTCGCCACCGGGCGCGTTGCACTCGTGCTGGACTCCGGAGCGCGCTGATGGCCGTCATCGCGCTGACCTCGGCCCGGGGCGCACCCGGGGTCACCACCACGGCGCTGGCGTTGACGATGTGCTGGCCGCGGCCAGTCCTGCTCATCGAGGCAGACATGTCCGGGAGCAGCAGCATCCTCGCCGGATACCTTGGCGGAGCCCGCCCGCACGACAAGGGTCTGGTCGACCTGGCGGTCGCCCACCGCGCCGGCCGGCTGTTCGACGGGCTCCGCGGCGCCTCCATCGACCTGCCCGGAGGCAAGAAGTGGCTGCTGCCGGCCTTGGCGACCCCGCTGCAGGCCGCGAGCCTGCGCCCGGTGTGGGAGCCGCTGGCCGCCATCCTCAGCGGCCTGGAGGCCCAGGGGATGGACGTCATCGTCGACGCCGGCCGGCTTGGCACCGAGCACGCACCACAGCCCCTGCTGCGCAGCGCCGACGTTGCCGCGCTGGTGACCCGCTCGACGCTGCCGGCGATCTCCGCGACGCGCGCCCGCGCCCGGGTGATGGCCGACGACCTGTCGCAGCAGGGCACTGGCTCTGATGGGCTCGGCCTGATCGTCGTCGGGGAGGGCATGCCCTACAGCGCTGCCGAGATTGCCGGCGCGGTCGACCTGCCGGTCTTGGCCAGCATCTCCTGGGACGCCGTCCACGCCGAGGCCTACAGCCTGGGCGCCACGACCCGAAAGCTGGACAGCTCCGCGCTGACGCGCAGCACGACCGCGGCCGCTGGCGCCCTCCGGCAGCTGGCCGCCGACCGCCGTGCGCGTCTGGCGCCCGGGGCGCTCCTCCACCAGAACGGACGAGCCCATGCCTGAGAACACCCCGACCACCCCGACGCGTCCGGACCTGAGCCGGCTGCCTCTGTTCACCGCCCCTGCAGTACCGCCGGCGAGGGAGGAGCCCGCTCACCCCGCAGGTCCCCCGCAGCCCTACGGCCCGGTCACGGCTCGACCCGCCGCCAGCTCGAGCCAGCCCCAGCGGGCGTCTCGGCCGGCGGCCCCAGTTGCCAGCGCCGTCGGGGACGTGGACTGGACGCTGGTCCGCACCCTGCGCACCCAAGCGGCCGAACGGCTGTCCTCGGCCCTGCGCGAACGCGAGGGCACCGACGATGCCTCACAGCGCGAGCTGGGCCGCAGCATCGTCCAGGAGCTGGTCACCGAGCACGTCACCGCCTCGTTCCACACCTCCACCGGCACCGCTACCCCCGAAGAGCAGCAGCACCTGGTGCAGGCCCTCTTCAACAGCCTCTTCGGGCTGGGGCGCCTGCAGCCGCTGGTCGACCACCCCGACGTCGAGAACATCGAGATCAACGGGTTCGACAACGTCGTGCTGCAGTACAGCGACGGGCGACTGGCCTACGGCCCTCCCGTGGCCGACTCCGACGAGGAGCTCATCGAGTTCCTCCAGTTCCTGGCCAGCAGGTCCCAGGCCAACGAGCGACCGTTCAGCCCGGCCAGCCCCGAGCTGCACCTACGGCTGGACGACGGTTCGCGCCTGGCGGCCAACGCCTGGATCACCCCCCGGCCCGCCGTCGTCATCCGCCTGCACCGCCTGCGCAAGGTGACCCTGGACGACCTCGTGGCCCGGGACCTGATGGATGAGGAGCTGGCATCGCTGCTGCGGGCCGCCGTGCGGGCCCGGTTGAGCATCGTGGTCAGCGGAGCCCAGGGAGCCGGCAAGACGACGCTGCTGCGTGCACTGTGCGCCGAACTGGACCCCTGGGAGCGGCTGGGCACGTTGGAGACCGAGTACGAGCTGCACCTGCACGAGCTGCCCGAGCAGCACCGCCGCATCACCGCCTGGGAAGCACGGCCGGGCAGCGGGGAGGTCGGCGTGGACGGCAAGTCCGCCGGAGCGGTCGGCCTGGACGCGATCCTCTACGGGTCCTTCCGGTTCAACCTCGAGCGCTTCGTCGTCGGGGAGGTCCGCGGCAAAGAGGTGCTGGCGATGTTCAAGGCCATGCAGGGCGGTGCCGGCTCGATGTCGACCACGCACGCCTCCAACGCCCACGGAGCCATCAACCGACTGGCCACCCTGGCGATGGAGGCCGGCCCGCACGTCTCGGAGGGCTTCGCTGACCGGCAGATCGCCGAGCACATCGACCTGATCGTGCACGTGACGCTGGAGTACGGCTACGACCAGAAGCCCGGGTCCCCGCCCAGCCGGGTGCGGTTCATCTCCGAAGTCCTCTACGTCGAGCAGGGCGAAGGTGGCCGGCCCGCGACCACCCACGTCTACCGCTCCGGCTCCGACGGTCGGGCAGTCGCAGGCACTCTGCCCGGGCCGCTGGCCATCCTGTCCCGATTCGGGTTCCAGGCCAGGTCGTTCAACGGGGGAGCGGCAGCGTGACCCCGCTGCTGGCCGCGGCCGCCGCGGTGGCGCTGCTCGGGGGTCTGCTGCTCATCGTCATCGGCGCCCAGCGTCACAGCCGGCCCCCGGCGCCCACCACGACGACCATGACCAACCGCCGATGGTCCGCCGCTCGTCGAGGCAGCAGCCGCCGCACCCGGCTGCTGCTGGTCGGAGGCCTGGTGGCCGGAGCCCTGGTGTGGCTGATCACCGGCTGGATCGTCGCCGTGCTCGTCTCGCCGGCCTTCGCCCTGCTGCTGCCCACCGTGCTGGTCACCTCCGACAACAACGCAGGCATCGCGCGCCTGGAGGCCATGGAGGAGTGGACCCGCAGCCTAGCCGGCGTGCTCACCGTCGGCGTCGGCCTGGAGGCGGCGCTGATCGCGACCCTGCGCTCCACCCCCGAACCGATCCGCCCGGAGGTGACCACCCTGGTGGCGCGGCTGCGAGCTCGCTGGAACACCGAGGACGCCCTGCGCGCGTTCGCCGAAGACCTCGACGACCTCACCGGCGACCAGATCGCCAGCAGCCTCATGCTCGCCGCCCGCCGCCGCGGCTCAGGGCTGGCCAGCGTGCTCGAAGGGCTGGCCCGCACCGTCGCCGACGACGTCCGCACCCGCCGCGCGGTGGAAGCAGACCGAGCCAAGCCGCGGTCGACCGCCCGCTGGGTCACCCTCATCACGCTGCTCGCCCTGGGCCTGCTGATCGTCAACGGCTCCTACGTCGAGCCCTACAGCGAGCCCCTGGGGCAGATCGTCTTGCTGCTGCTGCTCTCGGCCTACCTGGGCTGCCTGGTCTGGATGCGCAACATCTCCAAGCCCCGGAAGCTGCCCCGCTTCATCGGCACCAACCTCGCAGGTGGAGGCACCGCATGAGCACCATGCAGCTGGCCATCCTCGCCGGCGGTCTCGTCGGCCTGGGGGTCGCGATCATCGTCTGGCGCCTAGCGCCGGCCCAGCCGCAGCTGGCCCAAGCACTGGCCCGGTTGTCCCCCGAGCGCACCAACCAGACGGTGTCCGCCGCGACGTCCAACGGGTCGCTGACCGACCGGCTGGGCCTGCGGATCCAGCGCACGATGCCCGGGGCCTCCCTGGGCCGCACGCCCACCGCAGAGCTGCGGATGCTGCGGATCCCGGTGCACCGCTACTACGGCGAGAAAGCGCTGTTCTTCCTCGTCGGGTTGGTCTTCCCCGCCCTGGCCTACGCACTGCTGACCGTCCTGGGTCTGACCCCGCCCATCGTGTTGCCGGTGGCCGCGGGTCTGGCCTTCGGTGCAGTGCTGTCCTTCATCCCCGACTACAACGCCCGCAGCGAGGCCAAGCTGGCCCGGGTCGAGTTCAGCTACGCCCTGTGCTCCTACATCGACCTGGTCGCCCTGGAGCGGCAGAACGGCTCGGGCAGCACCCAGGCGATGGAGATCGCCGCGACCATGGGGGACTCGTGGGTCTTCCAGCGGATCCGCGAGGAGCTCGCTCGAGCCCGCTGGGCCGGCACCACCCCGTGGGAGTCCCTCACCGAGCTGGCGCAGGAAATCAGCCTGCCCGAGCTGGCCGAGCTGGCCGACGTCATGCGGCTCTCGGGCGAAGAGGGCGCCACCGTCTACAACACCCTGCGCGCTCGAGCAGCCAGCATCCGCAACGCCCTGCTGGCCGACGAGCTCACCCAGGCCAACGCCGACGGGGAGCGCATGACCCTGCCCGTCACCGCCCTGGCGTTGGTGTTCCTCGTCCTGCTGGCCTTCCCCGCGGTGCTTCGCATCCTGAACACCTAGTGCAGCCCACTCCAGCGGTTCTGGGAGCTTTCTGAACAGTAGGGTCGGGTATGCCTCGTGAGCTGCCTTCCCGTGCTGTGATCCGCCTGCCGGAGTGGATCTGGGGCGGCGACCTGGTGGGCCTGTTGGAGAGCGCTTCGCTGCAGCACCGCAAGCGACCAGTCGGTACTGAAGGTGTGCAGCATTCCGTCACAACGAACGAGCGCTATCACGGGTACTTCACGCCAGGATTTGTTTCACAGTTTCGAGTCCTAGGTGTCGCTGCCGACGACGAGGTGGAACGACTCCTCCGCGCTGACAGATCGTCGAGCAACATCGTGACGAGTGACGTGCTTGATGCGCAACGCATCGAAGAAGCGATGTTCGACGAGCAGGAATATTCCGGTGGCCGATATGGCATCACGCGGCGCATGGCTCTCATTCAGCTGCGGACCGGTGGTGCAGTACGAGACCAGCTCCTCGAGACCGTACGAGGAGCCCGCCAGGCGCTGGTGGATGTTCAGTTGACGAATACCGAGGAGTCAGCTTTCCCCGACGCAGAGGTGTATGCGGTCGTCAGGTCAGCGGCGCTAGCAATGCGCTACAAGATGCCCTCAATTCATCTACGCCTTGAACATGACCCTGGATTGTTCCAGCGCGGTCCTCAGGCACTAGCTCCCGAACAGGGCTCGGACGGCCGCTACGTAGCGGTCTTCGGAAGCTCGCAGGGGCTGGTGGATGGGGTCTACATCTTCGAGTGCTACCTGTCGCCGTTGTGGGGATCTCTTGCGCCGTTCGTGTGGGCCTTTCCCGCCCACCGCGGCGAAATCACGCTGATCTACAGCTTCGGTCGCGCCCTGGCCGGCGTCGACGGCCTCCCTGCCGAGCCCCTCCAGGCCATCAATTTCCGGGGCGCCAGTCAGACCGTCGACACACCGGACGTCTCCCCAGCGGCCACTCAGGCGGCCATCACGTGGTGGACCCAGAAGTTGGACAACATTCTTTCCGTGGTGTCAGACCCGGCTCTGCACACGGACAAAGATGGGAACTACCTGCCCAGTAAGCACCTGAACTCCATGCTCAGTATGGAGCAGTTGTTCCGACGAGTTGCCGCCGTGCAACGCGGCCACAAAGACAAAGATGCCCGCCGGTTAGCGTTCTTCTCTGTTCTGGACACGCTGCAGCGGTTGACCGGTAGAGACATAACGATGCTCAGTCGACGGAGTTACGCGAACAAAGTTCTCACGCAACTTGAAACCGCGATCCCTGATCATGCACAGCAGATTCTTCTTCCTGCGTGTTATCGAGCGATCAGGGCCCTCGACGAGCTGCAGAAAGGCTTCTTCCTGACGCGGCAAACAGGTATGCAGACCATCAAGTACGTGAGCGACAAGGGGCAAGAACGAGAGCTCACGTTGACCGAGGCCACGGCTCAATACGTCAAACTCCTGCGCAACGCGACCCACGGATTCGGTGATATCACCGAACGGAACCGTAGTGAAGTTCTTCTGGCACACCACGACGGAGTAATTCCAGACGACTTAGCGTTCCTTGCCTGGCTGTACTTGTTAGACCTTTTGAACAACACCGACCGCTTGCAATTCAGCTTGTGGGCTGGTGGTGCCCGGTGACTTCCCCAGCGGGCGATCAACGAAGGCGGCAGGGGTGGCCGGTGGCTGTGCCAGGAGATCAGCGCAGGGCTGCCTAGAGAACCACCGGACAGCTGCCTACCTACCGACCAGCACCTGATCGGGCTGACCCATGAGGGGGTCCTTCGTGCCGCTCACCAGGGGAGCGGCTCCGCGAGGAACTCGCTCAAGCCCGCTGGGCCGGCACCACCCCGTGGGAGTCGCTGACCGAGCTGGCGCAGGAGATCAGCCTGCCCGAGCTGGCCGTGGTGTTCCTCGTCCTGCTGGCCTTCCCCGCGGTCCTGCGCATCCTGAACACCTGACCCCGACGTGGTCCGGGCTCCGGCGGCCGCCGGGGTGTGACGGCCGCCGGAGATGGGGTTCAGATGGTCGGGTTGCCTGCGGTGCTCATCGGGAGGTACGCCAGCGGCCCGCCGGAGACCGCCGCCGACCGCTTACCCAACAGCTGACCGGTCAGGTTCTGGTAGGCCGTCTCCACCGTGGGGTCCTTGAGCAGGTAGGTCGTGGGGTTCCCCAACTCACCCACCCGCCCGGCCAGGCGGGCCTGGAACCGGTGCCGGACCTCGCGGTAGGCGCCCTTCTTCTCGGTCGCGGGGACGTCGACGGTCACGGTCTCGGCCAGGTCGTCGATGCGCAGCACGGTGACGATGAAGCCGCTGCGGGCGACCGGCAGGATGCCGGCGTCGACGATGGCCGCGGCGTTCGCGCGCCACCACATGCAGTCGGCGAGCAGTACCTCGGCGTCGCTCATGAACGAGGCGTCGCCGATCTTGCTGCGGTGGGGGTCGCCAGCGGGAGCCGGCGCCGCCGCCCCCTGTCGCAGGATCGGCAGCGGGGTGTCAACCGACCGCACGAACGGCGCCTGCGCCAGGGCGAGGACGCGCTGCAGCGCCCGGTCCGGCAGGTAGCCGGACGCTTCGAGTGCCGAGACCGCTCCCAGAGACACACGCAGCAGGTCAGCGGTGCGCTGGCGGCTCAGGTCCATGGTCGGGGCCTCGCCGTCGGGGGCCACCAGTTCGATCTTCGGTGCGGACATGAGGTGCTTCCTCTCGCGGAGAGACCCGGACTCGCGTTGCCGGGCCTGCCCATCCCGGGAGAGCGCCAATCGCTCTCCACCCCCTCTAGTGTGTGTTTTTCGTGCTCCAGAGTCAAGAGACCTGGTCCGGTTGGCTCCTACGTGCTGCTCACCAGGGCATCTGCACCACAGCAAGTTCGTAGTTGGACCGATCTGTCACACAATGAGCCCTGCCGGCACCTTCCCCCCTCGAAGGAGCCACGACCGGGAGGACCACCATGAAGGCGCTCTACATCACGCTGATGACCATCTGGGCCGCCGGGAGCGACGAGCTTCGCGAGCGGATGGAGCTGCTGCGGCAGGACGACTCCGAGCGGGGCTCGGTGACCCTCGAGCAGGCCATCATCGGAGCGGCACTGTTCCTGGCCGCTGTCGGTCTCGTGGGCGTCATCGTCGCAGCGGTGAACAGCCGCTCCGCGAGCATCCAGTAGTCGATGATCAGCCAGACCAGGTTCGCGCGGTCCCGCCGTCGGTTCGCCGACGAGCGCGGCTCCGCGACGCTGAGCCTGGCGGTCGTCTTCCCGGTGGTGCTGCTGCTGATCTTCACCGCGGTGCAGGCAGCGCTGTACTTCTACGCACGCAACGCGGCCCACACGGCTGCTGAGGAAGGTCTTCGGGTCGCCCAGGCCGAGGACGGCACCAGCAGCGCGGGCATCGCCCGCGCTCAGGACCTAATACAGCGCACCGATGCCCTGGACGGCGCCAACGTCACCTCCACCCGTGGGCAGGGCACGACAGCGGTGACCGTCGCCGGCACCGTCCCCACCGTGCTCCCGGGGTTCCAGCTGTCGGTCACCCAGACCGCCACCGGCCCCACCGAGCGAGTGACCACCCCGTGAGCCGGCGATCACCAGAAGACGGTGAGCGGGGGTCGATCCCGCTCGAGCTGGCCATCCTGGCGCCGGCGTTCCTGCTGATCATCAGCGTGGTGGTCTTCGGTGGCCGCCTAGCCCTGGCGCACCAGGCCGTCGAAGCGGCCGCAGCCTCCGCGGCACGGGAGGCATCCATCGCCCGAACCGCCTCGGCCGCCAGCTCGAGCGCGCGAGCGACAGCAGCTGACGCCCTGGCTCAGGAGGGGTTGCGGTGCTCGAGCACCACGGTGTCGATCGACACCAGCGCCTTCAACTCCCCCGCGGGTACCCCGGGCTCGGTCAGCGCGACGATCACCTGCGTCGTACCCCTGGGCGACTTGGTGCTGCCGGGCTTCCCCGGGAGCAGAACCGTCACCGCCACCGTCGGCAGCCCTCTCGACACCTACCGGGAGCGCTGATGAACCGGGAACGGGCCGATGACAGCGAGCGCGGATCGCTGTCGCCGTTCTTCGTCGTGGTCACCCTGGCCCTGCTGGTGATGATCGGGCTCGTCGTCGACGGCGGGGGCCAGCTGCGCGCCGTGGCCCGGGCCGACGCCGTGGCGGCCGAAGCCGCGCGAGCCGGCGGGCAGGCCATCGTGGCCAGCCAGGCCGTCCGCGGGGACGGCGCCGTAGCCGACCCGGTGCGTGCCCGACAGGCCGCGCAGGCCTACCTGGCCCAAGCCGACGTCTCGGGCACGGTCACGATCATCAACGGAACCGGCCTGCGCGTGGAGACCTCGGTCTCCTACCAGCCGATCTTCCTGGGCCTGATCGGCATCGGCGCCGTCAGCGCCGAGGGCGACGCCCAAGTCCGCCTCGCCGAGGTCGTCGATGGAGAGGACCGCTGATGTCTGCCACCGCCCTGCGCGCCCGGCTGCGGGGAGCACTGGCCTTGCTGGTGCTCTTGGGGGCCTTGGTGGGCATCCCGGCCGGACTGCTGCTGGTCGCTGGCAACCCGCTGCCCTCCCAGATCCCCAGCTTCGCTGACATCAGCGACGCGCTCACTCGGCCCGACACCGGCCAGCTGTTCCTCGGCGCGCTGGTCTGGGTGGGTTGGATCGCGTGGGCGGCGTTCGCGGTGTGCGTGCTGGTCGAACTGGGGACCCAGCTCCGGGGCGTTCCCGCGCCGCGGCTGCCGGGGCTGCAGTTCGGGCAGGTAGCCGCCCGCGGGCTGGTTGCCGCGGTGATCGCCCTGTTCATCATCTCTCCGGCTGCGGCGGCCTCCGCCGACGCTGGGACGCCCAGCAGCGTCGCGGCGACCTCGGTGAGCGCCTCAGTCGACTCCACGTCGGCCGCGGCCGCGGAGGACGTGGTCCCCGCCGCCGCGACCACTCAGCAGCAGGCATCGGCATCGACTGTTAGATACGAGGTCGGGGTGGGGGACTCCCTGTGGTCGATCGCTGAGAACCAGCTCGGGGACGGCGGCCGGTGGCCCGAGATCGCCGCCCTGAACTACGGGGTGCCGCAGGCCAGCGGGGGAGCCCTCACCGACTCCCACTGGGTCACCCCGGGGTGGGTGCTCGCCCTGCCTGCGCCGGCAGTCCCAATCGCCACCGAGGCGACGAGCTACACCGTCCAGCCCGGGGACACCCTCGAGGAGATCGCCGCCCAGAAGCTGGGCGACGCAGACCGCTACGGCGAGATCGCCGCGGCCAGCGCTGCCACCGTCCAGCCCGGCGGTGCCCAGTTGACCGATCCCGACCAGATCGGGGTCGGCTGGACGTTGACCATCCCCGGCAGCACCGCCACACCGGCTCCGGCTCCCGCACCCGCACCTGCACCTGCACCCGCACCCGCACCGGCTCCCGCACCGACACCCGCACCGACACCGGGCACCAGCACGACGACGACCGCACCCGAGACGTCCGGCGCCAGCCAGTCGGCGACCCCGACCGACGACGCCCAGGACGCCGCTGGGGAAGCCGCCTTCACCGACGTCGACGAGGGCTTCCCGGTTCGGACCGTCGCCGGGGTCGGCAGCCTCATGGCAGCCGGCGTGCTGGGTCTGATCGCCACCCGACGTCGCACCCAGCAGCGCCGCCGCCAGCCCGGCCAGGCCGTCCCCATGCCCACCGGGTCCGCCGCCCAGGCCGAGCAGGAGCTGCGCGCCACCGCTGACCCCCTGAGCGTCGAGACCATCGACATCGCGCTGCGCACGTTGGCGCTGCAGTGCTCCCGCGCCCGTCGCCCGTTGCCCACCGTGCGAGCGGCCCGGCTGACCGGTCAGCAGTTCGATCTGTACCTCGCCGAGCCCGCGCAGCTGCCCGCGCCGTGGGCCGGCACCGTGGACGCCACCGTCTGGACCCTCCCGGCCGAAGCCGCCGACCACCTCGACGAGGAACCCGTCACCGACGTCCCCGCGCCCTGGCCCTCGCTGGTGACCATCGGCCACGACGAGGAGGGCGGTCACGTCCTGCTGGACCTCGAGTACCTCGGGTCGCTGGGCATCACCGGCGCCGACACCACCAGCACCCGCGAGGTCATCGCCGGCCTGGCCATCGAGTTGGCCACCAGCCGGTGGGCCGACGACCTGCAGGTCACCGTCGTCGGGTCCTACCCCGACCTCGAGGACACCCTGCAGACCGGCCGCATTCGCTACCTGCCCGCACTCGGCCGACTGCTCGACGAGCTGGCCGACCGCGCGGCCACCGACCGGGAGACCCTGCTGGCCGGCCCGGGGGACCTCAGCACCGCCCGCGCACAGGGCAGCGACCCCGATCTGTGGACGCCCGAGATTGTGCTGATCACCACCCCACTGACCGACCAGCAGCGCGGCCAGCTGGACAACCTGCTGACCCACCTCCCGCGCGTCGCCATCGCTGCGGTCAACGCCGGCGAACCGATCACCGGCGGCTGGGGATTCCAGGTGCAGGGCCACACCGCCGTGCTGGCCCCCATTGGCCTGCGGCTGCAGCCGCAACGAGTCGACGACCAGACCTACCTGCAGCTGCTCGACGTCCTGAGCATCACCTACGAGGAGCCCGAGGGAGCACCGCGCGCGAGCGTCGAGCCCACACTGCAGGACCTGCCCGCCCCCGGCCTTCTGTCCGACCAGATCGGCCCCAGCACCCCGGCGGACGAAACACGGCTCGATCCAGCCAGCGTCGGGACCCCCGCGGACGACACCGTGCACCAGGTGGTGCTCGTCGACCAGGAGCTCGTCGACCAGGAGCCGACTGCCCAACCGTCCTCCCCTGTCCAGGAGCAGGCCACGACAGACGACGTCGAGCACCAAGCCCACGACCGGCCGGCAGAGCAAGTTCACGTCGGCTGGATGCCGTCCCCGGTCTGGGACGACATCCCACCAGACACCGAGGTCGACCAGGACGACGATCCAGCCACCAGCCCCGCCGTGGTCGACCCCGATCACGACCAGGTGGCGCCGGCCACCGACGACCAGCTCGAGGTCGACCAGACGCAGCCGGGCGCAGTTCAGCCGTTCCCCGTCAGTGGCCCGCAGGTGCTGCTGCTGGGCCCGGTCGACATCACCCACGCTGTCGGGCCCGTCGAGCCCAGCAAGCGCGCCAGCCTCACCGAGCTCGCGGCCTACCTCGCTCTGCACCCCGGTGGGGACCACGAGGCGATCGACGCCGCGATCTGGCCCGGACGGCGGGTGTCACTGTCGGCCCGCAACACCGCGGTCTCCAAGCTGCGTCGCTGGCTGGGAAAGACCCCCGACGGCGGGGACTACCTGCCCCGCTACCAGGCCAGCGCCGGCTACCGACTCGAGGGCGTCACCACCGACTGGGGGCGCTGGCAGCAGCTGCTGGCCGGCGGCATCGACGGCGCACCCACCGCGGCGCTCGTCCAAGCGCTGGACCTCGTGCGCGGCACCCCGTTCGGCGGGGTCAAGGCACGTCGCTACGCCTGGGCCGAACCCCTGCGCCAGCAGATGATCGCCGACGTCGTCGACGCCTCCTACGAGCTGGCTCGCCGCCGACTGATGGAAGGACGGTGGCGCGAAGCCACCCAGGCGGCCGTCGTCGGGCTCGACGTCGAACCCGGCCTCGAGCGCCTGGCCCGCATCCGCATCCTGGCCGCCCACTCGGCCGGCAACCAGGCCGAGGAGACCAAGGCCATCGAGCAACTCATGGCCGTCGTCGACGACCTCGGTGGCGACCTCGAGCCCGCCACCGAACAACTCCTCGCCGACCTGCGCGACCCCCAGCGCACCGCCCGCCTCACCACCGCCGCGCTGTGAGCGCCGACCGGCCGTTGCCCGTGAAATCCGAGACCCCTCGGGCAACGGCTTGACCAGCACAGGCAGGCTAGAAGCCGACGACCACACCGGAGGGACCTCGTGAACAGCCGCCGCATCCGCCTCAACGGCACAGCCGCAGCCCTGGGGCTCGTGCTGCTGCTCGGCGCCGCCGGCTGCACAGGCGACGACGACCCCGCCCCCACGCCGACCGCGAGCCAGACCGCAGATCCAACCGCCGACGCGGTTGCTGCTGCCGAAGACGCCATGCAGGCCTACCTCGACGCACAACCTCAGCTGACGGCAAATCCCAATGCGCCTGTTGTGGATCCGTCGACGGTTGCGACAGGTCAGGCGCTCGTTGGCCTGAACGCTTTGATCGACCTGTACAAAAAAAACGGCTGGACCAGCACCGGCAATAAGACGTTCGCGAGCATCGAGATTTTCAGTGTCGACCTCAAAGGCAACCCAGACACTTCACCGCCCGTGGATCCGAACATTGTCTTTAACACGTGCATCGACGCCAGCAACTCTTACGCCGTGGATAGTTCTGGAAACTCCGTCACTCCCGAAGATCGGGTCGTCCGGGGCCAGGCGCAGATAACCGTTAGCGAGATTGGCAATAGCTGGATCGTCAGTAACGAGCTCTCATCGGGGCAGCCATGCGAGTAAGACGTGCACTTCTCCCTTTTCTGCTGGCTGCCACTATCGCCTCAGTCTTGACCAACCCGTCGCAAGCGTCAGCTGGGCCTGTGGGTTGCGCTACATTCGACCTAACGACGGGGCAATGCACTATCACTGTTCCTATTCCCGGATCTGGGGGCGGTAATTCTGGTGGTGGATCCGGTGGCGGGTCTAGCAGCGGTGGGGGATCGGGGACACCTGTAGGTAACGGCCCGCCGGTCGACACGGGCAGCACGACTGCTGTTCCGTGCGCCGCGCTAGCGGACTATCTGTGCGCAGGGGGCGCTTTTGGTCCCGTCCTCGGCCCGGCCCAACCGGCACAACCTGGCGCACCGGCCCCCGCGCCGGCGCCAGTAAACCCAGCGGTCCTCGCCCAGCTGGCTCTGAGCCAGCTCAACCTCCGGGCCATCGATATCGGCATTGTTCCCGAGGCTGACGCCGATCACACCGGTCTCGTTGGTCTGCCGGTGTGGATGTGGGTGGAGAACCCAGGACCGACAACGTTCGGGCCGAACAGTGCCAGCGCCAGTGGCGGTGGGATCTCCGTGACCGCCACGGCCCAGGTCAACCGGATCGTCTGGGACATGGGCGACGGCAGCACGGTCACCTGCACAACCCCGGGCACCCCGTACGCCGACAGCTACGGCGACCGGAGTTCACCCGACTGCGGCCACCGCTACGAGCGCACCTCCGTCAGCAAGCCCGGTGGGGTCTACCAGGTGACCGCGACGTCCTACTGGACCGTCATCTGGGCCGGCGGCGGCGCTACAGGGACCATTCCCCTGCAGTTGTCGGACAGTGCCCAGGTTCGCATTGGGGAACTCCAGGTCATCGTCACCAACTAGCCTGAATTCGTGCGCGTCCCCTTGTGGTGCGCGCACCTGAGTACAGTCCTGACATGCAAAAGGGGACGGCTCAGGGCATAACTGCGGCGCTCAATGCCGCACGAGCTGCTTCCCGCGATGGCGCGGTCTGGTTGAGCCACGACGGTGGGTTCGAGGATATTTCATTCTTCGGTGTTGTCAGTCGACCGGTGGTCATTGACGCGAATTGGCTGCGCAACGATTTGTTGTGGTCTTGCCGAAAAGAGTGCCCCACCATCATGCTGCATGCTGCTAACCAAGGTGCAATCCGACTATTTGCAGCTTCCCATGTGTTGAGGGAAGTTGTTCGGCACCACGAAAAGTGGGCGTCAAGCAAGAATTTGCCAGCGGACCGCGTCCTCGAGTGGTGGAAGCGGCACTACCTTCCAGCGATCCGCCTGGTCGACCCGCCAGACGGATTGCTCGACGTCGACGAGCAACAGCGCATGGATCGGTTGGGCCAGCTGGACAGTGACGACGTCCCCACCGCCACGCTCGCGGTGCTGTTGCAGGCGCCGCTCATCAGCTCGGACCGACGGGCGCTTGCTGGCGTGTATGGACCTGGTGCTGTCCGACGCGAACAGAGCGACCTACGGGACCTGCTTCGGGACTCCAGCAACGACACCGCTCTGAAGCGGTCAGCCGCGACGGTCGCGTTCCTACCGGTGGCGGTAGGCGGCGTCCTGATTCCCGCAGCTACCCGCGGGGCCGCACGCCATCCAGTTCTCGCACTCGCTGCAGGCGCACTCCTGGCCCTGGGGGCCTCGCGCGTCCAGTCGGCCACGTGGCGTCGCTCGGCCTCCAGGGTCGGGCGTGCGCTCGGCGGCGTCGTCGAGGTGCTCGAGGTGCAGCAGCAGTGGCAGCGTCACTTCCAGGACGCTGCCCCGCCGGCACCGCAGTGGGACGCGATCGGGCACGCGGTGCCGGCCTCGGCCGTTCGCACCCGGGCGCTCATGCACACGATGGCTCACCGGGTCAGCGGACAGACGACCCTCGACGAGCTCGCCGGCGTCCTGCCGGCGTTGCCGGTGGCCACCAGCCCTCGGCTGCTGGGCCAGGCTCTGCGCCAGCACGAGGGCCCGGTGTTCCAGCGGTTCGGTTCAGCGGTGTGGCAGCTGGGCCAGACGACGTCGTCACCGGACCACCGTCGCCCGCGGACGGTCGACGCCGAGGGTCAGTACGGCGACATCTGATCCAAGACCCGCGCGGCGACGTCGACGATGGCCGTGACCTTGGGCAGGTCCTCGACGACGTCCTCGGCGGTGAGGGAGGGGTCCTCGAGGTTCGGGTACTCGGCGCTGCGCCGCTCGCGGCGGATCCGGTCGAAGGGG
The DNA here is from genome assembly GCF_024124375.1 of Klenkia sp. PcliD-1-E. Lineage (GTDB taxonomy): Bacteria > Actinomycetota > Actinomycetes > Mycobacteriales > Geodermatophilaceae > Klenkia. The sequence goes on from NZ_JAMXRZ010000063.1 coordinate 18,532, forward strand.
CGGAGCACGTCGCCCAGCGGCGGGTGCAGCTGAGCCAGGACGGCCTGGTAGGCCGTGAGGTGGCTCCCGCGGGTCGTGGGGCGCAGACCCTGGTTGGCCAGGATGGCCCACAGCGCCTTCCTGGCGGCGTCGTAGAGCACCGCGTAGCCGGCCTCGGGGTCGTCGGTGAGCTTGCTCGCGCTCGCCAGGTGCCTGCGCGCCTGAGCTATCAGCAGGTCGGAGTGCTCGCGGTTGGCAGGCACGCGCTCGAGGTGGCCATCGGACAAAAGTCGATCGATCTCCTGTCGCCCCTGCTCCCACCTCATGACGCCACCTCGGCAGACGACCGGATCAAGTCGAGCTCGACGAGCGGCCGACTCCGCAGGGAAGCAAGGAACGGGTCCTGGGAGGACTCGTCGTCCCAGGAGGAGCTTCGGACCCGTCGGATGTCCACCGGGCGCCCTAGCCGGCGTTCGGCCTCCCGGGCGACGTCGTAGAGGTTGTCGGGATCAGCGTCACCGACGACGAGGACGTCGATGTCGGCGGGCGGGGGGCCGGGCTCACCGGAGTAGCGGGCAGCCCAGGAGCCGTAAATGAACGCCCGCTGGACGCCGGCCACGGCGCCCAGCGCCGCTGTGAGGACCGGGAGAGGTCCAAGGGTCACCGCCAGCAGGTCACGCAGCGGCCGGACGAGCAGCCCGTCGGCGGGGGCGCTGAGCAGCCTGTTGCGTCCGAGCCGACGGTCCACGAGCAGGCCGGAGTTGACGAGCCGGTCGACCTCGGCGTGCACGGCGCGCGGGGAGGCCCCGACCCGCTGGGCGAGCTGGCTGAGGGTGAACTCGGTGTCCTGCGAGGTGTAGGTCAAGGCCAAGATGTCGCCCTGGACCCGGGATCGCAGGATGGGCAGCAGAGCCGGGGCATCAACACGCACAGCAGACCTCCGAGCGAAAAGTTACCTAAGTCTACTGCACATGGTGCACTTTTAGGTACCACGGGCGGAGGGGCCCCGTCGACGAGAACAGGGTTGGAGCAGCCTGCCGCCCCATCAGTTCGAGATGGGGGCACCGTCGGTCAGGTCGAAGAAGTGCCGCGTTGCCCGAATGAACGCCTCCCTGGCTTCTTTCTTCTCGGACCGCAACACCTCCCACTGTTCTTTGCTGGGGAAGCCGTTCTTTTGGTCGAAGAGCGTCATGGCAACTTTTTCATCGACTTTATGAAGCTCTTCGGCTCTCGCTACCACGTCGTCGCTCGCGAGCAATCTAATTTTAGAGAGCGCGTCATTCTGCCTTGTGTGTGCTGCATGGTATTCCTGAAAGTAGGAGGACAGGTCGGCAGTCCACCCCGGGGGATACTCGCCCAGGTACTCGTAGAGACGTCTCGATGGGTACTCAAAACTTGCGTCTAGAAACGCAACCTGCGCCTCTAACAGCGAGTCCCTTAGCCACTTTTTGGTCTCACGCTGACCGGTCAAATAGAGATTTACGCCCGAGAGGGTCGCAGCCACGAGACCACTCACTGCGCCGACAATCGCCACGGCCAACGCCCACCCAGTCATGCACTCACCCTGTCACCCGCGGGGCCTTCAGGCGATGGGTTCCGGCGACCATGCTCGGGGTGCACAGAGGGCCCACATTCGGTCACGACGAACTAGGTGCCGGGCACCCCTGGCGCGCGGTAGTCAAAGTCCCCGGGCTGGAGCTCGCGCCAGTACGTCTTGGGCGGGACCCCTGCGGCCAGTGGCGCCCCGGGACCGCTGAACTGGTTGGGCACCCTGCGTGGGTCGCCGGGGAGACCGCGCTGGGCCCGGGCTTTCTGGATGCGGGTGTTCATTCGTGCCGCCGTCCGGCTGCCCGACGCCTCGACGAGCGCATGCTCGGAGACCGACCCGGACAGCTCCTGGACGAGGTCGACGGTGGCGTCCTCGAACACGTTGGCCATGGCCTGAAGCAGCTCAGCCTGCTGGCGGAGTTCCCAGGCCTCGATCAGCCGGTTGTTGAACACCTGGGTCTGGCAGAAACGCACCACGTTGTCGACCCCAGGGTCCAGTTCCCAGTCCTCGATCAACCCGGTCTCATCCCGCTGATGTCCCCAGATAGTCATCATGCGAACGTCGTAGAGGGTCATTCCCATCTGGGCGGCGATGACCTCGTAGTCCCCGATCACCATGAAAGCCCGGCCTAGCCGGAACCCGATAGCGCCATTGAAGCTGCCGATTCGAAGCTGCACCTCGGCCTGGTACCTGTTCAGCTTCCGCAGATCAGCCAGCGTCGTGAACGCGCTCTGGCCGCCGGCCATCCGGGTGACCAGCTCAAGGACGCGTTCGGGCCACCAGCGGTGCACCGCGTACTTGTAGGCCTGCTTGTGCCACAGCAAGTCCTCCAGCCAGACCTTGGCCTCCCGGACGCACTCCTGCCCCCGCGAGGAATCAGGGGCCGGAGGATGCGGACTCTCTGGGCAGATGCCCGGGATGGCTCCCTCGATCTCGCGGCCGAGCTCCTCGCTAGCTGCCTGCATCTCCAGCTGCCACGTCGGGGTGGTGGCGAGCCGGCGCTGCTCGACCCAGTCCGCGAGCACCACCGGCACCTGGTCGACGTCGACCAACTTCGGCCTCCCCGGTTCGCCCAGCACGCTCCCGCAACTCGCTCCCCAGTGTGCGGTACGGGTGCCCGTTCTTCTTAGGAAGACGGCGCCAGGGCGTCTTACAACTTGCTCCCCACCATGCTCCCCACCATGCTCCCCACACCTGTGGGGAGCAAAAATTGCCGTCTGAGCAGCACTTATGCGTTGCTCCCCATGCTCCCCACAAGGTGAGCGCTAGGTCGTACGCACATGTGCGCGCGGAGCGTTCCGACCGCCAGTCATCGAGGGCGCAGACAGATTTCGGCTCACGCCCTGTCACAGCACGCCGAGCAGCCGACCTTCCCCAGACATGAGCGGTGGGGTGGGTCGGCATGTCGACACGCCCGAGAAAACTCAGACTCCGATTACGGATAGCCCGGCTGGTAGACAGTCCCCATGGCGGACGAAGCGAGGCGCGGCAAGCGAGGTCCCAAGCCCATCGCCGGGCGGAAGTCGCAGACCTTCCGTCTGCCCGAAGACCACCACGCGGCCTACGAAGAGGCGGCACGGCGCGAAGGTCTGCCTCTCGGCGACTACCTCGCTCGCGAGCTCGCTCTGCGGCATCAGTTCGCGGTACCCGAGTACATCGTCAGGCGTCAGCGCCGTGCGCTGGCAACGCGTTCGGCTCAGCAGGAGCTGCCCATCAGCGCCTGACCGAAGGCACCCCAGACAGACGAAAACCCCCCCTAAAGCTTGGCGGCAACCGGGGGGGTCCTCGTGATTCGGTTTCAGAATCTGAGTGGAGCTATGCGCGACTGTACCCATCGGGCAGCGGTGTCGCCATCACATCGGCGGAGCCCTGCCCTGGTGTCGCCCGCCTGGGTGACGCGTGAGTGACCCGCGCCCCCCGTTCGACGACGTCGAGCGGGGCCCGAAGACATCCCTCCGCCGCGTCGTGGACGCGCTGGAGTCCACGGGCGGGTCCCGCACGAAGAGCTGGACCGGGCAGGACGCGTTCAACGCGTGCTGCCCGGTGCACGACGACTCTCGGCCCTCTCTGGCTGTGCGGTGGGTCAGCAGCGGCGGCCGCGGCCAGGTCGTGTTGCGGTGCCACGGTTGTCACGCCGAGTACGCCGACCTGTGCGCGGCTCTGGGGCTACGGCAGTCCGACCTGTTCGACGAGGCGCAGGAGCGCCGGACGAGCTCCCGGGGTGGCCGGGTGGGGCGGTCCCCGCAGCAGCGGCGTGCAGGTCAGCGCCGCGGTCGGCTGGGACGGCTGCCCAAGCTGATCCCGACCCGGGCCTCTCCCGAGCCCGCGGCGCCCGAGGTAGAGCACACCTGGGCGCAGGTCGCGGTCTACCCCTACGTCGGCGCCGACGGCGCTCTGGTGCAGGAGGTCCTGCGCGAGCAGTGCACGTCCTGCCCGGCCCCGCACAAGCAGTTCCGGCAGCAGTTCGTCGACGCCTCCGGGCGACGGCGCAAGACCAAGCCGGCCGGCTTCACGCCCGTGCTGTACCGGCTGCCGCAGGTGCTGGCCGCTGTCGCCGCCGGGCAGCCTGTGTGGCTGCTCGAGGGCGAGAAGGACGTCGAGGTCGCCGAAGGCCTGGGCCTGGTGGCCACCACCAACACCGGCGGTGGCCGCGGGTTCGGCCCCGAGCTGGCCCGGCGACTGCAGGGCACCCAGGTTCGGGTGGTCCTGGACCGCGATGACACCGGCTGGGCGCGCGGCGTCGCCGCGCACCAGGCCCTCACCGCAGCCGGCGCGGCACCCGTGCTGCTGCTGCCGGCCCCCACCGAGCCCAAGGCCGACTTCGCCGATCACATCGCCGCCGGCCACGGCGTCGATGGCCTGCTGGATGTGCACGTCAGCGAGGTGGAGGCCTGGTCGGCCGCAGCCCTGGTGCGGGTGCGCGCCGAAGGTGTCGAGCAGGCCCTGCAGCAGACCCAGGCGCAGCTGGCGCGTGCGCTGGACGGTGGCGCGGGGGAGAAGGGCGCCGAGGTCGCCGAGGAGGCGGTCCGGTTTGCCACGCGGTGGGCCGTCGAAGCCGAGATGCGGCACGAAGCCCTCGACAGCGCTGTGGACACCGTCCGAGCCGCCGTGCGGGCCACCGGCACCGCCTGGGCTGATCAGGCCCTGGGCACGGCCACCCAGCGGCTGCGTGCCGCGACCACCGCAGCGCGCACCGCGGTCCAGCTGGTCGGCGCTCCGCTGCCACCCAAGCTGCAGCTGTCCCACCCTGCACCTGAACCCGATGACCAGCCCGCAGCGCCCAAGCCGCACGAGCCGAGCACCACGGTCCAGGATCAGGTGCCGACCGCTCGTCCACCAGCACCCGGCGACCGCCTCGACCCGCTCCTGGCCACCCAGGACCACCCAGCCAACCGGCCAGAGACCCGGATCAACCAGCCGGTCTTCCGGATCGTCGAGAACCAGATCGTGCAGGTCGAGCCCGCCAAGGGACGCCGCGACGACGAGGACCCCGACGAGACCCTGCGGCTCATCCTGGGCCTGGGGGTGCGCATCGTGGAGATGGAGTACCTCGAGGAATCCGACACCGTCGACGTCGACGCCCCGGTGCTGCGAGGGCGCGCCGCCCGGGCCTCCAGTGCACGGATCAACCCGCCGGCTCCCGCGGAGCTGTCGGGGCTGCTGCTGACCTACATCGACCCGGCCAGCGGCGAGCAGATGCACCTGCGGATCTCCGCCGACCAGTGGATGGATTCCACCTGGCTGCGCTCGCTGCCCGGACCCCCTGACCACGACGGGAAGCCCGCAGGGCTGGCGACGGTCCGGCGAGCGATCACCGCGGTGAGCCCAACCATCCTGCGGACCACCCGCTACCGCTCCACCGGGTGGCGGCAGATCGACGGCGAGTGGGTGTTCGTGCACGCCGGCGGCGGCATCACCCCCACCGAGGTGCGGGACATGCCGGTGCTGCTCACCGGCCCGCTGGCCCGCTACGACCTGCCTGACCCCACCGCTGACCCCGCCGCGCTGCGGGCGGCCTTCGTGCAGCACTCGGCCGGGATGATGACCCGCCTGCCGGGCCGGATCGTCGCCCCGCTGCTGGGCCAGGTGTACCGCTCGGCGCTGGGCCCCAACCCCTGGGTGTTGGCCGTGATCGGCAGCCCGGGGTCCTACAAGACGTCGGTGGCGTCGCTGGCGATGCACCACTGGGGCGAGCTGTGGGACCGCCGCAAGCCCGCGTCGTCGATGTCGGGCAACGGCGACACCCTCAACGCCCTGCGGATCAAGCTCAACGCGTCCAAGGACGCCCTCTACTGGGCCGACGACGTCGCCCCGACCAAGGACTGGCTGGCTGCGCAGAAGCTGCTCGAGGAGTTCGCGCGCCTGGTGCACAACGGCGAGCAGCGGTCCCGGTCGACTCGCGACGGCCTGGGCGTGCTGGATGGCACCCCGCCCCGGGCCAGTGCCCTGGTGACCAGCGAGGTCATGCCGCGCCCGGGCTCGGGTGCCCAGCGGATGCTGGTGGTGCCCATCCGCAAGGAGGAGATCTCCTTCGACGCGCTGCTGGACTTCGACCTCGATGAATCCCGGCACGGGCGGGCCCTGCTGATGGCCTCGTTCCTGCAGTGGATCGCCGCCGACCTCACCGGCCGTAAGGCCCGCTACGCCGAGGAGGCCGCGGCCTACGCCCGCCAGCTGCGCACCGACGGCGAAGCAGTGCGCCAGGCCGAGGCGATCGCCTCCACTTGGTCGGGGTGGTGCGCGATGGCGGACTTCCTCGTCGAGGTCGGGGCGATCACCGACGACGAGCGCGCGGAGGTCCTGGCCCGCACCGACGAGGCGCTGCAGCAGACCGCCGATGCCACCGCCGATCCCGACCTGCCGACCCGGACCGGTGCCCGCGTGGTCGAGCTGCTGCGTCACGCCCTGCGCACCGGGCTGGCCTTCGTCGACGACGTGCGCGACGGGGAAGCCCCGCCGTGGCCGCTGGCCGGCCGGCTGGGTTGGCGGCGGGTGGCCACCGGGGACACCGACACCTTCCCGCAGAAGTTCCGGATGGAGGCCCGGGGCCTGCGGTTCGGCTATGTGCTGCACGACCCCGACGGCCGCGATGGAGGCGCGCAGCTGCTGGTGGACTCCACCGCGCTGGAGCAGGTGTTGAAGTCCGTCGCCGGGACGATGGCCGACTCCCTGCAGCTGGACCGGGGCACCGCCATCCGCGCCCTCTACGACGAGGGCGTGCTGATCGCCGAGGAGCGCACCGGGCTGACCCCCCGGTACACCGTGCAGCGCACCCTGCACCACGAGAACCGGCGATGCCGGGTCACCGCGCTGCGGCTGTGGGACCTGCTGGGCGAGGAAGGCCCTGAGGACGGGCTGCAGCTGCCCGAACCTCCCGATGACCTCGGCCCCAACGACGAGCTCGGCGCCGACCCAGGCGCCTCTCCCCGAGCCGATGGCGTGGCGGCCGCGGCCGCGGCGCTGTTCGGCGACGTCGCACGAGAGTGGCGCAGCACCACAACCAGTGGGCAATGTCCGACCCCGCAGCTACCGTCTCCGGCGCCAGCCCAGGGCCTGACCAGCCCCACGGAGGAGGAACCGCTGATGGGATTCCCGCACGCCGACGCCGAGGGCACCGTGGTGACCTCGGAGACCCTTGAGCAGCCCCAGCCGTGCATCGCGTGCCGGCTGAACGCCGCGCAGAGCTTCCTGGGCATGCCGATGCACCTGCCGTGCTGGTGGCGCAGCACCGCCAGCAGCCGCGCCCAGGCCGCGGCGCCGGCGGCTGCGGAGCAGTCCGAGCCCGTCGACTCCCTCGACCCCCAGCAGGCGGCGCCGGCGGCGACCGTCGCACCCCCGACGGCGGCCGCCGCGACCCCCGCGCC
>NZ_JAMXRZ010000064.1 GCF_024124375.1 Klenkia sp. PcliD-1-E
AAGGCGACCGCGGCGGCCAGCGCGAGGGAGTCCGCGCCGCCGCTGCACGCCACGAGCACCGGGCCGCGGGCCAGCCCGCGGCGCACCGCCGAGCGGACCGCGGCGACCGCGGGGTCGGGTCCGGCCACCTCAGTACGGGGTGATGACCCGGTCGACCCAGCGCTGCGGGTCGGTGAGCTCCTCCTTGCGCGGCAGCGTGCCCGGCGAGGTCCAGACGGTGTTGAAGGCGTCCATGCCGACCCGGTCGGCGACCCCGGCGACGAAGTGCCGGCCGTCGGCGTACTGCTGCATCTTCTGCTCCAGACCGAGCAGGCGGCGCAGCACGCGGTCCAGCGGGCCGACGCCCTTGCGGCGCTGGCCGAACCGCTTCCGCAGGGTGCGCACGCTGGGGACGACGTCGGGGCCGACGCCGTCCATGACGAACTCGGCGTGCCCCTCGACCAGGCTCATCACCGCGGTGACCCGGTCGAGCACGGCCTGCTGGGCGGGGTCGCCCACCAGGGCCATCAGCCCGGCGGGCCCGTCGCCCTCCAGGGGCTTGCCGCGCACCGCGTCGGACAGGCTGGCGACGACGTCGCGCAGCCGCTCGCGCAGCGCCGCGGGGTCCAGGTCGCTGACCCGGACGAACTCCTGCACCTGCGACTCCAGGTAGCCGCGCAGCCAGGGGAAGGCGGTGAACTGCAGCTGGTGGGTGACCTCGTGCAGGCAGACCCACAGCCGGAAGTCGTGCGGGTCGACACCCAGCTTGCGCTCGGCGTCGACGATGTTGGGCGCGACCAGGAGCAGCCGGCCACCGGTGCCGAAGACCTCGTACTGGCCCAGCACCTTGGAGGAGACGAAGGCCAGCACGCCGCCGGCCTGCAGCCCGGTGGCCCGGCCGCCGATCGCCCGGGCCACCGGTCCGGGGCGGCTCCCGGACTTCTCCTGCAGCGCCTCGGTGAGCGGGTCCAGCAGCGCGGCCATGCCCGAGGTGTTGGCCCGCACCCAACCGGGCCGGTCGACGACCGCGGTGACCGGGGTCGGGGCGCCCGCCGCCGGGGTCAGCCCGGTCAGGCCCTCGACGTGGGCGACCGCGGTGGCCGCGCACTCGTGCAGCTCGGCGACGACGGCCGCGGCCTCGGCGCGGGTGGTCACCGGCCCGGCGCCGCCCAGCCGAGCGGCCGTGCGCGCGGCCAGGTCCCAGTCCACCAGCGAGTCGGCCATGGGACGACGGTACGGGTCAGGAGCAGCCGCAGGCGGCCATGCGGGCGGCGACGGCGTCCAGCGCGGCCTCGGACGCCGACACGTCGCCCGGTGTCCCGTCGGCCAGCAGCGCGAAGGCCAGCAGCCGGCCGTCGGCGGTGGTGACCAGGCCGGCCAGTGCGCTGGTCGTCGACAGCGTCCCGGTCTTGGCCCGGACGGTGCCCGGCGCCGTCGAGGGGTCGGCGTCCCCGCGGTCGGCGAGGGTGCCGGTGTACCCGGCGACCGGCAGGCCCGACAGCAGGGCGCCGAGCTCGGGCCGGGAGCCGTCGGAGGCGGCCTCCAGCACGTCGACCAGCAGCCGGGCGGGCACCCGGTCGGTGCCGGACAGGCCGCTGCCGTCGGAGAGGGTCAGCCCGGTGGTGCCGAACCCCGCGGCGGCGACCGCGGCGGTGACCGCCTCGGCGGACCCGGCGAAGCTGGCCTCCCGGCCGGTGGCGAGCGCCACCTGGCGGGCGAGGTCCTCGGCGAGCAGGTTGTCCGAGGCGGTGAGGGCCTGCTCGACCAGCCGCTCGACCGGCGCGGAGCGCACGGTGCCCAGCACCTGCGCGCCGGCCGGGGCGGCGCCCAGGCCGACCGGGGCACCCGGGACGCCGAGCGCCGCGGCCAGGGCCGCACCGGCGTCCGTGCCGGGCTGCCCGCTGCGCTGGGCCTGCCCCGGGCTGACCCGGGCGCCGTCCACGGCGGTGGCGGTGACCGGGGCCGCGTAGGTCGACGGCGCGTCCTCCGACCCCCAGGCCGGCGCGGTCAGCGGACCGGTGAACAAGGAGTTGTCCACGACCACGGAGGTGACCGCGACCCCGGCGGCCTGCACCTGGGCGGCCAGGTCGGCCACGGTGGGGGCGCCGGGGTAGCTCTGCGACGGGCTGGTGGTCGACAGCGTCGGGTCGCCGCCACCGACCAGCACGACCTCGCCCGGCTGCGTGCCGGCCACCACCCGGGTCTCGATGGTGGCGCCGGGACCCAGGGTGGTCAGCACGGCCAGGCCGGTGAGCAGCTTGGCGGTCGAGGCCGGTGTCCCGGGGTCGTCGGCGTCGGTGTCCAGCAGGGTCGCGCCGGTCGCCACGTCCACCACCTCGGCCGACAGGCCGCTGCCCAGCGCGGGTGCGGCGAGCAGCGGGGCGAGGGCGGCCTGCAGCGCGGCCGGGTCGGGCAGCGGGCCGCCGGTGGGCAGGGCGGCCAGGGCCGGTGCGGGCTCGGTCAGCTCCGGCAACTGGGCCTCGGGGACGGCGACGGCACCGGAGGGGACGGCGGCGACGGCGTCGGGGTCGGCGTCCTCGCCGGTGGCCAGCAGCACCGCCCCGGCGCCCAGCGCCGCGACCACGCAGAGGGTGACGAGGACCTGCCAGATCCGCTTGCGCCAGTTCCGTCGGGCGGTGACCGTCACCGTCGGAGGGGTCGGCGGGGCGCTCGCGATGACGTCTCCCCCACAGGTTGGCCGACCCTCGGCGTCCCACGACCGCCGGTCGTGGGCCACACTACGTCGGTGCAGTTCGACGTGACGGTAGAGATCCCCAAGGGCCAGCGGAACAAGTACGAGCTGGACCACGCCACTGGACGCATCCGGTTGGACCGGATGCTGTTCACCTCGACGCGGTACCCGGCCGACTACGGGTACATCGAGGCGACCCTCGGTCAGGACGGCGACCCGCTGGACGCGCTGGTCCTCCTGGAGGAGCCCACGTTCCCCGGGTGCCTGATCACCTGCCGGGCCATCGGCATGTTCCGGATGACCGACGAGGCCGGGGGTGACGACAAGGTGCTCACCGTGCCGGCGACCGACCCGCGGATGGCGCACCTGAAGGACATCACCGACGTGTCGGAGTTCGACCGGCTGGAGATCCAGCACTTCTTCGAGACCTACAAGGACCTCGAGCCCGGCAAGAGCGTCGAGGGCGCCAACTGGGTCGGCATCGCCGAGGCCGAGGCGGAGATCAACGCCTCCTTCGAGCGCGCCAAGCAGGCCTCGAACCACCACTGACCGCACCGACCGCACCCGGACGACCGAGGGGCGCCGCACCGAGCAGGTGCGGCGCCCCTCGGTCGTTCAGACCGCGGCGGGGGTGATGACCGCGGCGTCCAGGGCGGCCTTGGCCTCGGCGTACTCCCGGCCCAGCCGGGCGACCAGCTCGGCGGCCGGGACGACGGCGTCCACGGTGCCGATGCCCTGGCCCGAGCCCCACACGTCGCGCCAGGCCTTCGCGCCGCCGTCGGAGCCGAAGCTCATCGCGCTGGGGTCGCTGGTGGGCAGGTCGGCCGGGTCCAGGCCCGCGGCGCGGATGGAGCCGGCCAGGTAGTTGCCGTGCACGCCGGTGAACAGGTTGCTGTAGACGATGTCGGCGGCGGAGCTGTCGACCACCATCTGCTTGTAGCCCTCGGCCGCCCGGGCCTCGGTGGTGGCCAGGAACGCCGAGCCCACGTAGGCCAGGTCGGCCCCGGCGGCCTGCGCGGCCAGCACCGAGGAGCCGTGCGCGATCGCCCCGGACAGCGCCAGCGGCCCGTCGAACCAGCGGCGGATCTCCCGGACCAGGGCGAAGGGCGACGTCGTGCCTGCGTGGCCGCCGGCGCCGGCCGCCACCGCGATGAGGCCGTCGGCGCCCTTGTCGATCGCCTTGTGCGCGAACCGGTCGTCGATGACGTCGTGCAGCACGATGCCGCCGTAGGAGTGCACCGCGTCGTAGACGTCCTCGCGGGCGCCCAGCGAGGTGATGACGACCGGCACCTCGTGCTCGACGCAGAGCGCGACGTCGGCCTCGAGCCGGTCGTTGGAGCGGTGCACGATCTGGTTGACCGCGTAGGGGGCGACGGTCGCGCCGGTGGCGGCCGCCGCGGCCAGCCGCTCGTCGATCTCGCTCAGCCAGTCGCCGAGCTGGGTGGCCGGGCGGGCGTTGAGCGCCGGGAAGGACCCGACCACGCCGGCCGCGCACTGGGCCACGACGAGGTCGGGGCCGGAGACGATGAACATCGGCGAGGCGACGACGGGCAGGGTCAGCCGGCCGCGCAGCACGTCGGGCAGGGTCATGCGCGGCAGGCTACACAGTCAGCACTGACCGCTTCTCGAGTCCCGGCGCGTGGTCGACCGGCAGGTCGGCCATGGCCCGGAGCACCGCCCGCACCCGGGGCACCTCGTGCGTGCGGTGGATGCCGGTGCCGCCGAGCCCGGCCAGGACGGCGAAGAACCCCTCGGCCGTGCGGACCTCGTCCTCGAAGTAGCTGAACCCGCTGGGCAGCGAGTGGCAGACCGGCACCCCGAGGGAGCGCAGCCGGAAGCTCTGCAGCAGCAGGACCGACTGGTGCCGGACCCGTTCCAGGGGGTCGGTCAGCCGGGCCATGCCGAACCCGGCCCCCGGGTCCACCGCGACGCCGGCCCGCACCCCGCGGTCGCGGGCCGCGGCCACCCGGGACCCGAGTGCGGCGGCCATCGCGGGGTAGGGGTCGCGGTCGACGTCGGCGTCGTCGAGCTCCCGGGGGTTGACGCCGAGCACGTTGCAGATGACCAGGGCGGCGTCGAACTCGGCGGCGAGCTCGAACACCGCGTCGTCGTCCGCCGAGCCGGTCAGGTTCAGCAGCTGCGCGCCGGCGGCGAGCGCGGCCCGCGCCACGACCGGGTCGTAGCTCTCCACCGAGACCGCGACGCCGGCGTCGGCCAGCTCCTCGACCACCGGCACCAGGCTGCGGATCTGGTCCTGCGGACCGACCCGGGCCGCGGAGTCGAAGACCGACTCGGCACCGACGTCCACCACGTCGGCGCCCTGCGCCGTCAGCACCTTCCCGCGGCGGACGGCCGCCTCCGTCGAGGGAGCCACGCTCTCCCGGTACGAGGAGTCCTGGGACAGGTTGACCACGCCCATGATCGCGGGCCGGACGTCGGTGTCCAGGACGCGGTCACCGACGCGGAAGGGCTCCACCGCGTGGTCGAGGTCCGCCTCGTGCTCGGCGGCGAGCCGGGCGAGTGCCCGGAGGTCGATCACCGGCTGCCCGGCCGGGTGTAGCGGGCCATGACGAAGCCCTCGGCGGTGAGCAGGTGCACCAGGTCCAGCCGGGCGACCTCGTCGGGGCCGTCGGTGCGGGGCGTGGTGGCGGTGCCGGCGAACACCGGGGAGAGGGTGATGTCGGCCTCGTCGAGCAGGTCGGCCGCGACGACCTTCTCGAGCAGGCTCGGCCCGCCCTCGCACACGATCCGGCGCAGCCCGCGGTCGGTGAGCGCGCTGAGCAGCGTGGCCGGCTCGAGGTCGGGCAGCGCGACCACCTCGGCGTGCTCGCGGGCGGTGGCCAGCGCGTCGTCGGCGGCCTCGGGTCCGGTGAGCACCAGCGGGGTCAGGGTGGAGTCGGCCCAGACGGGGAGCTCCCAGGGCAGGTCGAGCGACCCGGACACGACGGCGAGCCGGGGTGCGGGGGCCTGGCCGGCCGCCGTCCGGCGCTCGGTGTGCTCGTCGGAGGCGCGCATCGGCCCGTACTCCTCGGCGCGCAGCGTGCCCGCCCCGACGAGGACGGCGTCGGCCAGCCGGCGGACGGCGTCGAACACCTCCCGGTCGGCAGAGGAGGAGATCGAGCCGCTCAGTCCGTCCCGACCGGCCGCCGCGCCGTCCAGCGCGGTCACCATCATCGCCCGCACCCATCGGCCCTGGTCGGGCCACGGGTAGAGGTCGAGGAGGTCGTCGCCGGCGACGGTGCGCGCCGGGGCCGGGTGCACGAGTTCCATGCCGGACAACCTAATCCGCGCGCACCGGCCCGGCAGCGGTGCAGACCGGCCCCCGTTCCCTAGGCTCCCGCTGTGCTGACCCGCGGTGGACTCGCCCGCCACGCCGGACCCGCCGTCCTCGTCGTCCTCGTGGCGGCGCTGGCGCTGCAGTGGCTGGTGGCCATGCCGGCCGGGCAGGACGCCGCCTCCTACCTCGGCCAGCTGGCCGGGGCCGAGGCGGTGCTGCTGATGTCGGTGGCGGTCGTGCTGGTGACCACGTTGCCGTGGGTGGAGAGCTGGTTCGACGGGATCGACCGGGCCGCGATCTGGCACCGGCGGGCGGCCATCGCCGGCATGGTGCTGCTGGTCCCGCACATCGCCCTGTCCTCCGGCGGCGGCCCGTCCTGGGCGGGTCCTGCCGGGGTGGTCTCGGTGGTCGGGCTGACCACCCTGGTGGTGTGGGCGATCCTGCCGCGCTGGCGGTCCGTCGTCCCCGCCGCCGTCCACCCCCTGATCACGGCGGTGCACGAGTGGCCCCCGCTGCGGGTGCTGTCGCGCTGGGTGGGCGACTACGAGGTCTGGCGCGCGGTGCACCGGCTCACCGGGTTGTTCCTGGCCGTCGGCTTCGCGCACGGCCTGGGGGACGCCTCGGTGTTCGGCTCGGCCCAGCTGCGCTGGACCTACGTCGGGGTCGGCGCAGTCGGCCTGGCGTTCTACGCCTACCGGGAGCTGCTGGCCCGCCGCGGCCACGGCCTGCGGGACTACCAGGTGAGCCGGGTGGAACCGGTCGGGGCCGACCTCACCGAGATCACCCTGCGTCCCCTGGGCCGGCCGCTGGAGTACCGGCCCGGGCAGTTCGCGATGCTGCACCTGGAGTCCAGGGCCGGCTGGGCGCGGCACCCGTTCACGCTGGCCAGCGGCCCGCACGAGGACGAGGTCCGGGTGACGGTCAAGGCCCTCGGGGACTACACCGCAGCCATCGGCGAGGAGGTCCGCCCGGGCATGCCCGCCGTGCTCAGCGGCCCGCACGGCCGGTTCACCCACACCAAGGGCGCCGCCGACCAGCAGCTGTGGATCGCCGGCGGGGTCGGCATCACACCTTTCCTGAGCTGGATGCGGTCCCTGCGCGAGCACCCGCCCGCCGGGCCGGTCGACCTGTTCTGGTCGGTCGCCGCCGAGCAGGACGCCCCCTACGCCGCCGAGCTCGCCGGCATCGCCGACGAGCACCCGCAGGTCACCTTCCACCTGGTGCGCACGCGCACCGACGGCCGGCTCACCGCCGTCGGCGCGCTGCGGGCCGCGGACGCCGACCCCGGGGCGGTGTCGGTGTTCCTGTGCGGGCCGACCGCGATGGTCAGCGGCCTGTCCGCCGACCTGCGGGCGGCCGGGGTGCCCCGCCGCGCGGTCTTCCGCGAGCACTTCGACTGGCGGTGAGCGCGGCCGCCGCGGCGCCTCAGGCGGCCGGGGCGACGCCGAGCTCGGCGAGCAGCCCGCGGACCCGGACCTCGATGTCGTCGCGGATCGGGCGGACGGCGTCGACGCCCTTGCCGGCCGGGTCGGGCAGCTCCCAGTCCAGGTAGCGCTTCCCCGGGAACACCGGGCAGGCGTCGCCGCACCCCATCGTGATCACCACGTCGGATGCCTGCACCGCCTCGGTGGTGAGCACGCGCGGGGTGGCGGTCGAGATGTCGACACCGACCTCGGCCATCGCGGCGACCGCGGCGGGGTTGACCTGGTCGCCGGGCAGGGAGCCGGCGGACCGGACCTCGACCGCGTCGCCGGCCAGGTGGGCCAGCCAGCCGGCGGCCATCTGGGAGCGGCCGGCGTTGTGCACGCACACGAACAGGACGCTGGGGGTGCTCACGGCGCGGTGCTCCTCGGGGAGGTCGGGACGGTGGGGTCGCCGGGGAACCAGCGGCGGGCGGCCCACAGCGAGACGTGGACCAGGGCAACCAGCACGGGGACCTCGACGAGCGGGCCGACGACACCGGCCAGGGCCTGTCCGGAGGTGACGCCGAAGGTGCCGATGGCCACGGCGATGGCGAGCTCGAAGTTGTTGCCCGCGGCGGTGAAGGCCAGGGTGGCGGTCTTGGCGTAGCCCAGGCGCAGCCTCGTGCCCAGCAGGAACGACCCGCCGAACATGGTCGCGAAGTAGGCCAGCAGCGGGACGGCGATCCGCACGACGTCCCAGGGCTTCGAGGTGATCGCGTCACCCTGCAGCGCGAAGAGCATGACGACGGTGAACAGCAGGCCGTGGAGCGCGATCGGCCCGATCCTGGGCAGGAACCGGCTCTCGTACCAGTCCCGGCCCCGGGTGCGCTCCCCGATCGTGCGGGTGGCGAACCCGGCCACCAGCGGGATGCCGAGGAACACCAGGACGGACAGGACGATGGCCCAGACGCTGAACTCCGCCGAGGTGGTCGACAGGCCCAGCCAGCCGGGCAGGACCTGCAGGTAGAACCAGCCCAGGGCGGCGAAGGCCAGGATCTGGAAGACCGAGTTGATCGCGACCAGGACGGCGGCGGCCTCCCGGTCGCCGCAGGACAGGTCGTTCCAGATCAGCACCATGGCGATGCACCGCGCCAGGCCGACGATGACCAGCCCGGTGCGGTACTCGGGCAGGTCGGGCAGCAGCAGCCAGGCCAGGGCGAACATGACCGCAGGGCCGACCAGCCAGTTCAGGGCCAGGGAGGCGAGCAGGAGCCGGCGGTCGCCGGTGACGCGGTCGAGCTCGGAGTAGCGGACCTTCGCCAGCACCGGGTACATCATCAGCAGCAGCCCGACGGCGATGGGCAGACTGACGTCGCCGACCCTCACCGCCTCCAGCGCCGAGTCCAGGCCGGGGACGAGCCGCCCCAGCAGCAGCCCCAGCGCCATGGCCGCGACGATCCACACCGGGAGGAAGCGGTCGAGGGTGGACAGCTGCGCCAGCACCGGGGTCTCGGTGGTGGCGTCCGGGCGGCGGGCCTCGCGGACGGGATCGCTCACGGGGCCGGCTCGGCCGGTCGGGCGGCGGGCACGGTGGCGGGCTTGGTGGCAGCGACGACCGCGCCGTGCAGGCCGTCGGCGACCTCGTGGGTGAAGGTGACCGTCGCGTCGACGAACCCCGCGGCGGCGAGGCCGGACAGGTACTCGGCCCGGGACAGGGCGCCGGCGATGCAGCCGACGTAGGAGCCGCGCTCGGCACGCTGGTCGGGGGTGACGTGGTCCTCGGCGACGACGTCGGAGATGCCGAGGCGGCCGCCGGGGGCCAGCACGCGGAAGGTCTCGGCGAGCACGGCCGGCTTGTCGGTGGACAGGTTGACCACGCAGTTGGAGATGACCACGTCGACCGCGGCGTCGGGCAGCGGGAGCTCCTCGATGGTGCCGGCGAGGAACTCGACGTTGGTCACCCCCGCCCTGGCCGCGTTGGCGCGGGCCAGCTCGAGCATCTCGGCGGTCATGTCCACGCCGTAGGCGAAGCCGGCCGGGCCGACCCGGCGGGCCGACAGCAGCACGTCGATGCCCCCGCCCGACCCCAGGTCGAGCACCCGCTCACCCGGGCGCAGGTCGGCCACCACCAGGGGGTTGCCGCAGCCCAGCGAGGCCAGGACCGCCTCGGCGGGCAGCTGCGCGCTGGACTCGGCGTCGTAGCGGGCGGCCCCGAAGCGGTCGTCGACCTCCAGCGCCTCCGCCGCGGGGGCGCAGCACCCGTCGGCTCCGCCGGTGACCGCCCGGGCAGCAGCGGCGTACCGCGCCCGGACCTCCTCGCGCAGGTCTGGCACGACCCCTCCCATCCATCGACGAACGTCGATGGGCAGCGTGCCGCAGGCATCGACGTGCGTCAATATCGACACCCGTCCATGCCTCCGGCACACTCGGCCCATGACGACGGCGCTGCACACGACGGTCGAGGCGCAGGCCTGCTGTGCGCCCTTGGTCGCCGCACCCATCGGCACCCGCGAGGCCGAGGCGCTGGCCCGCACGCTCAAGGCCCTCGCCGACCCCACCCGGCTGCGGTTGCTGTCCCTGGTCGCCGCGCACGAGGGCGGGGAGGCCTGCGTCTGCGACCTCACCGAACCGGTCGGGTTGTCCCAGCCGACGGTGTCCCACCACCTCAAGGTGCTGGTCGAGGCCGGCCTGCTGGCCCGCGACAAGCGCGGCGTGTGGGCCTACTACGCCCTCGTCCCCGGCGCCCTGGACTCCGTGGCCGCGGTGCTGGGCACGCAACTGCGTCGCTGAGGCGCACGCGGCGCAGGGGCCGCGAGCAGCGTGACCCACGCCATCGGCGAGCCGGTTGCCATATACCCCCGGGGGTATCTATCGTCGTCGACGTGGACATCCCCCAGGGCGAGCTCTCCGACGTCGTCAAGCGGTTGAACCGCATCCAGGGCCAGATCGGCGGCATCGTCCGCATGATCGAGGAAGGCCGCGACTGCGCCGCCGTGGTCACCCAGCTGGCCGCCGCGTCGAAGGCGCTGCACAAGGCCGGTTTCGCGGTGGTCGGCACCGGTATGCGGTACTGCTCGGCCAACTCCGCCCCCGAGGACCGGGATGTCGACCTCGCGCAGCTGGAGAAGCTGCTCCTGTCCCTGGCCTGACCCCAGCCGACACCCCCGGAGGTACCCGATGAGCACCGTCCCGCAGACCGCCCCCACCCAGGTCGCCGACCGCACCGCCGACGTGCAGGTCCTCGACGTCCGCGAGCCCGACGAGGTCGCCACCGGCGCCATCGCCGGCAGCACCCCGATCCCGCTGGGCCAGCTGGCCGCCCGTGCCGGCGAGCTCGACCGCACCCGCCCCGTCGTCACCGTCTGCCAGAGCGGCCGGCGCAGCCAGCAGGCCGCCGAGGCCCTCGCCGCCGCCGGCTTCGACGTGGCGAACATGACCGGCGGGATGAACGCCTGGCGCGAGGCCGGTCTCCCCACCCGCTGAGCACGACCGTGGCCCGCGCTGCCGTGGGTCCGACGCATACCCCTACCCCGTACCGTACCGAGGAGTTCGCCGTGCAGATCGACGTCATCGAGACCACCAGCCTGGGCGACCGCAGCTACCTGATCAGCGAGGCCGGCACCGGCGTCGTGGTCGACCCCCAGCGCGACGTCGACCGGGTCCTGGACCTGGTCGCCCGGCGCGGGGTGACCGTCACCCACGTGCTGGAGACCCACGTCCACAACGACTACGTCACCGGCGGCCTGGAGCTGGCCCGGGTGACCGGCGCGGCCTACCTGGTCCCGGCCGGGGACGACGTCGCCTACGAGCGGGTGCCGGCCGTGGACGGCGACGTGCACCGGGCCGGGGCGCTGCGGATCACCGTGCTGCACACCCCCGGCCACACCCACCACCACGTCGCCTACGCCGTCGCCCGGGTGGACGGGGAGGTGGAGGCGGTCTTCACCGGCGGCTCGATGCTCTACGGGTCGACCGGCCGCACCGACCTGCTCGGCGCCGAGCACACCGACACCCTGACCCACGCGCAGTACCGGTCGGTGCGCCGGCTGGCCGCCGAGCTCCCGCCCGGGACCGCGGTGTTCCCCAGCCACGGCTTCGGCAGCTTCTGCGCCGCCACCCCCACCAGCGGGACGTCGTCCACCATCGCCGACCAGCAGCAGGTCAACCCCGCACTCGCCCAGGACGAGCAGACCTTCGTCGACGAGCTCATCGCCGGCCTGGGCGCCTACCCGGCCTACTACGCCCACATGGCGCCCATCAACGCCGCCGGCCCGGCGCCGGTGGACCTGTCGGCCCCGCGTGCGGTGGACGCCGAGGAGCTGTCCGGCCGGCTGGCAGCCGGGGAGTGGGTCGTGGACCTGCGCACCCGCACCGCCTTCGCCCACGGCCACCTCCCCGGTGCGCTGAACTTCGAGCTCGGCACCAACTTCCTCACCTACCTGGGCTGGCTCTACGACTGGGACGCACCGCTGACCCTGGTCGGGGAGACCGAGGAACAGGTCGCGACCGCCCGCCGCGAGCTGGTCCGGATCGGGGTCGACCGGCTCGCAGGTGCCGCGGTCGGCACCCCCCAGGAGCTGGCCGCCGGCAACGAGCTGGGCTCCTACCCGGTGAGCGACTTCGCCGGCCTGGCCGCCCAGCTGCAGGCCCACCCCGACACCCCCGTGGTCGATGCCCGCCGCGACGACGAGCGCGCCACCGGCGGCGTCCGCGGCTCGGTGCACATCCCGGTCCACGAGCTGCGCGACCGCATGGACGAGGTCCCCGACGGCGAGGTCTGGGTCTACTGCGGCTCGGGCTACCGCGCGTCGGTCGCCGCGTCGCTGCTCGCCCGCGCCGGCCGCCACCCGGTGCTCGTCGACGGCGGCTACGGCGACCCGGCGACCGGGTCCGCCGCGGTCGGCCTGCACGCCGAGCTGGCGGAGGTCTGACATGTGCCGCGCCACCACCTGCCGCACCTGCGGCAAGACCACCTGGGCCGGCTGCGGACAGCACGTCGACCAGGTCATGCGCGGCGTCCCCGCCGCCCAGCGCTGCCCCGGCCACCCCACGGCACCCCGGGAGCCCGGCCGCATCCGCCGGCTGTTCACCCGCTCCTGACCCCCCGCTCCGACGACGCCGCACCCCCGCACCCCGAGAGGACGACGCCCGATGACCACCCTCGTGTCCCCCGCCGACGCCCTCGACTCCACGGCCACCGTGGTCGACGTCCGCACCCCCGCGGAGTTCGAGACCGCCCACATCCCCGGCGCGGTCAACGTGCCCCTGCCCCTGGTGCAGGCCCATGCCGACACCCTCGCCACCGAGCTCGACGGCCCGGTCGTGCTGGTCTGCCAGGCCGGCTCGCGAGCCCGCACCGCCCACGACGCCCTCACCGCCGCCGGTGCGCAGCAGCTCGCCGTCCTCGACGGCGGGATGGTCGCCCACACCGCCGACGGCCACCCGGTGCGCCGCGGGCGACAGCGGTGGGCGCTGGAGCGCCAGGTGCGGCTGGTCGCCGGCGGCATCGTGGCCGGCAGCGTGCTGGCCTCCCTGCGCTACCCCCGCGCCCGCTTCCTGGCCGGCGGCATCGGCGCCGGCCTGGCCGGCGCCGCGGTCACCGACACCTGCGCCATGGGCGCCGCGCTGTCCGCGCTGCCCTGCAACCGCGGGAAGGCCCCGGTCGCGCTCGACGACGTCCTGAAGGTGCTGCGCAGCGCCACGACCCCGCGGTGATCGCCGCAGCGATCGGCCTCGGCCTGGCCATCGGCGCCCTCGTCGGCCTCCTCGGCGGCGGCGGGTCGGTCCTCGCCGTGCCCGCCCTGGTCTACGTCGTCGGACAGCCCCTGCCCCAGGCCGTGGCCACCTCGCTGCTCGTCGTCGGCACCACCGCCGTCGTCGCCCTGCTGCCCCGGCTGCGCGCCCGCCAGATCGCCTGGCGCATCGCGGTCGTGTTCGGGGCCGCCGGGGCGGCGACGGCCTTCGCCGGGGCCGCGGTCAACCGGCTGCTGCCCCCCGACCTGGTGCTCGCCCTGTTCGCCGTCCTGATGGTCGCGGCCGGCGTCCGGATGCTGCAGGACAGGCCCGCCACCGGCGCTGCCTGCGCCACCGACCACGGCTCCGTCGACTGGCGCCGCTGCCTCCCCCGCACCGTCGCCGGCGGGCTGGTGGTCGGGTTCCTCACCGGCCTGCTCGGCGTCGGCGGCGGCTTCCTCATCATCCCGGTGCTCGTCGTCGTGCTCGGCCTGCCCATGACCACCGCCATCGGCACCTCGCTGGTCATCGTGGCCGTCAACAGCGCGGCCGGCTTCGCCGCCCACGCCGGCGACGCCCCGCTCGACGTCCCCGTCACCGTCGGCTTCACCGCAGCGGCCGTCCTCGCCGCCCTGGCCGCCGGCCGGCTCGGCGCAGGGCTGGACACCCAGCGCCTGAAGCGCTGGTTCGCCTGGCTCGTCTTCGCCGTGGCAGGGCTGGTGCTGGTCCAGGTCGCGCTGGCCGTCGTCCGCTGACCGCGCCCAGGACGTGCTGGGGAGGTGCGAGCCGCCTGTCGGAATCGAACCGACGACCTTCTCATTACGAGACCGTATCGTTTGAAACCACGTAAGGCCAGGTCAGACCGACTTTCGCCGTCTTCCCAGGTCATCGGTGGAGTCGACGACCGCCTTCGACCACCCACGACCGGGTGCCGCCGGCTACGGCGCTGCAACTGCGTTCCCACCTGGTGCCCTGCCAGCGGTCCGTCACGAGCACCCCTCCCCCGGCCCCCTGCACCTGCAGATGCCGACCGGTCGCTGCCGACCAGCGGCCCGGGTGAAGGGAGTCGGCGATGACCGGGACAGTGTTCAAGAGGTGCCCCTGCCCGCCCGTCACGGATGCCAACGGGCGCCGCAAGAACTGCCCCAAGCGGCACGGGTCCTGGTACTTCGCCCACGACGTGCGCGACCCGTCCGGGAGGCGACGGCAGCTACGACGCGGCGGTTACGACTCCGCCGCGGACGCCCGTGCCGCACTCCAGGCGTCGATGACCGCAACCGGGCAGGGCGTGCGGGTCCAGGAACAGCGGAAGACCACCGTCGCCGAATACCTGCAGGGCTGGCTGGAACGGAAGAAGGACTCCGGTCGCTTTCGCCCGTCGACCGCGCTGAACACCCACCAGCACCTGCGCGATTACTGGATCCCCCTCCTCGGCCACTACCGGCTCAGCGACCTGACCGTGGACGACGTCGACCGCGCCCTCGCCGGCATCCGCAAGCAGGGCACGCGATCCAAGCCGCTGTCCGCGGAGTCCGTCCGCCGCATCCACGCCACCCTGCGGGCCGCACTGAACGAGGCAGTCCGACGGCGCGTCCTGCAGTACAACCCGGCGGCGCTCGCCGAGCTCGAGCCGACCCGGCGTCCCAAGGTCCGTCCGTGGGAGCCGGATGAGTTGGGCGCCTTCCTCGACCACGCCGCCGCACACCGCCTGGGCGTGCTCTACGAGGTGCTCGCCATGACCGGGCTCCGTCGTGGCGAGGTCGTCGGTCTGCGCTGGGGTGACATCGACCTGGGCAAGCGCGTGCTCTGGGTGCGCCAGTCGGTGGTGCAGGTCGGCTACGACAGCGTCGTGGGGACGCCGAAGACGGCCAGCGGCGAGGACCGCCGGGTGGACCTCGACGAGGCGACGGCGGGGTCACTGATCGCCCACCGGCTGCGCCAGGACGGTGACCGAGCCATCCTCGGCGCGGCCTACGAGGACAACGACCTGGTGTTCCCCCGGGAGGACGGCAGATACCTCAAGCCGGAAGTGGTCTCGAAGACCTTCGAGAAGCTCGTGGTCTCGTCCGGCCTGCGCAGGGTGCGCCTGCACGACCTACGGCACGGCCAGGCCTCGATCATGCTGGCCGCCGGCGTCGACATGACCGTGGTGTCCAAGCGCCTTGGGCACTCCGGCATCCGGATCACCTCGGACACCTACACCCACCTACTTGAGGGGGTGGGGCGTCAGGCCGCCGAGGCAGCTGCGGCGCTCGTGCCGCGGGGATCGACGGTCAGGTCCGGCGTGGACCAGCTGGGGTGACGTAGCCGGACCTGACCCGCGAGCGGCGCCCGCCGGGGCGATCTGGTCAGGACGCGATCGGCCCGGACGGGACCAGGCCGAGGAAGGCGCGGAGGCCGGCGGTGGGCACGACCCACTGCCGGCCTACCCGGTAGACCGGGAAGGGCAGCTCGCCGCGGCCTGCAAGTGCGTAGGCCGTCGTGGACCCGACGCCAAGTGCAACACGGCATGCGGTGACGAGATCCGTCCGGACGCCCAGCTCGTCGACACTCGGGGTTCCCGGCAACTGGGCAGCGCCGCCGTCTCCAGCCTCCGAGGTGACAGCTGTAATCCTTCGTCCGCCGTGAACGTCCACGCCCGGGATGGTCAGCTGCTCGTCCATCGAGCTCCCTCCTGCTACCCGTCGACAGCGACAGGCGGCTTTTGGGGCGGAGACCTGCCAATCGACGCGCTTAACCGCGGTCTCTCCTGCCGAGCTTCCCGCAGCGAGACACCGCCGCGTGCGTCCTGGCAGGTGATCCGCCGGTTGTGGAGCAGCAACGCTTGTCAGCCACCGTGATCGCCTGCGGCAGCTCGGCGACCGGCGCTTCGGGAACAAGAACGTCCCCCGGCCCGCAGAAGCGAACCGGGGGACGCGTGATCTTGTGAGATCGGGTGGCTTGTTGTTCCGCCATGCCCCTCTGCTCAGCTGGTGGACCTGAGGCCCATGCCGAGTGCGCAGCTGGTGAGCCTGAGGCTCATACCGCGCGAAACGAGCATAGTCACGAACTGGCGGATCATGCAGATGGCGCGGCACGAGAAACGCGTCTCGTGTCACTCGTTCGAGTCGGCTTCACGACCCGGAGTGCGGCCTTCTGCTCGCCACCGCGCGAGCGAAACGTTGCCAGGTTGATGCGATCACCGCGGCCATCGAGCATCCCCGGTGACCCGAAGGTCTGGCCCAGGCGCGCTGCCACCTTGGCCTTCGCGCTCCCGCCGTCTCCACCGAGGCCAGCGAGACGGTGGCGCTCGAACCTGAGGGCGCCAGCAACCAGGTCAGCGATCTGCAGCAGATCATTGCTCTTCGAGTCGGCCGACAGGGCGGAGACAACAGATGTGGCGTTCAAGCGCCGGTTGACCTGCATGCGCACGGTGTCCTCGAGGGAGCAGTCCGGCGGTGTGGTCACCATGTCCACCATCAGACCGACCAGCTCTCGCCTGTTGATGCACCCCACCAGCAGCTGCGTTGCGACGTCGGCGTGGACTAGCCACTCGGGCCGGCCCCGACCGAACGGGTTGTGCACTGCAGTCTCGACGACACAGCCGACCAGGTGCGCGTCCGTCTCCTCCAGCCGACCGATCAGGTCGTAGTAGAGGGACTGACTACCCCGGTTGATGCCGGAGAATTTCAACTCGCCCTCGTGGCCCCAGTGGTCCCGAAGCGCACGCATCGTTCGGGTCAGCTGGCCGGGGCGACGGACCTTGATCCCACCAACGACGAAGAACTTCGCACCCGTCGCCCGGGCGCCACTTTCATCAAGACAGATGGTCGACGTGGGGTAGTCGCGAGGGACGTGGACGTGGGGGGCGCGCTTTGCGGTGACCACCGGCGCACCCCTATCAGTTGTATGAACTGCAGCGGTGTAACTCTACCTGTGGTCGACGACTTCAGGAACTGACCAATCTCCCGTGTCGAACATGCGTCCGAATGTCGGGGTCAGACCCGGGGAGCCGCGCGCAGGCTCCGCTGTCTCGGTGCGGATGCTCGCTGCATCTGATCGCCGGTCCGTGCTGGGGCTGGCTGGGACGGTCTCAGCGCGACGGCATACACATCACGACGAATCGGTGTCACCCAGTTTGCAAGAGGTGTGTCGGCTGCATGTTCTGTTGCTCTGAAGGGGACGGGTCGACGCCAGTGCACCCCCTCGAGACCGGCTCCCGCGGGGTTGTCCGTTGCACGCGAGCTCAGTGCCGTTGGAGGACCTACAGGGCCCGCAGCGGGTGCACCTGACCTCGTCCACCCATCCTGCACCGGTTCGGACGAACTCGACAGGGCGACCGGCGCTGGGGTGACGTCAGCCAGCGGTGTGGTGGGTCAGCTTCTTCGTCGACCGTGACTCGCACGCCTGGGGTGACATGAGCGCACACGCCGGCCCTTGGAACTAATCGGGAGCTTGCGCCTCGATCCGGGCCTTGAGTGCAGCGAGGTTGGACGGCATCTCCTTGCGCGCCTGGGGCAGGACGGCGAGGGGCACAAGAACCCTCCCGATCCCGTGACCGGTGAAGTCCACGCTGATGGTGAGACGGGATCGCCCCTCTCCTAACTTGTCGACGTCGACCCCGACCTGGGCTCGGATCGGTCCGTCGATGCCACGAATGCGCCACGTGCGAGGCGGGTCGGACTGCACGACGTCGGAGGTGTTGGGCCTGTCGGCGAAGCCGATACGACGGACGGTCATGCAGCGCTCGGGCGTGCCGTCGGGTCGAGCGGGCGCGTGCTCCCCGCTGACGACGCCCTTCTGCCACTCGTGGAAGCGGCTTGGATCCGTGGCGTAGGCGAAGACCTCGCTCGCCGGTCGGTCGATGTCGGTGGACACGGTGACGGGCGGCATGTCAGGACTCCCGGGTCAGCAACTGGGCGAAGCGGTCAAGGTAGAGGGGCCAGCCCTCGTCGGCGGCGATGCCGCCGGCGACGCCTTCCCACCCGGGACCGTGACGGTCGAGGTGGCGGTGGTCGATCGTGACGCGGGTCCGGTGGTCGTCGATGGCGTCGAAGCGGACTTCGACCTCGCTGGTCCTGGCGGGGTCGGTCTCGACTTGCCAGGTGGGGCCGATGTCCCAGCTGAACACCAGACGCTGCGGCGGCTCCCAGACCAGGATGCGCGCCCAGCTGCAGGTGCTCCCGTCGACGCCGGTGTCGGTGATGGTGCCGCCCACGCGGGGGTCCAGCGTGGTGCTGGCGATCGGGACCGAGAGCAGGTTGTGCTCTGGGGGCTTGAAGTCACCCAGCCGGCGGGTGAACACCTCGAAGGCCCGGTGCTGGCCGACCGGAACGGTGACGTCGCGGGCGACGGTGGTCGGTGTGGTCATCTCTGGTCCTCCGGGTTGTCGGCGTCCGCGACCACATCGGCGAAGGCGGTGAGCGTTCGGGACCAGAAGGTGTCGAGCTGGTCTCGCAGGGCAGCCAGCGCGACCGGGTTGATCCGGTAGATGCGTCGGGTGCCCTCGGGACGCTCGTGGACCAAGCCGGCCTCGCGCAGGACCTTCAGGTGTTGCGACACCGCAGGGCGGCTGATCGAGAGGCGGTCGGTCAGCTCGCCCACCGCGCGGGGTTCCGCCGCGAGCTGCTCGAGGATCGCCCTACGGGACGGGTCCGCGATGATCGCCCAGTCTTCGTCGGTCATCACGAACGGTAAGTTGTCACGAACGGTTGGGGGTCGTCAAGAGCCTCGCCCGGCATCCCGAAGGGACACGTCGAGTGCAGCCCGCTGCGGGCCGTTCCCAGTTCGTTCCCACCTGGACAGGATGGGCAGTCGTGGCTTACTCAGTAGGCCACGAATATGCTGGTCAGATGCGAGCCGCCTGTCGGAATCGAACCGACGACCTTCTCATTACGAGTGAGATGCTCTACCGACTGAGCTAAGGCGGCGTTGGTGCGTCGAGGAGCCTACGCGACGGCATCGCCGCGCCCGGGCGCCACCCCGGGGCTCAGGCGGGCAGCCGCAGCGCCACGCACATCGCCTCGATCGCGATCTGCGGCTTGACCGCCTGCTCCAGCGCGGTGCGGGCGGCGAGCACCGCGTCGATGCGGCGCAGCGCCCCCTCGGCCCCGATCGTGCGGGCGAGCTGCAGGGCGTCCGCGCTGCGGTCGGGGTGGTTGAGGTGCGGCACCCGGGCGAGGTCGCCGCGCACCGTCGCGATGACCAGCGCGTCGCGGTAGAGCGCGGCCAGGTCGACCAGCGCCCGGTCCAGGGTGTCCCGGCCGATCCGGGTGGCGCGCGACTTCTGCTGCTTCTCCAGCTCCTTGAGCTGACCGGCCCCGCGCGAGGCCGCCGCCACCCCCGGCCCCCGCGCGCCGACGCCGAGGGAGGCCTTGACCGCCTCGGTCTCGGCGGCGTCGAGGGCGCCGCTGGCCGCCGCGGACTCCGCCGCGGCCGTCCCGACCAGGTCGTCGGCCGCCCGCAGGCACGCGCCCAGGCTGGACAGCGCCAGTGGGACGTCGAGCACCGCCTTCCGGGCGGCCCGGGCGTCCTCGTCGCGGGCCAGCCGCCGGGCGCGGCCGATGTGCCCGCCGGAGGCCGCGGCCGACCACTCCGCCAGCGTCGGCTCGACGCCGTCGCGGCGCACCAGCACCTCGCCGATCGCCGCCGCCGGCGGGGTCCGCAGGGACACCACCCGGCAGCGGGACCGGATGGTGACCGACACGTCGTCGGGGTGCAGCGACGGCGCGCAGAGCAGGAACACGGTGCGCGGCGGCGGCTCCTCGAGCATCTTCAGCAGCGCGTTGGCGGCCTGCTCGGTCATCCGGTCGGCGTCCTCGACCACGACCACCTGGAACCGGCCCTGGGACGGCGCGCGCCCGGCCAGCCCGATGACCGTGCGCATCTCCTTGACGCCGATCGACAGCCCCTCGGGGACGACGAGGCGGACGTCGGCGTGGGTGCCGGCGAGCACCGTGCGACAGGCGTGGCAGGTGCCGTCGCCGCCGTCCGGGCACTGCAGCGCCGCCGCGAAGGCCCGCGCGGCGACCGAGCGCCCGGACCCGGGCGGGCCGGTGAACAACCAGGCGTGGGTCATCGAGGCCGGCGAGGCGACGGCGTGCTGCAACTCGGCGACGGCCTCGGGCTGGCCGACCACGTCGCGCCAGACGCCCTCGGGCAGCGCGGTCACGGGGTCTCCCCCACCAGCCCGGCGACCCGGTCCCGGACGTCGCCGGCCAGGTCGTCGGCCGGGCGCGAGGCGTCGAGCACCAGGTAGCGCTGCGGCTCGGCGTCGGCGAGGGCGAGGAACGTGGCCCGCACCCGGCGGTGGAACTGCACGGGTTCGCCCTCCAGGCGGTCGGCGGCCGCCCGGCCGCGGGCGCGGGCCAGGCCGACCTCGGGCGGCAGGTCGAGCAGCACGGTCAGGTGCGGGCGCAGGCCGCCGGTCGCCCAGCGCGAGATGCCGGCGACCTCCTCGACCGCGATCTCCCGGCCGGCGCCCTGGTAGGCCAGCGAGCTGTCGACGTAGCGGTCGGTGACCACGACCTCGCCCGCGGACAGTGCGGGTCGGACCACCTCGTGCACGTGCTGGGCGCGGTCGGCGGCGTAGAGGAGGGCCTCGGCGCGCGGGGCCAGACCGGTGGTGGCGGGGTCGAGGACCAGGGCGCGCAGCGCAGGGCCGACGGCGGTGGGGGCGCCGGGCTCGCGGGTGGTGCGGACGGCGTGGCCGCGGGCGGCCAGCCAGTCGCGCAGCAGGGCGACCTGGGTGGACTTGCCGACGCCCTCACCGCCCTCGAAGGCGATGAACACCCCGGCTGCGACCACGCGGCCACGGTACCGGCGGGGTCCGACAGTCCCGGCTCAGCGCGGGGTCAGCCGGACCGCGTGCACGGCGTAGGGCAGCTCCAGCTCGGTGCGGCCGGCGGTGTCGGGGTGCTCGGCCAGCAGGGCGCGCAGGTCGGCGAGGAACGCCGTCCGCTCCTGGTCGTCCATGATCGCGACGTAGCTGCGGGTGGCGATGCCGGCGACCACCTGCTCGGGGGTCAGCCGCTGCACGTACCGGGACCCGTGCTCGGCGACGTCGGCGGGCAGCTGCTCGGCGAACCGGGCCACCACGCCCTGGTCGGCCTCGTGGTCGCGGGTCTCGGCGGTCAGTCGCCGCCCCAGCGCCCCGACCCAGGGCACGGACTCGTCGCGCACGTTCCACACGAAGCCGACCACCCCGCCGGGCCGCAGCACCCGGCGGAGCTCGCGGGCGGCGCGGGGCGGGTCGAACCAGTGCGCGGCCTGCCCGGCGACGACGGCGTCGACGTCCGCGTCCGGCAGCGGGAGGTCCTCGGCCCCGCCGACCGCGGTCACGACGTCCCGGTGTCGGGCGGCGAGCTCGGCCAGCATCTCCTCGGACGGGTCGACGGCGACCACCTCGTGGCCGGCGGCGACCAGCTCGTCGGTGAGCTTGCCGGTGCCGGCCCCGAGGTCGAGCACCCGCAGCGGGCGGTCGCCCAGCAGGAACCCCACGGCATCGGCCGGGTAACCCGGGCGCAGCTGCGCGTACTCCCGGGCCACCGAGCCGAAGGACAGCCGGCGTGCGTGGAAGGCGCCGACCACGCCGGTCAGTTCCCGGCCGGGACGGCGCCCTCGCCGCTGGTGGTCCTGGAGGCGGCGGTCGTCTTCTTCGCGGTGGTCCTCTTCGCCGCCGTCGTCTTCGTGGCCGTCGCCTTCGTGGCGGTGGTCTTCTTCGCGGTGGTCTTCGTGGCCGCCGTCTTCTTGGCGGTGGTCTTCTTGGCCGCCGTCTTCCTCGTGGCCTTCTTCTTGACCGGTGCCCGCTCGCGGCGGTCGGCCAGCAGCTCGGCGGCGCGCTCGAGGGTGATGGTCAGCGGGTCGTCGCCCTTGCGCAGGCTGGCGTTGGACTCACCGTCGGTGACGTAGGGCCCGAACCGGCCCTCGCGGACGGTGACCAGGCCGTTGGTGACCGGGTCGGGGCCCAGCTCCTGCAGCGGCGGCTTGGCCGCGGCCCGCCCGCGCTGCTTGGGCTGGGCGAAGATCGCGAGCGCCTCGTCGAGGGTGACGGTGAACAGGCGGTCCTCGCTGTCCAGCGACCGGGAGTCGGTGCCCTTCTTCAGGTAGGGCCCGTACCGGCCGTTGAGCGCCTGGATCTCCTCGCCGTCCTCGGCCGTGCCGACGGTGCGGGGCAGCGACAGCAGCTGGAGGGCGTCCTCGAGGGTCACCGACTCGGGCTGCATGGTCTTGAACAGGCTGCCGGTGCGCGGGGACTCCTTGCTGCCCTCGGGCACCACGGTGGTGACGTAGGGGCCGTACCGGCCGGCCTTGACCACGACGGGCAGCCCGGACCCCGGGTCGGTGCCGAGCTCCCGGTCGCCCGAGGGCGCCTCCAGCAGCTCGCGGACCTTCTCGGTGGTGAGCTCGTCGGGGGCGATGTCGTCGGCGATGGAGACGCGGGCGCCGTCCTCGCCGCCGGCCTGCAGGTAGGGGCCGTAGCGGCCCACCCGGACGACGACCGGCTCGCCGTGCGGGCCGGTGGCGCGCAGCGGGATGGAGTTGACCCCGCGGGCGTCGATCTCCTCCAGCCGCTGGCCGACGACCTGCTTGAGCCCGCCCGAGGCCGCGATGCCGCCGGCGTGGCCGCCCTCGCCGCCGAAGTAGAACTCGGTCAGCCAGTCGACCCGGCGCAGCGTGCCGCCGGCGATCTCGTCGAGCTCGCCCTCCAGCGACGCGGTGAAGTCGTAGTCGACCAGCGCGGTGAAGTGCTGCTCGAGCAGGTTGACCACCGCGAACGCGATGAAGGAGGGCACCAGGGCCGACCCCTTCTTCCACACGTACCCGCGGTCCTGGATGGTCTGCATGATCGAGGCGTAGGTGGACGGGCGGCCGATGCCCAGCTCCTCCAGCGCCTTGGTCAGGCTGGGTTCGGTGTAGCGGGCCGGCGGCGAGGTGGTGTGGCCCTTGGGCTCCAGCTCGGCGGTGTCGAGCACCTGACCGCGCTCCACGCGGGGCAGCCGGCGCTCGGAGTCGTCGGCCTCGGCGTCCTCGCCGGTGCCGCCCTCGTCCTTGCCCTCGACGTAGGCGCGCAGGAAGCCGGGGAAGGTGATCGTGCGCCCCGAGGCGGAGAACTCGGCGACCTCGCCGGTGGAGGAGCGGCCGACCAGCCGGACGGTGACCGTCTGGCCCACGGCGTCGGCCATCTGCGAGGCCACGGTGCGCTGCCAGATCAGCTCGTAGAGCCGGAACTCCTCGCGGGCGAGCTGGCCGGCCAGCTGGCCGGGGGTGCGGAAGGAGTCGCCGGCGGGGCGGATGGCCTCGTGCGCCTCCTGCGCGCCCTTGGCCTTCTTGGAGTAGTGCCGCGCCTCGGCCGGCACGTACTGGTCGCCGTAGAGCTCCCGGGCCTGGGTACGGGCGGCGCGCAGCGCGGTCTCCGACAGGTTCGTGGAGTCGGTGCGCATGTAGGTGATGAAGCCGTTCTCGTACAGCCGCTGCGCCGTGCGCATGACCTGCTGGGAGGACCAGCCGAACTTGCGGCCGGCCTCCTGCTGCAGCGTCGAGGTGGTGAAGGGCGCGTAGGGCCGCCGCCGGTAGGGCTTCTCGTCGACCCGGGAGACCGTGGCCTGGGTGCCCTCCAGCCGGGCGGCCAGCCCGCGGACGCCGGCCTCGTCCAGGTGGACGACGTCGCTGGTCACCGCGCCGGTGTCGGGGTCGAAGTCGCGACCGGTGGCGATCCGGCTGTCGTCGAGGGCCACCAGGTTGGCGACCAGCCGGGTCGGCTCGCCGGCGTCGGTGCCCGACGCCTGCTCGACGGCGAAGGTGCCGGTCAGCGACCAGTAGTCGGCGGCGGTGAAGCGCATCCGGGCCCGCTCGCGCTCCACGACGATGCGGGTGGCCACCGACTGCACGCGGCCGGCCGAGAGCTTGGGCAGGACCTTCTTCCACAGCACCGGGGAGACCTCGTAGCCGTAGAGCCGGTCGAGGATGCGGCGGGTCTCCTGCGCGTCGACCAGCGCGGTGTCCAGCTCGCGCGGGCTGGCGACGGCCCGGGCGATCGCCTCGGGGGTGATCTCGTGGAAGACCATCCGGCGGACCGGCACGTTCGGCTTGAGCGTGTCGACCAGGTGCCAGGCGATGGCCTCGCCCTCGCGGTCCTCGTCGGTGGCGAGGTAGACCTCGGAGGCGTCCTTGACCAGCTGCTTGAGGCGGCTGACCTGCTGCTTTCGGTCGGGGCTGATCACGTACAGCGGGGTGAACCCGTTGTCGACGTCCACGCCGAGGCGGGCCCAGGACTCGCCCTTGTGCGCGGCCGGGACGTCGGCGGCGTTGCGCGGCAGGTCGCGGATGTGGCCGACGCTGGCCTCCACGACGTAGTCGTTGCCCAGGTAGCCGGCGATGGTCTTGGCCTTGGACGGCGACTCCACGATGACCAGCGGCTTGCCCCCGCGGGCCCCGGCGGCGCGCTTGCGCGGCGGGGTGGTCGGGGCCCCCGCGTCGGTCGCGGCGGCGGGCTTCGCGGTCTTGGTGGGCAACGCGGGACTCCTGTCGGTGGTGCTGACTGCACGTGCCGGGCCGGTGACACCGCACCCCTCGGCGGACGCCACGGTAGGCCACCGGTCCGACACCGGGCCCGGGGACGGCGCCGGCCCGGCGCGGCGACGCCCCCGCTCAGCCACCGCCCCGTCGCCCGGCGACGACCTCGGCAACCGCCTGCAGGGTGGGGTGGTCGGGGTCGAGGTACTCGGTGTGGCCCTGGCCGGGGTCGGTCGGCAGGCGGGTGTCGCCGAACCCGGAGTCGAAGGGGCTGCCGCCGTAGTAGTCCGACCAGGAGATCGGGTCGGCCGGGGTCCAGGCGCCGTACACCTCGTCGGCCTCGAGGTCGGCCGCCGACCGCGCCCCGGTGCCCGGGCTGCCCAGCAGCACGACCGCGTCCGCGGCCAGCCGCCCGCCGGCGCGGGCCGCCGAGCCGGCCACGAGGGTGCCGTAGCTGTGCGCGACGACGGTGGTGCGCGGGGGCGGCGGTCCCCCGGCCACCGCCCCCGCCGCCCGGGCCGCGGCCAGCCCGTCGAGGGTGCGGGCCAGCTCCGGGCCCGAGGAGCGCGCGTTGAGCGAGGAGAAGAAGCTGCCGAAGCCCGGCGTCCGGTAGCCCAGCCAGACCAGCACGGCCACCGCGGCGCCGGGTGCGGCGGCCTCGGCGAGCGAGCCGACCGACGTCGCGGCGGTGACGAGCCCGGGCAGGTCGTCGGCGGGGGCGGTGTTCATGCCCGGTACCAGCACGCCCACCGCGCCGGCGGTGTCCAGGTCGCCGACCGACACCGCGACCAGGTCCTCGGCGGGGTCGAACAGCAGCAGCTGGACACCCTCCCGACCGGCCAGCTGCGCCGCGGTCGTGACGGCGACGGCGTACCCGGGCCGGTCGGGGTCGGCGAGGGCGCCGGCCAGCAGCAGCCGGTTGGCCTCGTCGCGGACGGCGGCGGGCAGCCCGTCCAGGGCGCCCAGCGCGGCCGGGTCGGTGGCGACGGCGGCCGACCGGGCCGCCGGGGTCAGCCCGTCCCACCAGGCCGCGGCCTGCGGTCCCGTGGCG
>NZ_JAMXRZ010000065.1 GCF_024124375.1 Klenkia sp. PcliD-1-E
TGGGCGCCCGCGGCCTGGCGCTGCTGTGGACCGCCGCAGCCGGCGGTCGGGCGGCCGCCGACGCCGGCCTGGTCACCGGCCCGGGCGACCCGGCCGCGCTGGACCTGCTGGCCTGCGGGCGCGCCCCCCAGCTGCTCGACTACTTCTGAGCCACCTGTGTTCTCCGTCATCGGGGCATGACCGGCGGTGCACCAGGGAAGTGCACCCCTCATGACCGTCCCGAACATCACCTTGAACAACGGTGTCGAGATCCCGCAGCTGGGTTTCGGCACCTACCAGATCGAGCCCGAGAACACCCGCGAGGCGGTGCGGACGGCGCTCGAGGTCGGCTACCGGCACATCGACACCGCCGAGATGTACGGCAACGAGAAGGAGGTCGGCGAGGCCTTCCGCGACTCCGGCCTCGACCGCGGCGACGTGTTCATCACGTCCAAGCTGAACAACGGCTTCCACGCCGAGGCCGACGTCGCCAAGGCGGTCGACCAGTCGCTGGCCGACCTGCAGATGGAGCACCTGGACCTGTTCCTGATCCACTGGCCGCTGCCGGGCATCGACGTGGACTTCGTCGAGACCTGGAAGGCCATGGAGCAGCTGTACCGCGACGGCAAGGCCCGGGCGATCGGCGTCTCCAACTTCCAGGACCACCACCTGCGCCGACTGCACGAGCACACCGAGATCACCCCGGCGGTGAACCAGATCGAGGTGCACCCCTACCTCACGCAGGACCCGCTGCGCGCCTTCAACGGCCAGCACGGCATCCACACCGAGGCGTGGTCGCCGATCGCCCAGGGCAAGGTCCTCGACGACCCGGCCATCGTGCGGGTGGCCGAGCGGGTGCACCGGACGCCGGCCCAGGTGACCCTGCGGTGGGCGATCCAGCGGGGGGACATCGTGTTCCCGAAGTCGGTGACCCGCAGCCGGGTGGAGGAGAACTTCGCCCTGTTCGACTTCGAGCTCAGCGAGGACGACATCACCGCGATCACGAGCCTGAACCGCGACGAGCGCACCGGCCCCGACCCGGACACCTTCAACATGATCCCGTCGTGACGGGGAACCCCCTGGTCCAGCGTTGATCAGGGGGGTTGATCGACGTCCGTCCTCCTGCACGAGATCTGGTGCAGGGGGACGGACTTCCGTGCAGGAGGACGCTCAGTCGGCCGTCACGAAGTCGATGAGCTCCTCGACGCGGCCGATGAGCTGGGGCTCCAGGTCGGTCCAGGTGCGCACCCGGGCCAGGATCCGCTGCGCCCAGACGTAGCCGGTGTCGTCCTCCCAGCCCAGCCGGCGGCACACGCCGGTCTTCCAGTCCTCGCCCCTGGGTACGGTCGGCCAGGCCCGGATGCCGACGACGGAGGGCTTCACCGCCTGCCAGATGTCGATGTAGGGATGGCCCACCACCAGCGCGTGGGCCCCGGTGACCTGCGCGGCGATCCGCGACTCCTTCGACCCGGTGACCAGGTGGTCGACCAGCACGCCCAGCCGCCGCCCCGACGCCGGCCGGAACTCCCGCACGATCCCCGGCAGGTCGTCCACGCCGTGCAGCGGCTCGACCACGACCCCCTCGATGCGCAGGTCGTGGCCCCAGACCTTCTCCACCAGCTCGGCGTCGTGCTTGCCCTCGACGTAGACCCGGCCCTCGCGCGCCACCCGGGCCCGGGCACCGGCGACGTAGGTCGACCCCGAAGCGCTGCGGGTCGGGGCGGCGGGTGCGGCGGCCCGCGGCCGGACCAGGGTGACCGGTCGGCCCTCGACCCAGAACCCCGGCCCCAGCGGGTAGCCCTTCACCCGGCCGAAGCGGTCCTCGAGGTGGACGACGTCCTTCTCGCAGCGCACCACGGCGCCGACGAAGCCGGAGCTCGGGTCCTCGACGACGAGGTCCTTCTCCGCCTCGACCTGCACGGGGGGCTTCTTCACCGTGCGCGGGTGCACGAGGGAGTCGTACTGCGAGCGGGGAGGCACCCGGCCACGCTAGGCAGCGGCCGCAGGCTCTCGCGGGCGCCACGCCGCAGCCCGCCGTGACGGACCGGTGCCCGGCGTGGATCAGCTCCGACGACGGATGTGCATCCCCCGCCACCGATGTCGACGCAGGAGGATGCACCGTCGTCGTCGCACCTGATCCACGCCGCGGCCGCCGGTCAGAGCCGGCCGGCGTGCAGGTCGGCGACGCAGGCCGCCCAGGGGCCGGCCGGGTCCCGCGGACGACGGGTGTGCCCGCGCAACCCGGCCCGCGGCACGGGTCGACCGCGCCGACCCGGCGACCCCCGCCACCAGTCGGCCAGCAGCTGCGCCTGCTGCTCCAGCCCGTAGGCCGCCAGCGGCCGCACCGGCAGGTCGTAGGCGTAGGCGTCGCGGCCGGTCGAGTGGCGGACCTGGGTGAGGGCGGCCCGGGTGGTGAAGGCCCGCGTGCCCCGGGCGCGCACCTGGCAGACGTGCACCAGCTCGTGCAGGAAGGTGTGCGGGTCGGCCGACACCGGGTCGGCGAACAGGTCGGGGCCGAGGTTCACCGTCGTCGTGCCGTCCCACCGCGGCATGGTGAAGGGCCGGCCGCCGGCGCCGAGCACGTCGGTGACCACCACCCGGGCGCGGGGCGGCAGCGCGTCCCCGAGCAGTTCGCGGCGCGCCCAGGTCTCCTCGTCGGGGGTGAGCGTGCGCTCGCGCGCGCCGGCCGAGGCCCACGCCGATGCGGCGAGCGCGAGCAGTGAGTTCTGCGGCCCCGCACCCCACAGCAGGCCGCCGGCCACCTGGGCGCCGGCGGCCGGTGTCCCCGTGCCGAGCACCGAGCCCGCCACCAGCCCGGCGCCGAGGAGCAGACCGGCCGGGTGCAGGGCGGTCCCGGCGACCCAGGCGGCCACGGCGGGCAGGCGGCTCACGGGCGCAGCCTCGCACGGCACGCCACACCGGGTGGGGGCGCCGGCCGGTTGGCGCGGGCCCGGACCGGGCACACCGGGACCTCGACCTACCCGAGGAGCACCCCGTGACCGAGAGCAAGGACCCCCGCACCCCCGACGCCGTCGACGACCTGGTCACCGGCCGGCACCGCGACGCCGCCGGCCAGGAGCACGACCTGGTGACCGAGGCCACCGCGGAGGCCGCGGCCGGCATCGGCGGCGACCCGGCTCCGCACCGGCACGACGACGGCACCGGCGTGGTCACCGACCGGCACGGCACCGCTGGCCGCTGACGCCCGCCGGGGGGTGGCACTGAGTGCCACCCCCTGGCATGCTGTGGTCCACAGCACAGCCGCTGCCGAGGAGGACCCCGCATGGCCAACCCCTGGTTCGAGACCGTCGCCGAGGCGCAGCGGCGGGCCAAGCGGCGGTTGCCCGCCTCGGTGTACGGCGCGCTGATCGCCGGCTCGGAGCGCGGCACGACGGTGGAGGACAACACCCGCGCCTACGCCGAGCTGGGCTTCGCCCCGCACGTGGCCGGCCTGCAGGGCGAGCGCGACCTGACCACCACGGTGATGGGCCAGCCGCTGTCGATGCCGGTGATGATCTCCCCGACCGGCGTGCAGGCCGTGCACCCCGACGGCGAGGTCGCCGTCGCCCGTGCCGCGGCCGCCCGCGGCATCACCATGGGCCTGTCCTCCTTCGCGTCCAAGCCGGTGGAGGAGGTCGCGGCGGCCAGCCCGCAGACGTTCTTCCAGATGTACTGGGTGGGCTCGCGGGACGTGCTGGTGCAGCGGATGGAGCGCGCCCGCGCCGCCGGCTGCGTCGGGCTGATCATGACCCTGGACTGGTCGTTCTCCAACGGCCGGGACTGGGGCTCCCCGGCCATCCCGGAGAAGATCGACCTGAGGACGGCGGTGAAGTTCGCCCCGGAGGTCGCGCTCAAGCCGCAGTGGCTGTGGACCTTCGCCAGGACCGGGAAGATCCCGGACCTGAAGACCCCCAACCTGGCCCCGCCCGGCGGTGGCGAGGCGCCCACCTTCTTCGGCGCGTACGGGGAGTGGATGGGCACCCCGCTGCCGACCTGGGACGACGTCGCCTGGCTGCGCGAGCAGTGGGGCGGGCCCTTCATGCTCAAGGGCGTCATGCGCGTGGACGACGCCAAGCGCGCCGTGGACGCCGGCGTCACCGCCATCTCCGTGTCCAACCACGGCGGCAACAACCTCGACGGCACCCCCGCGCCGATCCGGGCGTTGCCGGCGATCGCCGAGGCGGTCGGTGACCAGGTCGAGGTCGTCACCGACGGCGGCATCCGCCGCGGCTCCGACGTGGTCAAGGCCCTCGCCCTGGGCGCCAAGGCCGCGATGATCGGCCGCGCCTACCTGTGGGGCCTGGCCGCCAACGGCCAGGCCGGGGTGGAGAACGTGCTGGACATCCTCCGCTCGGGCATCGACTCCGCCGTCCTGGGCCTGGGCCACAACGACGTCAAGGACCTGCGTCCCGAGGACGTCGTCGTCCCCGCCGGCTGGCCCCGCGTGCTCGGCACGCCCGACCAGCAGCACGTGGTGTGACCCGCCGGGTGTCGACAAGGGCACCCGAGATGTCTCATCGCTGAAGTATTTCCGCGCCCCGGTTGAGCCGGGCACGGCTGCGACCGAGGACCTGGGCGAACCTCGTCGTCCAGGATCTCCCTCCGGGGAGCGAACAGGAGCAGCCGTGCCCAGCCGACCCCGGTGGTCCGACCGCAGCATCGCCACCAAGATCGCCGCTCTCGTGGTGGCCAGCAGCCTCGGCCTGCTCGCCGTCAGCGGGCTCGCCCTCCAGGGGCAGGCCGCCTCCGACGCGATCAGCACGCGGATGCAGGCCGCGGTCGACGTGCAGGACCAGGTGCAGGACGCCAAGTACGACTTCCTGTGGGCCACCAACTGGCAGAACATCACCGCCTGGAAGTCCCGGGTCGACGGTGGGGCGGTGGCCGCGGCCCCCGGCGGCGACAACGTCACCACCTACCGGCAGGCGGTGGCCGACTTCGAGCGGGTCTTCGACCTCGACCGCGACCAGCTCACCCCGGCCGGCCGGGCCGCCCTCGACGTCGTCCAGGAGAACTGGACGGCGATGGCGCGGTACAACGACCAGATCTTCGACCTCTGGGCCGCCGGGCAGCTCGACGAGGGCGACGGGGTCTCCGCGGGGCCCAAGTGGGACATCTACTACGTGCTGGCCGGCGGCATGGACGACCTGGTCGCCGCGGTCGACGAACGGGTGGCCGACCTGGCCGCGGAGCGGGCCGAGGTGGCGGCGTCGACCCGCACCACCTCCCTGGTTGCGGCCGTCGTGGCGCTGGCGCTCACCGGGCTCATCGGGGCGGGCACCGCGCGCGGGGTCGTCCGCGGCGTGCGGGAGGTCCGCGACGGGTTGCAGCGCATCGCCGGCAAGGACCTCTCGGTCCGGGTGCCCGTGCGCGGTCGGGACGAGACCGGGCAGATGGCCGAGGCGCTCAACGGCGTCGCCGTCGTCCTCGGCGAGATGCTCACCGGCGCCCGGGTGGCCGCGGAGGCGGTCGCCACGTCCAGCCAGCAGCTGGAGGCGTCCGCCGGGGCGATGGCCGACACCGCGCGGTCGACGTCCGCGCAGACCGACCTGGTCTCCGGCGCGGCCGACGAGGTGTCGCGCAGCGTGGCGACGGTCGCGGCGGGTGCGGAGGAGATGAGCGCCTCCATCCGGGAGATCGCCAGCAACGCCAACGAGGCCGCGCGGGTGGCCTCCGGGGCGGTCGGCGAGGCCGAGCAGACCAACCTGACCGTCCAGCAGCTGGGCGTGTCGTCCCGGGAGATCGGCGACGTGGTCAAGGTGATCACCTCCATCGCGGAGCAGACGAACCTGCTGGCGCTCAACGCCACGATCGAGGCGGCCCGGGCAGGGGAGGCGGGCAAGGGCTTCGCCGTCGTCGCCAACGAGGTCAAGGAGCTGGCGCAGGAGACCGCCCGGGCCACCGAGGACATCGCGCGGCGGGTGGAGGCGATCCAGACCGACACCGGGCACGCGGTCACGGCGATCGGGCGGATCGGCGAGGTCATCGGGCAGATCAACGACTACCAGCTGACCATCGCCAGCGCCGTCGAGGAGCAGACCGCGACCACCAACGAGATGTCCCGCGGCATCGCGGAGGCGGCGGCCGGGTCGGGGGAGATCGCGGCGAACGTGTCCTCGGTGTCCGCGGCCGCGCTGGGGACGACGCAGACGCTGACCGGTGCCCGCGAGGAGGTGGGCCGGCTGGCGCTCATGGCCGCGGACCTGCGGTCGACGGTCAGCCAGTTCACCTACTGAGCGAGCAGGTCGACCCGCCAGTCGGCCTCGGGGTGCCGGCCGCCGCGCCACCACGGGCGGACCAGTTCCAGCCTGCTGAGCACCCCACCCCGGTCGGCCCACAGCAGCGCCAGGTGGTTGCCGACCGGGGGCGCGCCGTCCAGCGCGAGCTGGGTGGTCGGCGCCTGCGCGTAGAAGGTGCGCAGCGCGGCGGTGTCGGCCGGCGGCAGCTCGCCGTCCTCGGAGTACCAGATGCGGACCACGTCGGCCTCGGTGGTCACGATGAGCCCGCTCATCGGCAGGCCCAGGTTCTCCCCGGCGTTGTCGCCGACGTCGAAGGTCAGCTGCTCGCCGACCGACGCCGCCCACGGCAGCAGCTGCTCCATGGCGTGCCGGCGGACCAGCTGCCGGTCCAGGTGCGGGTCGGCGGCGCGCTGCCAGCCGTGCTGCCGGTGGATCTGCGCGCTGACCGCGACCCCGGCGACCAGCGCCTCGTGCACCGCGCGCAGCAGCGGCCGCAGCCGCGCCGTCGTCGCCTCCCGGGTCCCCTGCACCCGCTGATCATGCCGTGGCCGCGACCGGTCGGCGGGAAGGCGCTCGCAGTGCGATCTGGACCACACCGTGCCGTTCGGCGTTGCTGGGTTGTGCACGACATGACACGCTCGGGCCAGGTCATGAGCGCCAGCGCCAAGCCCCGGCTCGCTGGCCGGCAACCCTTCCACCGCGATGGGGTGCTCCGGGTGACGACCGGGCGGCTGCGCAGGGCAGTCGCAAGCGCGGGCCCCGCCGGTGCGGGCCTGCCTGATCGAGGGGATCCACCGTGCCTACCCGTCCCAAGGCGACCGTCGTCCCGTTCACCAACCACGCGGAGGGGACCGGGGTCGGCCAGTCCGTCACCGTCGGCGGCGACGCCGGCCACGTCTTCGACGTCGACACCTACCCGGCCTTCGGCGGCGCGGACGCCAAGCCCAGCCCGCTGTCCTACGTGCTGGGTGCGTTGACCTCGTGCAACCAGATCACCGCCTCGATCGTGGCCAAGGAGCTCGGCGTCACCCTCGGCTCCTGGACCTTCGACGTGCAGGGCGACCTGGACACCGCGGTGATGGTCGGCGGCGAGGACGGCAACGCGAACTTCGACGCCGTCACCGTGCGCGCCACGGTGGCGACCGACGCCGACGGCCCGACCTTCGACCGGCTCAAGGCCGAGACCGAGCGCCGCTGCCCGGTCACCCAGCTCTTCGTGCGCTCCGGGCTGGCGTACTCCAGCGAGTGGACCCCCGCGGCGCTGTGACCGCCCGCCGCCGGGACGGGGGGCGCGGGCGGGGTCAGCGGTTGCGGTAGCGCTCCGCGCGCCTGGCCGCCGCCGCGCGCTTGCGGGCGGACTCCGCGGCCTGCCGCTGCTTCTGCGCCGCCTCGTGCGCGGCCTGCGCCGTCCCCGCCGGGTACCCGGCCTTGACCAGCCGGTGCTCGGTGGTCTCGGGCATGTAGGCCAGCGAGAAGATCAGGCCGAGCGCGACCCCGCCGAGCGCCGCCATGCCCCGGATCCAGAACGGCCCCGGGACCAGGGTGAGCACGAGCGCGATCGGGATCGCCAGCTGCACCATCGCGCGCAGCACGTGCCGCAGCGCCCAGGTGCGGGTGGTGGTGTCGTGCAGCACCCAGCTGCGGTGCCGCTCGGGCAGCCCGCCGCCCAGGGCGTACCAGAGCCAGCGCACCGGGCCGGGCCGGACGACGGGCCCGGACGCGCCCGGGTCGGTGCTCAGAGCGCCCCGGTCAGCGAGCCGAGCACCGGGTCCCACTCGGCCACGGTGGTGCCGGCGACCACCCCGCGGACGGCGAACGGGTCGGCGTCCAGCCAGCCCTGCACCTGCGCCTCGTCCTCGGCCCGGAACACCAGCAGCGCACCGGCCGGGGCGCCGGCGCCGAACGGGCCGGACAGCAGCAGGGACCCGGCGTCGGCCAGCCCGCGCAGGAACTCGCGGTGCTCGGGGCGGACCTCGTCGCGCAGGGCGGTGTCCTCGGTGTAGCGGTAGGTCACGGCGACGATCACGGGGCGGCTCCTGCCGGTCGGTGGGCGCGGTCGTGGTCATCCTCGCGCGACCACCTCCCGCGCACCGGTGGAGGGTGGTGCAACGGTCTGCAACGCGTGCCCGTGCGGTGCGTGGGAAAGTGGGCCGGTGAGCCAGCCCACAGCCGCCCCGCCCCGCCCGGCCGCCCCGGCCCCGGCCGACCCCCGGGAGCTGTCCGCGGCGCTGGAGGCCACCGGTTACCTGCCCGACGAGGGACTGGCCACCGCGGCCTACCTGGCGCTGGCCATGCACCGGCCGCTGTTCCTGGAGGGCGAGGCGGGGGTGGGCAAGACCGCCCTGGCCCACGCGCTGGCCCAGGTCACCGGCCGGCCGATGTACCGGCTGCAGTGCTACGAGGGCCTGGAGGCCAGCCAGGCGCTGTACGACTGGGACTTCGGGCGCCAGCTGCTGCACCTGCGCGCCGCCGAGGCCGCCGGTCAGGGCGGGGACACCGCGACCCTGGAGTCCGGGCTCTACGACCGGCGCTTCCTGCTCGCCCGCCCGCTGCTGCAGGCCCTCGAGGACGCCCCGAGCGTGCTGCTGGTCGACGAGGTCGACCGCGCCGACGACGAGTTCGAGGCGTTCCTGCTCGAGCTGCTCAGCGACTTCACCATCTCCATCCCCGAGCTCGGCACCGTGCGGGCCGAGGTGCCGCCGCTGGTGGTGCTGACCTCCAACCGCACCCGCGAGGTGCACGACGCGCTCAAACGGCGCTGCCTCTACCACTGGCTCGAGCACCCCGACTTCGAGCGCGAGGTGGCGATCCTGCGCAGCCGGCTGCCCCAGGTCACCGAGGACCTCGCCCGCCAGGTCGCCCGGGCGACGGCGAAGCTGCGCAGCCTGGACCTGCTCAAGCCCCCGGGGATCGCCGAGGCGATGGACTGGGCCACGGCGCTGCACACCCTCGGTGCCCGCGAGCTCGACCCCGACACCGCCGCCCGCACCCTGGGTGCGGTGCTGAAGTACCGCGAGGACACCGACCGGGTGCACGCGCTCACCCGGGGCGCGCTGTTCGGATGACGTCCCTGGCCTTCGCCGCCGCCGCCGACCGGCCGCAGCGGGACGTCGTCGAGGTCGTGCTCGGCTTCGCGCGCACGCTCCGGCACGCCGGTGTGGCTGCCTCCCCCGACCGGGTCGAGGCGATGCTCGCCGCCGTGGCGTACCTCGACGTGCTCGACCCCGGTGACGTCTACTGGGCCGGCCGGCTCACCCTGTGCGGGAGCCCCGACGACCTCGACCGCTACGAGGCCGCGTTCAACGCCTACTTCGCCGGGGAGGCACCGCGTGCCAGCCGCACGAACACCCGGCAGGAACAGCGGCTGGCCGAGTCCGCGCCGCTCGGGGCCACCGACGGCGGGGGCACCGACACCGAGGAGGAGGCCCCCGATCTGAAGGCCGCGGCCAGCGAGGCCGAGGTGCTGCGCAGCCGTGACGTCTCCGAGCTCTCCGTCGCCGAGCGGGACCAGCTGCGCCGGCTGTTCGCCCTCCTGGTGCCCGCGGCGCCGATGCGGCCCTCGCGGCGCCGCCGCCCCGACCACCACGGCGGGGTCGACATGGCCCGCACCATCCGGCACGCCCTGCACGACGGCGGGGAGATCACCTCGCTGCGCCGCCGCCGGCCCCGCCCCCGCCCGCGCCGGGTGGTCCTGCTGGTCGACGTGTCGGGGTCGATGAGCCCCTACGCCGACGCCCTGCTGCGGTTCGCGCACGCCGCGGTCCGGGCGCGGCCGGCGTCCACCGAGGTGTTCACCATCGGCACCCGGCTCACCCGGGTCACCCGCGAGATGCGGCTGCGCGACCCGGACAAGGCGCTGGCCGCCAGCGGCCACGCCATCCCCGACTGGTCGGGGGGCACCCGCATCGGCGAGGTGCTCAAGGCCTTCCTCGACCGGTGGGGCCAGCGCGGCACCGCCCGCGGCGCGGTCGTCGTGCTGTGCAGCGACGGGTGGGAGCGGGGCGGGACCGAGCTGCTGGCCGAGCAGATGGGCCGGCTGCACCGGCTGGCGCACAGCGTGGTCTGGGTGAACCCGCACAAGGGCCGCGCCGGGTACGAGCCGCTGACCGGCGGGATGCAGGCGGCCCTCCCCGCGGTTGACCACTTCGTCGCCGGGCACAGCCTCGCGGCCTTCGAGGAACTGGCAGGGGTGATCGAGAATGCGTGATGTCCTGGAGGACCTGGTGGGCTGGTGGCGGGCGGGGGAGACCGTCGGCATGGGCACCGTCGTCGCCACCTGGCGCTCCGCGCCCCGCCCGGCCGGGGCGTCGATGCTGGTCGGCCCCGACGGCACCGCGGTGGGCAGCGTGTCCGGCGGCTGCGTCGAGGGCGCGGTCTACGAGGAGGCCAAGGACGTCGTCGCCTCCGGGGCGCCGACCCTGGAGCGCTACGGCGTGAGCGACGACGACGCCTTCGCCGTCGGCCTGACCTGCGGTGGCATCCTCGACGTCTACGTCGAGAAGGTCGACCGCGAGAGCTTCCCCGAGCTGGGCGACATCGCCGACTCGGTGGCCGCCCACGAGCCGGTCTGCACCGTCACGGTGGTCCGGGGTCCCGACGACCGGCTGGGCCACCGGTTGGTCATCTGGAACGACCGCACCTCGGGCACCCTGGGCTCGCAGCGGCTGGACGACGCCGTCACCGCCGACGCCCGCGGCATGCTCGCCGCCGGCCGCACCGCCACCATGACCTACGGCCACGACGGCGAGCGGCGCGGCGACGAGCTGACCCTGTTCGTCTCCTCCTTCGCCCCGCCGGCCCGGATGGTCGTCTTCGGCGCCATCGACTTCGCCGCGGCCGTCGCCCGGGTCGGGGCCTTCCTGGGCTACCGGGTGACCGTCTGCGACGCCCGGCCGGTCTTCGCCACGAAGCGCCGCTTCCCCGACGCGCACGAGGTCGTCGTGGAGTGGCCGCACAGCTACCTGCGGACGGAGGTCGACGCCGGGCGCATCGACGAGCGGACGGTGCTCTGCGTGCTGACCCACGACCCGAAGTTCGACGTCCCGCTGCTGGAGGTGGCCCTCGACCTCGACGTCGCCTACGTCGGCGCGATGGGCTCCCGGCGCACGCACGACGAGCGGTTGGAGCGGCTGCGCGAGGCCGGCCTCACCGAGGTGCAGCTGGCGAAGCTGTCCAGCCCGATCGGCCTGGACCTGGGCGCCCGCACCCCGGAGGAGACCGCGATCAGCATCGCCGCGGAGATCATCGCCGGCCGCTGGGGCGGGTCCGGGGAGCGGCTGACCGGCGCCAGCGGCCCGATCCACGCGACGGCCGACCGGTAGCCCGCCGTGGCCCTCACCGTCTCGCCGGTCGACGCGTCCTCCTTCGACGACGTGCAGGCCGTGCTGGGCGCCCGGGGGCAGGCCGCGCGCTGCCAGTGCCAGGGGTACCGGCTGGGCTGGTACGAGCAGCACTCCGACGACGTCGAGGGCCGCCGCGAGCTGCTGCGCGACCAGCTCGCCGAGGGCCAC
The DNA here is from genome assembly GCF_024124375.1 of Klenkia sp. PcliD-1-E. GTDB lineage: Bacteria > Actinomycetota > Actinomycetes > Mycobacteriales > Geodermatophilaceae > Klenkia. The sequence goes on from NZ_JAMXRZ010000065.1 coordinate 11,729, forward strand.
GGGCTGCTCGCGCGCGAGGACGGCGAACCGGTCGGCTGGTGCTCGGTCGCCCCGCGCGCCGACCACGGGTACCTGCGGAAGACGACCTGGCACGGCCGGCAGGAGGACCGCGCCGACCCCCGGGTCTGGGCGGTGACCTGCTTCGTCACCCGGGCCGGGCACCGCCGGCGGGGCGTGATGCGGGCGCTGGCCGCCGGCACCGTCCCGCTGGCCCGCGACGCCGGCGCCGGGGTGGTCGAGGCCTACCCGATGAAGCCGCCGCCGGGGAAGGACGTGCCCTGGGGAGAGCTGCACGTGGGCGAGCTCAAGGTGTTCCTCGCGGCCGGCTACCGGGTCGTGCACGTGCCGTCGCTGCGCCGGGTGGTCGTGCGGTACGAGTTCTGACCAGGCGCCGCTACCTGGCGATGACCCGGGAGACCGAGCGGCTGCCGCCGACGGCGGGCTGGACCGGCGTCGCGGTCTGCGGGTGCAGCCGGACCGCGACCAGCGCGATGTCGTCGTCGTTGCGGCCGTCGACCAGGCGGCCGACCAGCCCGTCGCACAGCGCGTCCAGCTCGGCCCCCGCGAGGTCGGCGACGGCGTCCTGCAGCCGGGCCATGTCGTCGTCGAGGTTGCTGGCCCTCCGCTCGACCAGGCCGTCGGTGAACAGCAGGATGGTCGACCCCCGCTGCAGGGTGGTCACCCGCTCGGTGCGCTCCGTATCGGGGTCCACCCCCAGCAGCAGGTTGTTCCGGCGGTCGGACAGCACCGCGATCGCGCCGTCGGGGTGCACCACGACCGGCGGCAGGTGCCCGGCGTTGGACCACACCATCCGGGTCAGCCCGCGGGCCCGCTCATCCGCGGTCTGCTCGAACCGGGCCACCGCGGCGCTGGCCAGGGTGGACACCGCCAGCGCGTCCATCGCGGAGTCCAGGCCGCGCAGCACCTCGGCCGGGCCGGCGTCGCTGTAGGCGGCGATGCCGCGCAGCAGGCCGCGCAGCTGTCCCATGGCCGCGGCGGCCTCGATGTCGTGGCCCACGACGTCCCCGATGACCAGCATGGTCGTGCCGCCGGGCTGGATGAACGCGTCGTACCAGTCACCGCCCACCTTGGCCGACTCCGCGGCCGGCACGTACCGCACCGCGATCTCCGTGTGCTCCGGGGACGGCGGCTCGGTGAGCAGGCTGCGCTGCAGGCCCTCGGCCACCTGCGACTGGCTCAGCAGCAGCGCGGCGTTGTCCAGCGCGAGGCCGACGCGGTCGGCGATCTCGCGCGCGGTGGCCTCGTCGTCGGGGTCGGGCCGGCGCCCGGGCCCGGTGTACAGCGTGAGCGCGCCGCGTACGCGGTCGCGGCCGAGCACGGGCAGCACCAGGACGTCGGTGGCGGTCAGCTGGTCGTGCAGGTCGCGGGCCTCGCCCTCGGCCAGGGTGGCCCGCACCTCGGCCGTGGTGGTGCGCACCGCCTCGCCGCTGGTGAGGACGCGCGCCAACGGCGAGGTCAGCGTCTGCGCTGCGATCCGGGTGCGGGTCCAGCGCTGCAGCGCCGACCGCTGGACCGGGTCGACGTGCCATGAGCCGACGTCGCGCGGGCGGCCGTCCTCGCTCAGCAGGGTCACCACGCAGCCGTCGGTGAGCACGGGCACGATCAGCCGGGGCAGGTCGGCGACCGCGTCGGGGACGTCGGCGGTGTCGACCAGCGACCGGGCGACGGCGGCCAGCATCGCCAACCGTGCGGCGGCGGCCTCGGCGCGGTGCACGGTGCGGGTCCGCTCGGTGGTGTCGGTGAAGAACAGGCTGAGACCGTCGGGGGAGGGCCAGCACAGCACCTCGTACCAGGCCTCGAGGGGGGCCGGGTAGTAGGCCTCGACGGTCTGCGGCTCCCCGGTCTCGACGGCGGTCCGGTAGGCCCGTTCGAACTCCCCGCCGACGGTGTCGGGGAAGGCCTCGTAGACGCTGCGGCCCAGCAGGTGGTCGCGGCTGCTGCCCAGCAGCTGCTCGGCGGCGCTGTTGACCACGGTGAACCGCCACTCGCGGTCCAGGGAGAGGTAGCCGGTCGGCATCGCCTCCAGCACCCGGGAGGTGCGGGCTTCGCCGTCGTGCACCGCGGTGGTGTCGTAGGCGACGCCGATCAGCCGCTCGGCGTCACCGCCGGGGCCGGGCAGCGCGTGCCCGCGGGCCTGCACCCAGCGGGTGCCGCCGTCGGGCAGCAGGATGCGGTACTCCGCCTCGTAGAACCCGAGGGTGTCCAGCGCCCGCTGGATGGCCTGGCCGACCCGGTCGGAGTCGGCCGGGTGCACCGCCTCGTTGAACGCCCCGATGGTGCCGCCGAAGGACTCCTCGGTCATCCCGAAGATCTCCAGCAGGCGGTCGTCCCAGGTGAGCACGTCCTCGGGCAGGTACCAGTCGAAGCTGCCGACCTGGCCGGCGTCCATGGCCAGCGACCACCGCGCCTCGTCGGCGGCGTGCCGGGCGGTCATCGCCGCGTTGCGGTCCTGGGTGCTGCGCAGGGTGAGCTCGGAGCTGCAGGCGTCGGCCAGGTCGCGCAGCACGGCCAGGTCCTGCTCGGACCAGGACCGCGGCTCGCCGTCGATGGCGCACAGCGAGCCCACCACGGTGCCGTCCATGCGCAGCGGCATGCCCGCGTAGGCCACCACGCCCAGGTCGGGGATGGCCAGGTTGTCGCGCACCAGCGGGTGGTCACGGGCGTCGGCGACCACCAGCGGCTCGCCGGTCACCACCACGTACTGGCAGAAGGAGTGGCTCAGTGGGGTGCTGCGGTCGGTCTGCCAGGGCTCGGGCAGGCCGGCCGCCCCCGGGAACACCTGCTCCTTCCGGGAGACCAGCGAGACCAGCGCGACCGGCACGCCGAGGGTGCTGCGCACCAGCCGGACGAACCGCTCGAAGGCGGGGTCGGACTCCGCGGGCAGCGGTGTCGACTCGGGGAGGCCGGTCATGCTCCTCCGTCCCGATCGGTTCGCGTGGCCCGTGTCAGGGGTGCACCGACCCTACGTCGTGCGGGGGCCCCCGGCCCTCTGGTGCACTGGCGGGGTGCAGGTGGAGGTCGTGGCGATGATGGCGTCGCCGGGGCACCGCTACGCAGGCCGGCCCGGCACGGGGGTCCCCGAGCAGGCCGCAGACCGCCGCGCGGAGCTCCACGTGCGGGCCGGGTTCGGCGTCGTCGGCGACCGCTACGCCGGCCGGCCCGCGCACCGCGACGCGTCGGTCACCGTGCTGGCGGTCGAGTCGCTGGAGGACCTGGCCGCCGAGCTGGGCGTGCCGGCGTTCGACCCGCTGCTGGCGCGGCGCAACGTGGTGCTGCGCGGCGCGGACGTCGAGGCGCTGCGCGGACGCACCTTCACCCTGGGCGGGGTCACCCTGCTCGGCGGCCGGGCAGCGAACCCGTGCCGCTGGATGGACGTCGTCCTGGCCCCCGGTGCGCACCGGGGCATGCGGGGACGGGGCGGGGTGCGCTGCCGGCCGCTGACCGACGGCGTCCTCCGGCTCGGGCCCACCACCCTGGAGGTGGACCCCGCCGGGTGACCGGCGTCACCGGGCGGGCAGGATCCGGCCATGGACGTCATCGGGCTGCGCCGCGAGCGCGAGGTCCTCACCGTGGCCCTGCAGACCGACCGGCACGTGGTGCTGGAGGGCCCGCCGGGCACCGGGAAGTCCACGCTGCTGCGCGCGATCGCCGCCGAGGTGGGCACCGAGGTCGTCTTCGTCGAGGGCAACGCCGAGCTGACCCCGGCCCGGCTGGTCGGCCAGTACGACCCGGCCGCGGTGATGGCCGAGGGCTACGTGCCGGGCAGCTTCACCGACGGCCCGCTGCTCACCGCCATGCGCGGGTCGGGGCTGCTCTACCTCGAGGAGCTCAACCGCATCCCCGAGGAGACCCTCAACGTCCTCATCACGGTGCTCACCGAGGGCGAGATCGCCGTCCCCCGGCTGGGCCGGGTGCGTGCGGCCGCCGGGTTCCGGCTGATCGCCGCGATGAACCCCTTCGACGCCATCGGCACCGCCCGGGTCGGGCAGGCCATCGCCGACCGCATGTGCCGGGTGGTGCTGGGCTACCAGGACGCCGACGCCGAGCGCGCAATCGTCGCCCAGGTGACCTCGGCCGACCCGGCGCTGGTGTCCCTCGCCGTGCAGCTGGTCCGGGCCACCCGCGTGCACCGGGACCTGCGCACCGGCTCCTCGGTCCGGGGGGCCAACGACCTGGTGCTGCTGCTGGCCGGGCTGCTGCGGATGCGCGGCGAGCAGCTGGCCGACGGCCGGGAGACCGTCCGGGACGCCGCGCACGCCGCGCTCTCGGGGCGGATCAAGGTCGCCGACGGCGTCGACCGCACCCCCGAGGCCGTGCTCGACCAGATCCTGGACGACGCATGGCCCGCCGAGGCACCGCCGCCGGGGCCGGAGGACGACGAGCCGGAGGAGCAGCCGGGAAAAGGTGAGGGCCCGCAGGCGCAGCAGCCTGCGGGCCCCGACCAGGCCGCGCCGTCCCACCGCGACCGCACCCGCTCCCAGCGCGACAGGTCCACCCCGCGGGCGGAGCTCGCCCGCGCCCACGAGCAGTTCAGCCAGGTCAGCCCCGAGGCCGGCGAGCTCGACGAGGGCGCGTTCTCCGACCTGCTCGCCACCGACCCCGACGCCGCCGCCGCGATGCTCGCCGACCTGGGCCGGGCCACCGACCGGGAGCTGCGCGCCGCGGCGCACCGGCTGGCCCGGCGGGTGTTCGTGCAGGTCGCGCGGGTCGGCTCCACCCGATCCCGCGGCACCCGGCGGCTGGTCGCGAACCGCCGCGCGGACGGCGACCTGGACCTCGACCGCACCCTGGACCGCTGGACCGGTGAGTGGCCGCCGGCCGCCGAGGACCTGGTCACCCGGACCTGGACCGGTCACCGCCGCGCCGCCTGCCTGGTGGTCGACGCCTCGGGCTCGATGCAGGGCCTGGGCGTGGCCATCGCCGCGGTCGCCGCCGCCGGTGTGGTGCTCGCCGCCGACGAGAAGCTGACCACCAGCGTGCTGAGCTTCGCCGGGGAGGTCACCGAGCTGCAGCCGCTGGGCCGGCCGGTGCCGCCGGAGGAGCTGGTCGGCCGGCTGGTCTCCCTGCGCGGGCACGGGATGACCGACCTCGCCGCCGCCCTGCGGGCCGCGTCCCGGCAGCTGGCCCCGGCCGTCGTCGACGAGCGGGTCGTCGTCCTGCTCTCGGACTGCCTGCACACCGCCGGCGACCCGCCGGTGTCCGCGCTGGCCGGCATCGACCGGCTGCACGTGCTCTGCCCGCTGCCCACCGGGCCCGCCGAGGAGGCCGCCCGGGCCCTGGCCGCCCGGGGCGCCGGCCGGGCGGAACCGGTCCGGTCGGTGACCGAGGTGGGCCCGGCGCTGACGCGTCTGCTGGGGTAGGGGCGTGACGACGGTCCTGCTGGTCGACGACGAGGCGGCCATCACCGACAACCTCGCGCCCTTCCTGCAGCGCTCGGGCTTCCAGGTCGTGGTGGCCGGCGACGGCGACGCCGCGCTCGCCCGGATCGGCGCCGACCGCCCCGACCTGGTGGTGCTCGACGTCCTCATGCCCGGCCGCGACGGCCGGTCGGTGCTGCGCGAGGTGCGCCAGGGCGGCAGCACGGTGCCGATCATCCTGCTCACCCAGGTCGGCGAGTCCGGCGAGCGGGCCATGGCGCTGGAGGAGGGTGCGGACGACTACCTGAACAAGCCGTTCGACCCGCACGAGCTGGTCGCCCGCATCCGGGCGGTGCTGCGCCGCGGCACGCCGGCCGCCGGCCCGTCGCTGGCGTCCGCGCACCGGCTGCGCAGCGGGGTGCTGGAGCTCGACCGGGCCTCCCAGCGGGTGTTCCGGGACGGCGCCGAGGTGGTGCTCACCCCGCGGGCCACCACCCTGCTGGGCTACCTGATGACCCACCCCGGCGAGACCGTCTCCCGCGAGCGGCTGCTCGAGGAGGTGTGGGGCTGGTCCTTCCATACCAGCACGCGCACCGTGGACACCCGCGTCGCCGAGCTGCGCCGGGCGGTGGAGGACGACTCCGGCGACCCGCAGCTGGTGGTCACCGTCCCCGGCGAGGGCTACCGGTTCGCCGGGCCCGTCGAGGCCGGCTGATGCGCCGCACCCTGCTCTGGGTCGCCGCACTGCTGCCGCTGGCCGCCGGGGTGGTGCTCGCCGTCCTCGGGCGGTCGGGCCGGCTGCCCGGGCAGCGGCTGTACCTCAGCGCGCTGCCCGGCGACTGGGCGCTGGCCGCCGGGGCCGCTCTGTCGCTGGTCGCCGTCGTCGGGGTGGGGACGGCGGCGCTGCGCGACCGGGCGTGGGGCCGCCGGCTCGCCGCGCGCACCGCCGAGACCGGGCAGGACCGGAGGCTGCTGCTGTCCCGGCTGGACCACGAGCTGAAGAACCCGCTGACCGCCATGCGCGCGGCCACCGCCAACCTCGCCGCCATCGCCGACCCCGCGCAGGACGCCGCGGTCGGGACCATCGAGGAGCAGGTGCTGCGGCTCTCCCGGCTGACCACCGACCTGCGCAAGATCGCCGACATCGAGAGCGCGCGCATCGACCGCCGTCCGGTCGACCTCACCGACCTCATCGAGGAGATGGTGGACGTCGCCCGCGACCTCCCCGGCGCGGCCGAGCGGGAGATCGCGGTGGACCTGCCCCGGGCGCCCTGGCCGCTGCCGCCGGTGCCCGGTGACGCCGACCTGCTGTCGCTGGCGGTCGCCAACCTGCTGGACAACGCGCTGAAGTACACCCCGCCGGGCGGCCGGGTCGAGGTCCGGGCGCGGGAGGCCGGTGGCGAGGTGGTCGTCGAGGTCGCCGACACCGGCCAGGGCATCCCGCCCGAGGAGCTGCCGCAGGTGTGGGAGGAGATGTACCGCTCGCCCTCGGCCCGGGCGGTCCCCGGCAGCGGCCTGGGGCTGCCGCTGGTGCGCGCCGTCGTCGAGCGCCACGGCGGCCACGTCCACGCCGACAGCCGCGTCGGCAGCGGCACCCTGGTCCGGCTCACGCTGCCCTGCTGAGGGCCGGGTCAACCCACCTCGGCGCCCCTGCCCCCGCGGTACAGCGCGGAGGGAGGGGCGCTCACGAGGGTTGACCCGCCGCGGTGCGCGGCTTGCTCAGGCCGCGGCGTAGGCGGTCTGCTCGATGTGGCCGAAGTCGCAGACCGGGCCGGAGGTCCAGGTCACCGAGAGGGCGTCGGTCTCGTTCGGGGGGATGACCGTGAGGCGGGCCGGGGTGGGCTCGCACTGGCCGCTGGTGGGCTCGGGGCCGGTGGCGACCGCGCCCCAGTGCAGGGTGGCCGAGACGGCCTGCCCCGGCTGCAGGGTCACCGTGCGGGGGGCCGGGCTGTCGACCCGGATCTGCTGGCTCGGCACGGAGCTGCCGTCCTGGCCGACGAGCCCGAGGCCGCCGTACCCGTAGACCGTGCAGACCTCCCCGCCGGTGTTGGTCAGGGTGAGGGTCGCGTAGCGGTTCCCCGCCGCGGCGTCGCCCTCGGAGAGGGAGCCGGTGAGCTCGCTGGTGTGGCACCGGTCGGGTCCGCCCGTCGTCGTCGGGTCGGCGCCGCTGGGCTCGGGTGCGGCGGTGGCCGCGGGCACCGAGGACGCCGACGTCGCGGTGGGGGCGGGCGCCGAGCTCGACGCGGCGGCCGAGGTGGTGGCGGGGGTGCTGGCAGAGGGGCTGGCGCTGCTGGTCGCGGCTGCGGCGTCCTCGGTGCCCCCGCTGAACGAGCAGGCGCTGGTGAGGACCCCGGCGGCGAGGAGCACGGGCAGGGCCAGGCGCTTCGTCGGGTTGGTCATGACCACCATGTTGCCCCGTGCAACCACGGCTCTCACCTGCGACGACGTCACGGTCCAGGGATCCGTGTCACCGATCCGTGACGGGGTCACCGACCCCGGACGCGCGACGGCCCCGGACGCCAGCACGCGTCCGGGGCCGTCGGGCTCAGGAGGTCAGCGACGGACGGCCTTGCGCCCGGTGACCGACTCGGCGACACCGATCAGCAGCACGGCGGCCACGATGGCCACGATCGCGCCGAGGATGTTCAGCTCGGTGAAGCTGCCGGTGCCGAGCGCGGTGGCCACGACGCCACCGATCAGCGAGCCGACGACGCCGAGACCGAGGGTCGCGAGGATCGAGAGGTTCTGCTTGCCGGGCTTGATCAGCCGGGCGACGGCGCCGACGACCAACCCGAAGACCAGGAAGCCGATGATGCCCATGGTGCTGCACTCCTGACGTGTGGCGACCGCCCTTGCTCGGCGACCGCGGGTGCGCCGTGGCTACCCCCGTCGCGCACGATCCACACACCGTGGTCCACCTCACCCTGCCGGGTCAGACGTCCCTGCCCTGGTCAAGCACCGCCGGTCCGGTGCCGAACGTCTCTGCGAGGACCCGCACGGGGTCCGGACGGAGGCACGATGGACCAGCACGGGGGAGGGCCGACGGCCCCGCGGGCGTCGCGGTGGCGCGTCCTGCTCACCTTGCTCGGCACGCTGGCCGTCATCGGCGTGGAGTTCGTGCTCCTCTTCGGGGTCTACGCCCGGTCGGCGCCGGTGGCCGAGCAGCGCGCCGTCGTCGCCCAGGCCGTGGGGTCCCTGCGGGCCGGCGACACCGCCGACCTCCCCGCGCTCGCCGGGCAGCTCGCCGCGGCCGGTGGGGACGAGGACCAGGTGCAGCTGCTCCGCGACGCGACCGGTGCCGCCCCCGCCGACGCCCTCCCCGCCGTCTCCGCGCTCGCCGACGACCTGGCCGGCCACGGCACCGCCCTGCAGGTGCAGGCCGGCCTCGCCTACGGCGGCATGCTGGTCATCGCCTCGGTGGGCTGGATGGTCTGGTTCCGCCGCCTGGTCTCCCGGCACCGCCGGCTGCAGGCCGAGGTCACCGAGCAGGCCGCGCTGGTCGCCAGCGAGGGCCGGTTGGCCAGCCTGGTGCGCCGCAGCGCCGACGTCATCGTCGTGCTCGGCACCGACGGCCGGGTCTCCTACGCCACCGACTCCGCCGCCGGCATGTTCGACGTCCCCGTCGCGGAGCTGCTGGGCTCCCGGCTGCACGAGCGCGTGCTCGGCAGCGACGCCGAACCGCTGGTCGCGCTCCTGGACGCCCGACCGGACGGCGACGCCGAGATCGGCTTCCGGCTGGCCCGGCCCGACGGGCGCACCGTGCACGTCGAGGGCACCTTCACCAACCTGCTCGACGACCCCGGCGTCGGGGGCCTCGTGCTGACCCTGCGCGACGTCACCGCGCGGGTCGAGCTGCAGGGCCAGTTGACCCACCAGGCGCTGCACGACCCGCTGACCGGGCTGTCCAACCGCGGCCTGTTCGCCGACCGGCTCGGCCACGCGCTGCGCCGCCGCGGCAACCGCGAGCTGACCGTCGTCCTGTGCGACCTCGACGACTTCAAGGACGTCAACGACCGGCTCGGCCACGCCGTGGGTGACCAGCTGCTGGTCGAGGTGGCCACCCGGTTGCGCACCGTGGCCCGCGAGGGCGACACCGTGGCCCGGCTCGGCGGCGACGAGTTCGCCCTGCTGCTGGAGGACACCGGCCTGGACGGCGCCCGCGAGGTGGCCGACCGGGTGCACGAGTGGCTGGCCGCACCGGTGCTGGTCGAGGACCACGTCATCCACATCGGCGCCAGCATCGGGCTGGCCGACGCGCTGGTCGAGGGGGTCACCGGCGAGGAGCTGCTGCAGCACGCAGACGTGGCCATGTACCTGGCCAAGGACGGCGGCAAGCACGGCACCGCGGTCTACGAGCCCTCCCTGCACTCGGCGGCGCTGGAGCGGCTGCAGCTGCGCGCCGACCTGGAGCGGGCGCTGGCCGAGGGCGAGCTGGTGCTGCACTTCCAGCCCACCATCACCCTCGCCGACGAGGGTGCCGCGCCCACCGTCCACGGGTTCGAGGCGCTCGTGCGCTGGCAGCACCCCGAGCGCGGGCTGGTGCCCCCGGTGCACTTCGTGCCGCTGGCCGAGGAGTCCGGGTTGATCGTGCCGATGGGCACCTGGGTGCTGCAGGAGGCCTGCCGCGCGGCGGTGGCCCTCCAGCGGCCCGACCACCCGCCGATCGCCATGTCGGTCAACGTCGCGGTGGCCCAGCTGACCGACCCCGGGTTCGTGCAGCTGGTCGCCGACGCGCTCGCCGACAGCGGCCTGCCCCCGCAGCAGCTGGTCCTGGAGATCACCGAGACCTCCCTGCTGGCCGGTGCCGACGTGGTCGCGCCGCTGCTGGCGACGCTGCGGGCCACCGGCATCCGCATCGCCATCGACGACTTCGGCACCGGCTACAGCTCGCTGTCCTACCTGCGGGACCTCCCGGTCGACGTGCTCAAGGTGGACAAGTCCTTCGTCGACCACGTCGTCGGCGACGAGCAGGGCGCGTCCCTGGCCGAGGCGATCATCGCCATGGGCCAGTCGCTGCACCTGACCACCGTCGCCGAGGGCGTGGAGGGCCCCGAGCAGGCCGCCTGGCTCACCGCCGCCGGCGCGACCTACGGCCAGGGCTACCTGTGGTCCAAGCCGGTGCCGCTGGTGCAGGCCGCCGCGCTGCTCGCCCCCGACAGCGTCCCCGCTCGGACCCCCGCCCGGACCCCCGCCGCGGAGCCCGCCGTACCGGCGTGACCCGACCCGGGCGGTGACCTGCCGCTGTCGGAGGGGTGCGGCATGATCGGGTCAGCTCGCGGGACCCGGGGGCCGGGGACGAGGGGGACGGGTGGCCGAGAAGACCGCGACCCTGTTCACGCCGGGTCTGGACGACGGGATCCGCGAGGTCGTGCTGGCCACCGACTGGGCCGCCACCCCGCTCGGGGAGGTGAGCACCTGGCCGGAGTCGCTGCGCGCCGCGGTCGGCATCTGCCTGAACAACCCGTTCCCCATGCTGGTCATGTGGGGTCCGGAGCTGGTCATGGTCTACAACGCCGGCTACGCCCCGATCCTCGGTGACAAGCACCCCGCGGCGATGGGCCGGCCGTGCGCGCAGGTGTGGGCCGAGCTGTGGCCGACCATCCGCGGCCGGCTGGACGGCGTGCTGGCCGGCACCGCCACCTACGACGTCGACCTCCCGCTGCTCATGCACCGGCACGGCTTCGACGAGGCGACCTGGTTCACCTTCGCGTACTCGCCGATCACCGACCCCGACGGCCGGGTGGTCGGGGTGCTCAACACCACCAGCGACACCACGGGCCGGGTGCTCGGGGCCCGCCGGCTGACCGCGCTGCAGGCCTTCGCCGAGGTCGGCGCGGCCCGGCACGGCGACACCGACCGCGCCGCGAGCGCGGCGATGGCGGCCCTGGCCCGCGCACCCGACGACGTCCCGTTCGGCCTGGTCTACCTGCTCGACCCCGACGGCCGGTCGGCGCACCTGGCGGCCACCACCTGGCAGTCCGGTCCACCGCCCGTCCCGCTGGTCCCCCGGCTGCCGATCGGCGGGGTGCCCGACTGGGCGTGGGAGGCGATCAGCACCGGCACGGTGCAGGTCACCCGGGGCCTGGCCGAGCGGCTGCCCGGCCTGGTCCCGCCGCGGGCGGACGCGCTCACGCCGGCCGACGTCGACCAGGCCGTCGCGATTCCGCTGGTGGTCGCGGGCCAGTCCGCGCCGATCGGCGTCCTGGTCGCGGGGGTGGCCCCCCAGCTGCGGCTGGACGAGGACTACCTGTCCTTCCTGGAGCTCGTCGCCGGGCAGGTGGCCGCGGTGGTCACCGACGCGCAGGCCTACCAGGCCGAGCGCCGCCGGTCCGCCGAGCGGGCCGAGGCCGAGCGCGAGGTCGCCCGCGCGGCGGTCGAGGTGTCGGTGACCCTGCAGCGCTCCATCCTCGGCCCGGTCGAGCTGCCCGCCGGGTTCGCCGTCCGCTACGAGCCTGCCGCCCGGGCCCTCGAGGTAGGCGGCGACTGGTACGACGTCGTCGAGCTGGCGCAGGACGTGTTCGGCGTGGTGGTCGGCGACGTCGTCGGCCGGGGCCTGCCGGCCGCCGCCGTCATGGGCCAGCTGCGCAGCGCCGGCCGGGCGCTGCTGCTGGAGGCCAACGGCCCGGCCCAGGTGCTGTCTGCGCTGGACCGGTTCGCCGAGCTGGTCGCGGGCGCGGCCTGCAGCACGGTCTTCTGCGCGGTGGTCGACCGCCGCGCAGGCACGCTGCGGTACAGCAGCGCCGGCCACCTGCCGGCCGTGCTCGGCGGGGCCGACGGCGCCACCCGGCTGCTGGACGGCGCCCAGTCGCTGCCGCTGGCGGTGCGCACGGGGCTGGCCCGACCCGAGACGGAGGTGGCGCTGACCGCCGGGGACAGCCTGCTGCTCTACACCGACGGCCTGGTCGAGCGCCGGCACGAGGCGCTGGACGAGGGCATCGCCCGCGCCGTCACCGCCGTCGTGGAGGGCCGGGCGCTGTCGCCGGACGTGCTGGCCTCGGTGCTGGTCGACCAGCTGCTGGACGACCAGGAGGACGACGTCGCCCTGCTGGTCTACCGGCACCCCGCGGGGGTGGCCCAGGTCCCGTGACGCGCGGGCGGGTGGTGGTCGTGGGGGCCGGGCCGGTGGGGCTGACCGCGGCGGTGCTGCTGGCGCGCCGGGGTCACGACGTGCGGGTCCTGGAGCGCCGGACCGCCCCGTCGGAGCTGCCGCGGGCGGTGCACCTGGACGCCGAGGCGCGCCGGGTGCTGGCCGACGCCGGGGTCGGCGACGGGTTCGCCCGGATCAGCGCGCCCGGGGCCGGGCTGCGGCTGCTGGACGCCGACCACCGGGTGCTGGCCGAGTTCCCCCGCGAGCCCGGTGCCGCCTCGATGTTCCACCAGCCCGACGTCGAGCTGCTGCTGCGCCGTGCGGCCGTCGCGGCCGGGGTGCAGCTGGAGACCGGGGTCGAGGTGCGGCGGGTGCGGCGCACCCGGCACGGCGCGGAGGTCGAGACGGACCGGTCCGTCCTGGCCGCCGACGTGGTGCTGGGCTGCGACGGCGCGCACTCCGTGGTCGCCCGGTCGGTCGGCGCCCGCTGGCGGCAGCTGGCCCGCCCGGACCGCTGGCACGTCGTCGACCTGGTCGCACCCGCCCCGCTGCCCGGCTGGCCCGGGGTGCAGCAGGTCTGCGACCCCGACCGGGCGGCGACGTTCATGCCGGTGTCCGGGGGGCGCTACCGCGCCGAGTTCCGGGTGACGGGGGACCCGCTGGACCTGCCTGCCGAGCTGGCCCGGTTCGGCGCGCAGGACTGCGCGGTCGTGCGGGCCACCGACTACACCTACGGAGCCCGGGTGGCGCGGCGCTGGCGGTCGGGTCGGGTGCTGCTGGCCGGGGACGCTGCGCACCTGACCCCACCGTTCATCGGCCAGGGCCTCGGGCTGGGGCTGCGGGACGTGCACCAGCTGGCCTGGAAGGTCGACGCCGTGCTGGCGGGAGCCCCCGAGGCGCTGCTGGACACCCACGGCCGGGAGCGGGCCGCCCACGCCCGGGCGCTGGTCCGGCTGGCCGCGTTCACCGGCTGGCTGATGACCGCGGGCGGACGCCGGGCGGCCCGGGTCCGCCGGGTGGTGCTGCGGCTGCTGCCGCGCACCCTGCTGGCCGCGGGCACGCCGCCGCTGCCG